>JAQVHY010000003.1 GCA_028695935.1 Desulfobacca sp.
TCCGATCTAGGCCTTATGGGCGGCGCCTCCGTTTTTGACCGGACTGGGTCCCAGGGCCCGAATCTTGCCGGTCATCTCCTGAGCGATGCGGGCGAAGTGCGGGACTTCTCCGGTCATGATGTAACGCATCTCTAACCGCTCGCTGCCGATTTCCAGATCGTCCAGGATCTTTTTGGTATATTGCAACCTTTTCTTAGCCACCAGGTTGCCGGTTTTGTGATGACATTCGCCTTCTTTGCAGGCCACCACATAAACGCCGTCGGCTCCGTCTTGGAAAGCCCGCAGCAGGTGGATGACATCAATCCTTCCGGTGCAGGGCACTTCAATGATGGAGACATTGGTGGGATAACTTAAACCTTGCTCGCCTGCCTTATCGGCCATTTCATAAGGGCAGAAATGACAGGTATAAGCAATAATCGTTGGCTCAAAAGCTTCGCTCATTCCCCTACTCCTTCTGGCAAAATCTTCCGATTCTACCTTGCCATCTTAGGTCTGAGTCACCATGGGCCGGAGCGCCGCGGCGACGTTCTCCCCAGGCCTTGACCCGCTTAGCGGGTTAGGCCCTAATTCCTTGATTCTGGCGGTCATTTCCTGGGCAATTTCCGTAAATCTAGGCCCCATGCTGGCGGATAGATTATACATTGCCACCCGGTCAGCGCCGAGGCCCAGATCATCCAGAATCTCTTTCACCCGTTCCACTTTACGCCGGGCCCGGAAATTGCCGGTCCGAAAATGACACTCCCCTTCCCGACACCCAGCTACCAGGACTCCATCTGCGCCGTATTGAAAAGCCCGTAACAGATGGATGGTCTTGATCCGCCCCGAACAAGGGATTTGGATGATCAAGACATTAGCCGGATAACTTAACCGCATGGATCCGGCCAGATCCGCCGCCGCATAAGCACAAAAATGGCAACAGAAAGCCAGGATTATCGGTTCGAAAACTATGTTTAAGACCTTTCCCCGGGTAATCAGCCCGGTTTGCCCTTCCTAATTGGCTATAGGTGGTGCGCCTCTTTACCACCTTCAACCGGCCGCTTCGGCTAACAGGGCATCGCATTTGGCCAGCAACTGGGCATCAGTATAGCTCTGCAAGGTAATGGCCTTGGCCGGACATTCCGCCGGACAGATACCACAACCCTGGCAGCGGGCCGGATCGATCACCGAGTAGCCGTCTTCACAGATATAGGGCACCTCGTACGGACAGGCCCGCACACAGATCAGACAGGCGGCACAGATGTCCTTATCCACTACCGCCACCACCCCGCCGATGCGCTGGCGCTCAGCGGCCAGCACGGTTAAGGCCCGACCGGCCGCGGCCTGGGCCTGGGCGATGGTCTCGGTGATCAGTTTGGGCGCGTGGGCCAAACCGCACATATAGACGCCTTCGGTGAAGAAATCTATAGGCCGTTGTTTTAAATGGACTTCCTGGAACCAGCCCAGGTTATCACGCTCCAGCTTCATGGTCTGGGCTAAGGCCTCGTTGTCACCGGGCACCGCGCCGGTGCTTAAGGCCAGGATATCGGGACTGAGGGTAACCTCGCGGTCCAAGATCAGATCTTTAAAGCGAATGCTTAACCGACCGCCTCTGTCCTCGGCAATCGGCGGCTCTTGACGCCGATAACGGAACAACATGACCCCTTGCTTGCGGGCTTCCTGATAATAATCTTCCATCAGCCCATAGGTGCGCATATCGCGGTACAGGATAAAGACATTTGCTTCGGGATTTAGCTTTTTGATATGTAAAGCGTTTTTGATCGCCGCCTGGCAACAGATGCGGCTGCAATTGGGGTTTTCCTGATTCCGGGAGCCGACGCACTGGATCATGGCGATACTTTTCCAGCCCCTGGCCTCCTCCGGTTTAGTGGATAGACGCTCTCCCAATTCCAGTTGCGTCACCACGGCCGGATTCTGACCATATAAATATTCCTTGGGTTTATAGGGCTCAGCCCCGGAGGCGACAATGGCGACGCCATGCCGGAGCTCCCGGGTGTCCCCAGCTACCTTAATTTTTGAGGTAAAGTCACCCTTTATCCCTTTAAATTCAACGATCTCGCTATTGGTCAGGACCTCGATCTGCGGATGGGCCTGGACCTGGGCAATCAGGTCCTGGAGGTAGGCCTGGACATCATCGCCCTCAATAGTGTTATAGAGACGGCGGGCGATGCCTCCCAGTTCTCCGGTCTTTTCGATCAGGGTAACGGGAAAACCTTGCTGGGCCAGACTTAGGGCGGCATTCAGGCCGCCGATGCCGCCGCCCACGACCAGACCACTTCTGGTGACCGGCACCTCGGCTTCGCTAATCGGTTGCCGCAGGTTGGCGTCGGCGACGGCCATGCGGATCAGACCCTTGGCCTTTTGGGTAGCCTTCGCAGGTTCACCTTTATGGACCCAGGCAACCTGTTCCCGAATATTGGTCATTTCCATCAGATACTTATTGAGACCGGCACTCTGCACAATATCCTGATACTGTTGCCGGTAATTGCGGACCGAACCCGCGGCCACCACCACCCGGTTGAGGTTGTTTTGCTGGATAATGTCCTTCATCTTTGCCGGGCCACCGGGGTTGCACAAGAACTCTCCGATTTCGGCCAGGGCAACGTTAGCCAGGGTTTTGGCATAAGAGGCCAAAGCCGGAAGGTCTAGACTGCTGGAATCAATCCCACAACTATCAATAAATACTCCCACCCGAGGAGCTTCACCGGAGACCTCACGTTCCGCCGGATAGCTCTTGGGTTTGGCCACCGTGCCCCGGACGTTATTTAGATCCGCCGACACCGCGGCCACCGCGGCCGAGGCCTGGGTTACGGATTCGGGAATATTTAACGGATTCTGAAAAGCCCCGCACACATAGATACCCGGCCGGTTGGTCTTTACCGGCTGGAAGGTGGAAGTCTGGGCAAAATTATGTTGGTTAAGTTCAACCCCTAGTTTATGGGCCAACTCCTGGGTCGCCTTGGTGATTTGCATACCTACGGACAGCACCACCAGGTCGTAGACCTCAACCTGGCTCTGACCGGTATCATCAATGTACTTTAGACTTAAGTTATGGTTTTCTACCGGGTCGATAGTATGGATGCGGGAGCGGATCAGTCGCACCCCTAAATTCTCCGCCCGGTGCAGATATAGCTCAAAATCCTTGCCAAAGGTGCGGATATCCATAAAAAAGATGCTGGTCTCGGGCGGCTCCGGACACAGTTCCTTGGCCATCATGGCTTCTTTAAGCGCATACATGCAGCAGATCGAAGAACAATAGGCATTATCGCCATGATGAATGTCCCGGGAACCCACGCATTGGAACCAGGCAATCTTTTTGGCCTCCTGACCGTCAGACGGGCGTAGGAGACGGCCGCCGGTGGGACCGGTACCCGACAAGAGGCGTTCAAATTCTAGGCTATTGATGACATTAGGATAGTCAGCATAATGATAAACATCATATATGGTTGGATCAAAGACCTCATAGCCAGGAGCCAGAATAACGGCCCCTATCTTTAGGTTTCGGGCTTGGGACTCCGAGCCGACCCGGACCTGGGCCTGGAAGTTTCCTGGTTCCCCCTCTAATTTCTGGAGGTCAGCCTGGGGCAGGAACTCGATAAAGGGATGGCGGGTAACTTCCACAAACCCATGGGTATCCTGTTTCGGGCAGACCATACAGAGGAAACAGTCATGGGTGGGAAACATCTTGTCCAGTTCTGCGGTGACCCCGCCAACCTTGGCGGTTTTTTCCAATAAATAAACATAATAACCCGAGTTGGCCAAATCTTCGGCGGCCTGGACGCCTGTCACCCCGGCTCCAACTACCAGGACGGCGCCGCTAGGACCCCCACTCTGGCCTGGATTCGACCCACTTTTTTCTATACCTCGCTCCGCCATTTTTTCCTTCCTCTTTTAGAGAGATTTCAGACCAGTTAGCCAATCTTTGACACCGAGATCTGTCTGTTCCCGGAGCGTGACCGCTGTCGTCCTGATCGTCCGGGGAGAATGAGTCATCGGCTAGCGTTAGGTTAAGCCCCCGGGTTGGCGGTGGCGCTGATCGCACCGCCTCCCGTTATGATGGCGTAACCTGGAACCAAGTTTTCCGCCCTGAAAGCTCGGAAACTAGGGGATAATCTTGTAAAATATTTCTCATTCTCCAACATTAGAAATTATTATTACCATTGTGTCCATAGACCTGTCAATAACAATTATGAGTAAATATTCACTAGAATGACCTAATCGTGGGTTAAAATATTATCAAGCTGCACAATTGCCCAAGGGTCTGCGGAAAAGAAACGATAGCCAGTCGGATTTGTTATCTTCCGCACAATCTTACCATTTAAGCTGGCCGGGCTGGCCGATTTCGCTTGACAGGTTAGCCCTTAATCATTAAAATTTGTATTTGAATCTCAATAAATTATCTGTGGTCATGAAATCTGAACTAGAAATTTTTAAAGAATATATCCGGGGGCGGGGCTTACGCCAAACCCCGGAGCGGGAGAAGATCCTACAGGAGATAACCGCCTTCCACGGCCATTTTGATGTGGATGAACTTTATCTCCGTCTCCGCCGCCAGGGCATTAAGATTTCCAAGGCCTCTATTTATCGAACTTTACCGCTGTTGTTGGATTGCGGTCTGATCCGCGAGGTCGATTTTACCGACGGCCATTGGCACTATGAGTCCATCTATGGTCAGCCGCATCATTGCCACCTGCGTTGCCTGAAATGCGGGGCAATTGTCGAATTTGAAGACCCTCTGCTGATCTGTGTGGAACAGAAACTGGCCTGGAGGTTTGGTTATCTGGTCAAAACCCATACCTTGGAAGTCCAGGGCGTCTGTCCCGAGTGTCAAGAAAGGCTCGGGACCGGAGACGATGGCGGCGATTGAGGCTACCAGGTCCCTATCGGACCCCAAGCCCTACTTTTATCGGACTCTGAACCTTGAACTTTGAACCTTTCGTAACAGAACACAGTTTCTGCTTGGTTAAGACCATCTCCTCGTGATTATTAGTACCAAAGATCTATACAATAAGCGGCACGCCTTCTTTCCTTCTTAAAATCGACAAATTCTGCTATTATTAAAAAAAATACTAGGGTCTGATTATCCCACAATAATGGTAGCCGCAACTCCAGAACCATCCCATTCAGATGATTTGGCCACGCTGGCCGGGCAGGTGGAGCGGATCAGCTATACCGATCCGGTGAGTCACTTTACCGTAGCCCGTCTCCAGACCAAGGGCCGCCCGGACCTGGTCACGGTGGTCGGACCCCTGACCGGTATTCAGGAAGGCGAGCAATTGCGCCTTAAGGGACGCTGGGCGGTCCACCCCCGCTTCGGCGAGCAATTCCAGGTGGTCTGGTGGACCTCGGTAGTCCCGGCCACGGCCGCCGGGATCCAAAAATACCTGGGATCCGGTTTTATTCACGGCATCGGTCCCGAATTGGCCGCACGTCTGGTCAAGCAATTCGGCGCGCAAACTTTGGATATTATTGATAATACCCCCAAACGCTTACAGGAAGTGCCCGGAATCGGCAGTAAACGCGCTGCCCAGATTCAGGCGGCCTGGGAAACCCAGAAAGACATCCGCGAGGTCATGCTGTTTCTCCAGGAGCATGGGGTGGGGGTGGCCTATGCCACCAAGATCTATAAACAGTATGGTTCTCAGGCCATCCAGGTAGTCAGCGACAACCCCTATCAACTGGCCACCGAAGTCTACGGTATCGGTTTCCTTACTGCCGACCGCCTGGCCGCCCGCCTCAACATTGATCGCCAATCACCGGCTCGCCTGGCCGCGGGTCTGCTTTACAGCCTGGACCAGTTGGCCAAACAAGGGCACGTCTATGCCCCTCGTAAACTATTGATCACCAAGGCCCAGGAGTTATTGGAGTCCGAAGGGCCAGCCCTGGAAGCCGCCCTGGAGAGCCAGGTGCAGGAGGGTCACCTGGTGATTGAGCGTCTGGAGGGGGGAGAAACCGCCATCTACCGCAAACCATTTTTTGTGGCGGAAACCGGCATTGCCCAGCTCCTGGCCCGGCTGCGCGCCGGACCGGGATTAGAGCGGCCGCTGGCTCTGGATCAGGCCCTGGAATGGGCCCAGAAGCGTCGGCGGTTAAAGTTATCCGCCGAACAGGCGCAGGCGGTGACCGCAGCCCTGACCGAAAAGGTCCTGGTGATTACCGGGGGCCCGGGAACCGGTAAGACCACTATTATTAGTTGCATTACGGATATTTATCGGTCGCTGGGAGCCCGGGTAACCCTGTTGGCGCCCACCGGCCGGGCCGCCAAGCGTTTGTCCGAAGCGACCGGTAGCGAGGCCTCCACTATTCACCGCTGCCTGGAATTTTCGCCGCAGACCGGAGGCTTTCGGCGCAATGCGGGGGATCCGTTAAAGACCGATGTGGTGGTGGTCGATGAGGTCTCCATGGTGGACACCATCCTGATGTACCACCTGTTGAAGGCCCTGCCCGCAGTCGCCCGCCTCATACTGGTCGGCGATGCCCACCAGTTGCCCTCGGTCGGTCCGGGTAATGTCCTCAAAGATCTGCTGGATTCGGGGGTGATCCCGGTAGTCCAGTTGCGGGAAATCTATCGCCAGGCCCGTCAGAGTCTGATAGTTATTAATGCCCACCGGATCAATCAGGGCCAGTTTCCGATTATGCCCCCTCAGCCCCAGACCGCGGATTTCTTCTTTCTGGAGATCGACGACCCGGAAATACTGCGGGATCGATTGCTTGAGATAGTGGCCCACAGACTGCCGCGGCGCTATGGTTTTAACCCGGTCCGAGATATCCAAGTCCTTACCCCGATGCATCGGGGGGTGGTCGGCGTCCAAAATCTTAACCAGGAACTGCAAAAGCAGATTAACCAAAACCCCGTCATCTGGCAGGGTGGGGGCCGGATGTTTAAACTGCATGACAAGATCATGCAACTGCGCAATAATTATGATAAAGAGGTGTTTAATGGGGATATCGGTCTGGTCAGCGGCTATGATGCTGAAAACAACTTACTGAGGGTTAATTTTGAGGGTCGGCAAGTGAGTTATGAGCCGGCCGAATGGGATGAAATAACGCTGGCCTACGCGGTGTCGGTCCACAAAGCCCAAGGCAACGAGTTTCCCGCGGTGGTTATCGCGCTCACTACCCACCACTATTTGATGCTGCAACGGAACCTGATCTATACCGCCATTACCCGCGGGAAACGGCTGGTCGTCCTGTTGGGTAGTAAAAAGGCCCTGAGCATGGCCATCCGCAACGATCGGCCCTTGAAACGCTATTCCGGTTTAGCCGCGCGTCTGCGTCAGAGCTTGACTGGATCAGGGTCTAAAAGTCCTTGACTTTTTATCTGTATCGAATAAAATCAATCTCATAGAAACTAAAGGGGAAGCGGGAGTGTCACTAGAGCTCTTTGAAGTCTTGGAGAACCGACTGGAACAGATCCTCACTCAGTACCAAACTCTGAAAACGGATAATGCCTCTCTACTTAAGTCTCTGCAGGAAAAGGAGCAGGCGCTCAAGGAGGCTCAGGAATATCTCGACAAAATAGGCCGAGAGCGGGAGTTGGTAAAGCAGCGCATAGACCAGCTGTTGCACAAATTAGGAAGCCTCGGCGCCGAAACCTAAGGAGTAATTATTTACTGGTGCCGGAAACTATAAAGATTGAGATACTGGGTCGGCCGATCACCCTGAAAAGTGAGGCGCCCCCCGGACGGATTGAATCCATCACCCGTCTGGTGGATGACCAAATCAAAGAAATCAGGCAGGCGTTGCCCGCGATATCTCCTTTGGAGGTGGCTATTATGGCCGCCCTCAACCTGGCTTACGAATATCTGGAGATGAAGGAGGATTACCAGCAACTCCAAAGGGAAGTTGAAACCAAATCGCAACATTTAATAAAATTAATCGAGATGCGCAGTTCGCTTCCCCTGCAATGCTCGTGATTAACAGCTTAGTTGATGTTCCAACACTACAAAACCGGGTTTCAGGTGGACTCCGTTGTGCAGGGCCCGCGAGGGAAAGCCTGAAGGAGCAACCATAGAGACCCACTTGAACTTTAGAGGTTCAAAACTTCCTGTTAACACGGCATTATTTGTGGGGGAAGCGAAATTTTTTGGGCCAGGTCGTGACTCCTTAGGTTTACCAGGGAGTCCTCAGACTGGAGAACACCGCATTATCGGTGCCCGGGGCGGATGAAAGAATATTTGGGGCCCCAATATATCAGGTTAAGCTATTACCACCTGCGGGGATGGTTTTACATAGATAACAAGATCTTGTGGAGGTAAAAACCTCTCCCGGAGGGGGATCAGCAATCCCCCCTCCAGGCAAGGTCAGGCTTCAAAGAAAGGAGGTTAATCAAAGTCTGTACCGCGCTGGGGTACTGTTTACCTCGAGCAATATCTTAAAGCAGATTTTTATATATGTTAGGTTAGCCTGATCACGGCTGACCCGAGAATGGTTCTATCCCGCCCTGTTGATCCAGCCTCACGCGGCTTTCGGTCGCGACCGCCAATCTAAAAGAAATATCATTAAACAGCTTTGAAACAATTTTCACATAATCTGCTCCCTGGTTTAATGGTGAAGCAGTAATAAATATAGAGGGGAGAACCGCTATGGGTTGGCCGGGAGGATCGACCACACTGCTAGTGATAGTAGTGATTGGCGGCTTAGGTCTGCTGGCCGGCTTCTATCTCCGCAAAATGATCCTGGAATCCCGGATCAAATCTGTGGAGTGCCTGGCTAAGAAAATGTTGGACGAAGCCAGGAAAGAGGCCGAAGGCATCAGAAAGGAAGCCAGTCTTCAGGCAAAGGATCAGCTTTATCAATTAAAAGTCGAGTTCGATAAGGAGGCCCGGGAACGTCGGCTAGAATTAAATATCTTAGAGAAACGGCTGCTGCAAAAAGAGGAGCACCTGGAACGCAAAACCGCTACCCTGGACGCCAAAGACTCGGAATTGGCCAAGCGGGAAAAAGCCATCGTCAAGACCGAAAAAGGCTTACAAGAACAGGAAAACCGTTATCAGCAATTAATCCAGGAACAAAAAAACCAGTTGGAGCGCCTGGCGGGTATCAGTTCGGAAGAGGCCCGCAGTCTTCTGCTCCAGGCCTTGGAACGAGAGATTCGCACTGATGCCGCCCGCATGGTCAAAAGGGTCGAGGCCGAGGCCCGGGAACTGGCCGATAAGAAGGCCAAAGAGGTAATCGCCCTGGCCATTAAACGCTATGCCGGTGATTATGTGGCCGAGCAGACGGTGTCGGTGATAAACTTACCCAACGAAGAGATGAAAGGCCGGATCATCGGTCGAGAAGGCCGTAATATCCGGGCTATTGAAGCTGCCACCGGGATCGACGTCATCATTGACGATACTCCCGAGGCGGTAATTCTTTCCGGGTTTAATCCTATCCGCCGGGAGGTAGCCCGGCTGTCGTTGGAGCGCTTGATTACCGATGGTCGTATCCATCCGGCCCGGATTGAGGAAATTGTTGACAAAGTGACCCAGGAAATGGAGGTCAATGTCCGGGAAGCTGGTGAAGAGGCGGCCTTTGACGTGGGCGTGCACGGTCTGCACCCGGAATTGATCAAGCTCTTGGGAAAGCTTAAATACCGCACCAGTTTCGCCCAGAATGTCCTCCAACATTCAAAGGAAGTTGCTTTCCTGTGCGGTATTATGGCCTCGGAACTGGGAGTTAATGTCAAACAGGCCAAACGGGCCGGGCTGTTGCATGATTTGGGTAAAGCGGTGGACCACGAAATTGAGGGTCCACATGCCCTGATCGGGGCGGAATTAGCCAAACGTTACGGCGAGTCGCCCAAGGTCGTGCATGCCATCGCGGCTCATCATGAGGATGTCCCGCCGGAAAGTTTGTTGGCCATCCTGGTGCAAGCCGCCGATACATTATCCGGAGCCCGGCCGGGAGCCCGACGGGAAATGCTGGAGTCCTATGTCAAACGGCTGGAGGAACTGGAAAAGATTGCCCGTTCCTTTAATGGCGTCAGTAAGACTTACGCCATCCAGGCCGGTCGCGAGGTTCGCCTGATCGTGGACAGCGACCAGCTCAGCGATGAGGAGGCGGTATTGCTCAGCCGGGAGGTAGCCAAAGAGGTGGAGAAGAAGCTGACCTATCCCGGACAGATCAAGGTTACAGTAATCCGTGAGACCCGGGCCGTAGAATATGCCCGTTAAGGAGTTCTGGTTGGTAGTTTTCGTTCTTAGTTTTAGTTGAGAGTTTTGGTTGATAAAAAACAAAACCATCAGCTAAAACTAAAACTATCAACTAAAACCAAATGAAAATCTTTTTCATCGGTGACATCATGGGGGCACCGGGACGCCGGGCCATTGCCCATCTGCTCCACAAGGTGGTTGATCAGCATCAGATCGATCTGGTGGTCGCCAACGGCGAAAATGCGGCCGGCGGCATCGGCATTACCCCGCCCCTGGCTGAGCAACTGTTGGGACAAGGAATCGATATCCTGACCAGCGGCAACCACCTATGGAAACATAAAGAGATTATCCCCTATCTGGAGTCCAGTGACCGCCTGTTGCGCCCGGCCAATTACCCGCCTGAGACCCCGGGACAGGGATTGGCCATAGTGGAGACCCCGGCCGGGGAACCCGTGGCCATCTTCAATCTGGAAGGTCGGGTGTTCATGAGTCCGTTGGAGTGCCCTTTTAGGTGCGCGGATCGGCAACTGGCCACTATCCCCTCAGAGGTGCGGGTTATTCTGGTAGATTTCCATGCCGAGGCGACCAGCGAAAAGCAGGCCCTGGGGTGGTATCTGGACGGCCGGGTCAGCGCGGTGATCGGCACTCATACTCATGTGCAGACCGCGGATGAACGCATTCTGCCGGGAGGGACCGGGTATCTTACCGACGCCGGGTTTACCGGTCCCTGTGATTCGGTAATCGGCATGAATAAGGATGTCATTATCGAGCGCTTCTTGACGCAGCGCCCGCAACAATTTAAAGTAGCCACTCAAAATATCCAATTACAGGGGGTGGTCCTCAATATTAATTCGGAAGGGCGATGTCTGGACCTGACCAGAATCCAATTACCTTTAAGATCATGAATAACCTATAAAAATATCTGGAGTAATAAAAATGCGACGATCATTGAACGCTTGGCTGGTTGTTACGGCGCTGATCTTCATGGGCTGTGCCACTTATCAGTCGCGGGTAACCCCGTTTAAATTGCCCCAGGCTTATCCCAACGTGCAGCAAATCAATGGCACTGCTATTGCTGCCCGGGCCTGGGACCGGGAAGAGGAAGCGCGGGCCGCCTTTGGCTTCAACATTATCAAAGCCGGGTTATTGCCGGTGCAGGTAGTCTTTGACAACCAGGGCTCCCAGACCTTACAGATCAATCCCAGTCAAACCTTTTTAGTTAACTACAACAATGAATTATTTCCGGTGCTAGATGATCAGATCGCCTATGATCGGGTCAGCCAGGCCTCCGACTTTTCCGAAGCAGTGCGCGGCTTCACCAAAGGCGGATTTTTGGGTGGGGCGGCCGGTGCCCTGATCGGTGCCGCGGTTGGAGTAGTTGCGGGCCGCGATGCCGGAGATTACGCCATGCGCGGCGCGGTGGCCGGGGCGGCGACCGGAGCAGTCCTGGGAGCCGGGACCGGGGGCAGTTCCGACCTGGGTCGGACGATTACCGAGGACCTTTATAACCGGAGTCTGACCAATAATCCCATCAAGCCGCAGGAAGTGGCGCAAGGCATTATCCTGTTTCCCGCGGAAGCGGGACGGCCGCAAGTGCTGAGATTACAAATCAAAGAAAAAGAAACGGAAAAGACCACTAATTTAAACCTGATCCTTTAACCCCGACAACCAGGGGGATGAGCCCGACCACTGTGAGCTAATATGGAATTTCGGCAAGTAATTGATCTGATGCGGCTGAAAGAGGAATTTATCAAGGAAAATCTGGAACTGATCCCCCGGGAATTTCAGCCTTATGCTGCGGCTTGGCGGGTGTCGGCGGCCCATTTTGTGGATCTATTTTTGGAGTACCTGGATCGACAGGGACTGGAAATTTCCTTTAAACGCGGTTTTTCCGACTAGCAGCCCGGCACTACTAAAGAATTCCGGGAATTTGAGGTTGACGGCGGTAAGATATTAGATTTAAATGAACACAGCTTATACTATTCTGCACTATCGGGAGATTCTCTGGGCAAAGGACTAAATATGAAAATCCACGAATATCAGGCTAAACAGTTATTGAAAAAGTTCGACGTGCCGATCCCCCAGGGTGGGCTGGCGGCCGATCCCCATGAGGCTTATCAGATTGCCGAAGCGCTCGGGGGTGAGACCTATGTCGTCAAGGCCCAGATCCACGCCGGCGGCCGCGGTAAAGGCGGCGGCGTCAAGGTGGCCACCGACTTAGATGAGGTCCGGCAACTGGCCGAAGCCATCCTGGGCATGACCCTGGTGACCCATCAGACCGGCCCGGAAGGCCGGGTGGTCCAGAAGGTCCTGGTGGAACAGGCCCTGGACATCAAGCAGGAGCTTTATCTGGGTATCGTCATTGACCGGGCCCAGGCCCGGCCGGTGATCATGATGAGCGCCGCCGGGGGCATGGAGATCGAAGAAGTGGCGGCCCGTACCCCGGAGCTGATCGTCAAAGAGGCCATCGACCCGGCCGTCGGCCTGATGCCTTACCAGACCCGCAACCTGGCCTTTGGGGTAGGGCTGGATGGGGCCTTGATCCGCACCGCCTCCAGTTTTATCAGCAATCTTTACCAGATGTTTATGGCCTATGACTGCTCCCTGGTGGAAATCAACCCCCTGGTAATTACCACCGACGGCCAGATGCTGGCCCTGGACGCCAAGGTCAATTTCGACGATAACGCCCTGTATCGCCATAAGGACTTGATCGAACTCGAAGACCCGAACGAAATCGATCCCCTCGAACTGGAGGCCAAGAAACATAATCTTAACTATATCCGGCTGGATGGCACGGTCGGGGCGATGGTCAACGGGGCGGGCCTGGCTATGGCGACCATGGACCTGATCAAGCTGGCCGGGGCCGAACCGGCCAATTTCCTGGACGTCGGCGGCGGCGCCAGCGCCGATATGATTACCAATGGCTTTCGGATTATCCTGGGTGACCCGCGGGTCAAGGCCATCCTGATCAATATCTTCGGCGGCATCCTGCGCTGCGATGTCCTGGCTCAGGGGGTGCTGGAGGCGGCTAAACAGGTAGAGGTCAAGGTGCCGATCATCATCCGCCTGGAAGGCACCCGCTGCGAGATCGGCCGCGACCTGTTAAAAGATTCGGGCCTCAACTTCACCGTGGCCGGGGACATGCTGGACGCGGCGCACAAGGTGGCGGCGTTGGCCTAAAAGACCGATTGGCGGCTCCATGACTCACCCATAACTTATAAGAATCTTATAGGACTTCAACCTTGAACCTTGAACTTTGAACTTTGAACTATCTAAGCAGAAAGCGACAACATGAGCGTTTTGGTAAATCATGATACTCGACTGGTGGTGCAAGGGATTACTGGCAAGGAAGGCTCCTTTCATACCCGGCAATGTGTGGAATACGGTACTAAGGTAGTGGCCGGGGTGACGCCGGGCAAGGGCGGCCAACATATGGACGAGATCCCGGTATTTAATACCGTAAAGCAGGCGGTGGCCCAGGCCGGGGCCAACACCGCGATGATCTTTGTGCCCCCGGCCTTTGCCGCGGATGCCATCCTGGAGGCCGCCGAGGCCGGGATCAAGGTGATCGTCTGCATTACCGAGGGCATTCCCACCCTGGACATGGTGAAGGTGGCGCGCTATCTGGAAGGCACCGATATTCGGCTGATCGGCCCCAATTGCCCTGGCATCATCTCGCCGGGCCAGGCCAAGGTGGGGATCATGCCGGGCCAGATTCATCAACCCGGTCCGATCGGGGTGGTGTCGCGCAGCGGCACTTTGACCTACGAAGCGGTCTATCAGCTAACCTTGCAGGGGCTGGGGCAATCCACCTGTGTGGGCATCGGCGGCGATCCGATCATCGGTACTAATTTCATTGATATGCTGCGGCTGTTTCAGGCCGATTTCCAGACCAGTGGTATTGTCTTAATCGGCGAGATCGGCGGCACTGCCGAAGAAGAGGCCGCAGCTTTTATTAAGGCGGAGGTCAGCAAGCCGGTCGTGGCCTTCATTGCCGGGCAGACCGCGCCGCCGGGCAAACGCATGGGTCATGCCGGGGCCATCATCTCCGGGGGCAGCGGCAAGGCCGCGGATAAGATGGCCGCCTTGGAAGCGGCAGGCATTACCGTGGTCCGCAACATCGGCGAGTTAGGGGCAATCTGTAAAAAGGTTATGGGCGCTTGATGGCTTTATGAAAATTTTATTACATATCTGCTGTGCGCCGTGCGCCCTCTACCCGCGGCAGGAGCTCAGCGGGGCCAAAATGGAGGTGCACGGCTATTTTTATAACCCGAATATTCAACCCTACCAGGAACTTGAACGCCGGTTAAGCACCCTGGAAGATTACGCCGCCAGCTCCGGCCTCCCCCTGATCGTGGACCGGCGTTATGAACTGGAGGAATTCTTGCGCCTGATGGTCTTTCGCGAACAGCAGCGCTGCCGGATCTGTTACCATCTGCGGTTAAAAGGCACGGCCCACGTAGCCCGGCACGGCAAGTTTGACGCCTTTAGCACTACCCTACTCTACAGCAAACAACAGCAACACGACCTGATCCGGGAAATCGGCGAGCAGGTCGGCCGCGAATTGGGGGTACCCTTCTACTATCAGGATTTTCGTCCGGGCTGGAAGCAAGGCATAGAGGAATCAAAGCGGCTCGGGCTTTATCGGCAGAGTTACTGCGGTTGTATTTACAGCGAACGGGATCGGTATTATCACCCAGAAAAAAAGAAATAATTCCACGCCCAGACGCAAAGACGCAAAGTAATTTAACTAACTCTTAGCGTCTTGGCGACTTGGCGTGAGAAAATAATGACTAAAGACACTAAAGGCATAGTCTATCTGGTGGGCGCCGGGCCCGGCGATCCCGGTCTGATCACCCAGCGCGGTCTGGAGGTGCTCCAGCAGGCCGACTGCCTGGTTTATGATTATCTGGCTAATCAGACCCTGCTGGCGGCCGCGCCGCCGGAGGCCGAAATCATTTATGTGGGCAAACGCGGCGGCGATCACACCCTGAGCCAGGCTAAAATCAACCAGTTGCTGGTGGCCAAGGCCCAGGCCGGTCTAAAAGTCGTGCGCCTCAAGGGCGGCGATCCCTATATCTTTGGCCGCGGCGGGGAAGAAGCCGAGGAATTAGCCCAACACGGCATTCCCTTTGAAGTGGTGCCGGGCATCAGCTCGGCCGTAGCGGTCCCGGCCTACGCCGGGATCCCGCTGACCCATCGGCGCTATGCCTCGCTGGTGTCCTTAATCACCGGCCACGAAGACCCCACCAAGCCAGAGAGCGCCATCCCCTGGGAGATTCTGGCGCACAGCCCCGGCACCCTGGTCTTTCTGATGGGGGTGAAAAACCTGGCCGAAATCACCGAACAGTTACAGGCCCGGGGCAAACCCCCTGCCACCCCCGCCGCAGTGATTCAGCAAGGGACCACGCCCGCCCAACTTACGGTCAGCGGCACCCTAAAGAATATTACCGCCTTCGCCCAAGCCGCAGGCATTCAACCCCCGGCGGTGCTGGTCGTGGGCGGAGTGGTAGAATTGCGCCCTAAGCTCAATTGGTTCGAAACCCGGCCCCTGTGGGGCAAGCGGGTGGTGGTGACCCGCTCCCGGGAGCAGGCCAGCGCCTTTGTAAAACTATTGGCGGCCCAGGGGGCAACGTGTATGGAGGTCCCCACCATCCAGATGCAACCCCCGGATAGCTATGCTGGCCTGGATAACGCCTTAGGACAACTCTCGCGCTATGACTGGTTAATCCTGACCAGCACTAATGGGGTCAAGGCCTTTATGACCCGGCTGCTCCAGTCCGGGCAGGATGTGCGGGCCTTGGGGAGTCTAAAGATTGCCGCTATTGGCGCGGCTACCGCCCAGGCTTTGCGGGAATACAGTCTGGTCGCGGATTGTGTGCCCACGGATTACCGGGCCGAGGGCCTGGTGGCCAGCCTAGGCCCGCAGATCCGCCCCGGAAGCCTGATCCTGCTGCCCCGGGCCCAGGTAGCGCGGGAAGTGTTGCCCCAGGAACTGGAGAGACGGGGGGCCTTGGTGGATGTCGTGGCCGCCTATAAGACCGTCCCGGGGCCGGGCTTGCCCCCCGAAGTCGAGGCCCGGTTTCAGCAGGGCCAGGTGGACGTTTTGACCTTTACCAGTTCTTCCACGGTAACCAACTTTGCCGCCCTGGTCGGCGAGGCGCGTTTTCCGGAACTGGCGGCCCCGGCGGTAATCGCGGCCATCGGCCCGATCACCGCGCAAACCCTGGAAAGATATGGCCTAAAGGCTCAGATTCAGCCCCAGACTTACACGATTGCGGCCCTGACCGCGGCCATCGTGGCCTATTTCACCAAGAGTCCGGAATGAAAAATCTAAAGTCATTGACCACCTCAGACCAAGCGGTCACCCCGCCCTCGGCACCGGCCATCGATTATCGCTGGGAGCTTAATCCGGCCCAACATGAGGCGGTGACCACCCTGGAAGGGCCGGTGCTGGTGATTGCCGGGGCGGGCAGCGGCAAAACCCGGACTCTGGTGTATCGCCTGGCCTATCTGGTGGAATCGGGAGTGCCGCCCTGGGCCATTCTGTTGCTCACCTTTACTCGCAAGGCCTCTCAGGAAATGCTGTCCCGAGCCGCGCACCTGATTGATCGGCAGCTCCATGAAGTGGTGGGGGGCACCTTCCATTCCGTCTGCCATCGCTGGCTGCGGCGCTACGGCAGCCGCTTGGGCTATGAATCCGGCTTTACCATTTTAGACCGTAGTGACCAGGGGGATCTGCTGCAACTGCTGCGCGAACCCTTAAAAATTAAGGCGGGGCCCGGCCAGTTCCCCCGCAAAGAGACCATTGCCGAGCTGTTCGGGGCCGTAGTCAACAAAAATCTTCCCCTGGAAACCCTGTTGGCCCAGAACTATCCGCAATTTGAGCCTCAGACCGGGCTGTTGCACCAACTATATCAACTCTATCAGCGTCATAAACGGGAGCATCAATTACTCGATTACGATGATCTGTTGGTGGAGGGCAAGCGTCTGCTCGCGGAACATCCCGATCTGCGTCAGACGCTATCGGAACGTTATCGCTACATCATGGTCGATGAATACCAGGATACCAACCGGTTGCAGGCGGAACTGGTGCGGCTACTGGCCTTTAGTCATAATAATGTCATGGCGGTGGGAGACGATTCGCAGTCGATCTATTCCTTCCGAGGCGCCAACTTTAGGAATATCATGGATTTCCCGCGCCTGTTTCCCGGCACCCAGATCATCAAATTAGAGGAGAATTACCGCAGCACCCAGCCGATTCTGGATCTGACCAATACCATCATCGCCCAGGCGCGCGAGAAATATACCAAGTGCCTGTTCACCTGGAAGAAAGAAGGCCCTAAGCCGCACCTGTTAAGGGCGGGCAGCGAAAACGAGCAGTCCCAAGTGGTCTGTAATCTGGTCGCCGAACTTCAGGAGCAAGGGTTGGCGCTCCACCAGATGGCGGTGTTGTTTCGAGCCGCCTTTCATTCCTTTGATCTGGAGATTGAACTGCTGCGGCACCAGGTGCCGTTCATGAAGTTCGGCGGCTTTAAGTTCATGGAGAGCGCCCATATCAAGGACCTGCTGTCTTATCTGCGGGTGGTGGCCAATCCCCGCGATCCCATCAGTTGGAACCGATTATTACAACTGGTTCCGGGAGTAGGCAAGAAGACCAGCCAGAAATTGCTGATATTGCTCAAGCAGGAGGACTTTACCCTGCTCTCCGCCCTGGCCTGGTTAAATGCCCAGAAAGGGTCCAAGCAGGGTCTCAAATCATTGGCCGAACTTTTGGCCCAGTTGAACGAGCCGACGCTCAGTCCGGCTACCCAACTCAACCTGGCCCTGGCGCATTATGAGCCGATTCTCAAGACCCGTTTTGACGATTATCCCAAGCGTTTCCGGGATCTGGAACACCTGGTGACCATTACCGCCCGCTACCGCCAACTGGGGAATCTGTTAAACGACCTTACCCTGGAGCCGCCCACCAGCCTGGCCGATGTCACTCAGGAACGGGGGGATTATCTCAACCTGTCCACCATTCATTCCGCCAAGGGCCTGGAGTGGGAGGCGGTGTTTATCATCTGGGCCGCAGAAGGGCGCTTTCCATCCAGCTATTCCCAGGATAACGAGGAAGACCTGGAGGAAGAACGGCGGTTGATGTATGTCGCCACCACCCGGGCCCGGCATTACTTATTTATCCTTTTCCCCGCGGTCAGTTATAATAGATACCTGGGGACCACCTATAACGAGGTCTCCCGTTTTGTCCAGGACTTGCCGGATCGGATTCTGACCAAGATGAGGATAGAGCCTCGATCATAAACTCAAAAATGAGCTCAAACCCTTAATTAACTTCAGGGCATAAATGACAAACCAGCTAACAATACCAAAAAGCTTAAATCTTACCAAGGCCGAAACCGCGGCTTTGAACGCCCTGTTGTCCGATCTAAAGCAGCTCTGTCCTTTGGCCAAATTTAGGTTGTTCGGCTCTAAGGTCAAGGGAGTTGCAGATGCGGAGTCAGACCTGGATCTGTTTATCGAACTCCCCACTCCGGTTCCAGAAAATCTAAGGCGTCGGATCATTCATAAGGTCTTTGAAATAAACCTCGCTTACGAAAGCAATATAAGTGTATTAATAGTCTCAACCGAAGAATGGGAAACCGGTCCCCTGACTTTATTGCCTATTCATGCCGCCGTGGTGCAGGATGGAGTCAGCATTTGAATCAAGTCGCCCATAAGGAAGAGATTATCAACTACTGGCTTGTCAAGGCAGAGGAATCTTTGGCTGCAGCCCAAGATGATCTAAAGGCCAATCGTCTCTCACTTTCAGTCAACCGGATTTACTATGCCTGTTTTTATGTGGTCAACACATTTTTACTTAAGCAAAACTTCCAGTTTAGAAAACATTCAGGGGTTAGAGCAGCCTTCCATAAACATCTGGTGAAACCGGGTATCGTCAGCCATGAATACGGCAAGTTGTATGATGAACTTTTCGAAGCTCGTCAGCGTGCTGATTATATTGAGTTTGTTTCCTTTGAGCGGGATCAGGTTACAGATTGGCTAACTCGATCTCAAAACTTTGTAGAAATAATCAAATCATTAGTGAAATCTCCTAACTGGTCCGTTAATCCTGGCTGAGTTAATTATAATTAGGCAAGGACGTTTGATTACTAGAAAGATTTGAACAATAATGAACAACTGGGAACCTGCCTACCTAGAGACCTATCGCCGCGGCATCCTGGAGCAGCGCATCAGTACCGCGTATGAGATCATGTCCCAGTGCGAAATTTGTCCGCACCATTGTCACGTCGATCGCTTGCACGGCGAACTGGGTATCTGCCGGACTGGCGATAAACCCATAATTTCCAGCTATAGCCCGCACTTCGGTGAGGAAGACCCATTGGTCGGAAAGCATGGCTCCGGGACGATCTTCTTCACCAACTGTAATCTCTATTGCATCTTCTGTCAGAATTGGGAAATCAGTCATGAAGGTGAAGGTACTGAAATCTCGGTGGAAAATCTGGCGGCGATTATGCTTGCTCTGCAACGCCGGGGCTGCCATAATATAAATTTTGTGACGCCCACCCACCAGGTGCCGATGATTCTGGCCGCGCTGCCGCCAGCCATCCGGGGCGGTCTGCACCTCCCTCTGGTCTATAACTCGGGCGGCTATGACGCGGTGCCGACCCTAAAGCTTCTGGACGGGGTGATTGACATTTATATGCCTGACTTCAAGTTCTGGGATGCCCAAGTCGCGGCGCAACTGACCGTTGCGCCGGATTATCCGGAAGTGGCGCGGGCCGCCATAAAAGAGATGCACCGCCAGGTCGGGGATCTGGTGATGGATGAGGAGGGTATCGCCTACCGCGGCCTTTTGGTCCGGCATCTGGTCTTACCGGACGGTCTGGCCGGAACGCCAGAGATTATGAAGTTTTTGGCTGAAGAGATTTCACCTAATACCTATGTCAATGTCATGGGGCAATATCGGCCGTGCGGGCGGGCCAGTGAACATCCGTCATTAAACCGCTTCCTTACCGGGCTAGAACATCTTGAGGCCCAAAGACAAGCGCGGGAAGCGGGGCTGACCCGCTTGGATCAGCGTGAAAAACTATTCCGCTGGCTATAGGAGCCTGAGTTGTCGCAAATCTATGCCATCGGCGATATCCATGGGTGTTTAGGGCATCTGAAACGGTTGATGGCCAAAGTTAAACCTGACCTCGATCATCATAAGCTAATCTTTATCGGCGATTATATTGACCGCGGTCCGAACTCGCGGGGCGTGGTAGATTACCTCATCAATCTTAAAAACCATTACCCGCCGGAGCATGTCATCTTTCTGATGGGTAACCACGAGCGCATGTTCCTGGACTTTTTACATGGCGAAAACCAACTGCTATTTCTGATTAATGGGGGAAGATCAACCCTGGAGAGCTACTGGGGCCAGGATTGGGAAAACCACCCCCGGCAATTGCCGCCCGAGCATTGGGAATTTTACCAGCACTTAGAGATGATCTATGAAACCGAGGATTATATCTTTGTGCACGGCGGCCTCAAGCCCGGGATTCCCTTGGCCGAGCAGCAGGAGGAAGATGTCCTGTGGATCCGCGAAGAATTTCTCTGTTGTTTAGATGACTTTGGTAAACGGGTGATCTTTGGCCATACCCCCTTTCCCAAGCCCTTTATCTGGCCCAATAAGATCGGCATTGATACCGGGGCCGTCTATGGCAATTACCTGACCTGTATAAAACTGCCGGAAGAGATCTTTTACTGGTCTCGTTAGACCCCAGAACGACCCAAAGGGGCAGGGGTTCGGCTCAGGAGTTTATAACATGTTGAGAAAAATCCGTCTGAAATTCTTATTCTTACTAATTCTGACTGCGGCTTCGATAGCCTTTGTGTTGCCCTCTTTTACCGACCGGTTACCGAACTGGTGGCAAACCTATGTAGGCCGCGGCATTAACCTGGGACTTGATTTAAAAGGCGGCATGCACCTTATCCTGCAGGTAGACATCGAGCAGGCGGTGCAAAATTTCCTGTCCATGAGTTCTCAGGACCTCAAAGAACTGGCCGAAAAACGGGGCCTGTCCCTACAGATCGGGACGGTATCCCAGGAGACCCTGGCGGTGACGCTCTTAAATCAGGATGAACAGGCGGTTTTTAACCGCTTAATCAAAGAAGAGTTCAGCCAGTTAGAGGTCCAAAGCACCGAGCGGGAAGGGACTAGTGTCAGATATCGGCTGGGCCTGCGGGAAAGCGAGCGGGAAGAATTAGAAAAGCGCACCCAGGCCCAAAGTCTGGAAGTGCTGCGCAACCGCATTGATCAGTTCGGGGTCCGGGAGCCGGTAATTGCCCCGCAGACCATTTTAGGGGCCTATCAGATCGTCGTCCAACTGCCGGGCATTCAGGATCCCCAACGGGCCATGGATCTGATCGGCAAGACCGCCCAACTAGAATTTAAATTAGTAGATGACCAGACCCAGATTAATTCAGACGAACTGATCGAACAAGCGCTGGCCGACGGCCGCGTGAAGCCGGGTTACAGCAGTGAGGAACTTAATCGCGTTCTGGCCGACAAAATCCCCTCGGGCACGGAAATTTATAAATATAAGAGCGTCGATCGCCAGACCGGCAGCATCAAGTGGAGCTGGCTGTTGCTGGAGAAAAAAGTACTGCTCACCGGTGCCGCCATCAAAGGAGCCCGGGTGCGCTACGGCGATTACAACGAGCCCGAGGTCTTAGTCGATTTTAACAGTTCGGGGGCCAAACGCTTTGACCAAATTACCGCGGCCAATGTCAAGCGCCGCTTGGCCATCGTTTTGGACAACGTGGTGCAATCCGCGCCGGTGATCCAGGAACGCATCTCCGGTGGCACCTGCCAGATCACCGGCTCCTTCACTCCGGAAGAGGCATCTGACCTGGCCATTGTCCTGCGGGCCGGAGCCTTGCCGGCCAGCGTCAAGATCGTCCAAAATATCACCGTCGGCCCCACCCTGGGGCTAGACTCCATCCACAAAGGGGTTTTCTCCGGCCTGTTGGGAACCCTCCTGGTAGTGGCGTTCATGTTCATTTATTACCGGTTGAGCGGCGTGGTGGCCAATTATGCCCTGATTATGAACCTGATTATGGTCTTAGGAGCCCTATCCCTGTTCAATGCCACCCTCACCCTGCCCGGTATTGCCGGACTGATCCTCTCGGTGGGGATGGCAGTGGACTCCAACGTGCTCATTTATGAACGCATGCGTGAGGAATTTCATGCTGGCAAGCCCCTCAAGTCCGGGATTGATGGGGGCTATGATAAGGCCTTCTGGACCATCATCGACTCCCACGTGACCACCCTGATCACCGCCCTGGCGTTATTTCTGTTCGGCACCGGGCCGATTAAAGGCTTTGCAGTGACTCTCAGTCTGGGCGTCGCCCTCAATCTGTTTACCGCCCTGTTCGGCACCCGGGTGGTCTATGATTACCTGCTGGTCAAGCGCTGGCTCCAAAAGCTGTCATTTATGGAATTTTTCAAACAGCCCCATATCGACTTCATGGGCTACCGGAAGATTGCCTTCGGGGTATCGGCAGTGCTCTGTCTGCTAGGGCTGTTTGGCTTTGTGCAGCTAGGCCGCGGCCATGGTAACCTGGGAGTAGACTTTGCTGGCGGGGCCATGGTGCAATTCACAGCTCAGAAACCCTTTACGGTAAACGAAGTCCGCCAGGCGCTAACCGAAAAAGGCTGGGAACAAGCGGAAATTCAGTCCATTGAGGGCGGCCGCGGCCTGATGGTCAAGCTGAAGAAATCCGACGAATCGGTGGGCCAGATGGCCGAGGACATGGGCGCGGTGCTCAACCAGAGTCTCTCTGGCAATGACTTTAAAATCGAGGGCACTTCCGAGATCGGGGCTTCGGTGAGCAAATATTTACGCAATCGCGCCTTGCTGGCCATCGGCATCTCCTTAATCGGCATCATCCTCTATCTGGCCTGGCGTTTTGAATTGATTTTCGGGGTCTCGGCGGCTGTCGCCACTTTTCATGATGTCTTGGCCGTCTTGGGAATCTTTTATTTATTAAATAAAGAGATTTCCCTCCTGGTGGTCACCGCCCTGCTCACCCTGGCCGGTTACTCCCTCACCGATACCGTGGTGGTCTTTGATCGCATCCGGGAAAACCTGACCCGGCGGCGGGAAACCTTGTACAACACCCTTAACAACAGCATCAACGAGGTCTTGAGCCGGACGATTGTTACCTCCCTCACGGTGATGTTGGTACTGCTGGCCCTGCTTATCTTCGGGGGCGTAGTCATCCACGATTTTGCTTTGGCGCTGTTGCTCGGGGTACTGGTTGGCTCCTACTCCTCGGTCTTTGTGGCCAGCCCGATCATCTATGGCTGGCGTAAAGAAAGCAAAAAAGTGGTAATCAAAAAGGAGAAGGTCATCGAACTGGCGGCCCAGAAACAGAAAAAGGCCCAAAAGCGGGAAACCGCCAACCGGAAGAAGAAAGGCTCGCGGCGTTAGGACTGATGCCCCCCATTAAAGCACTGGTTCTCTATGGCTATGGCTTAAATTGCGACTATGAGACCCAGTTTGCCCTGGCTCAGGCCGGGGCCGAGGCCGTACGGGTGCATATTAATGAACTGATCTCCGGTGAGACGCGGCTTACTGATTTTCATCTCCTGGCCCTGGTCGGCGGCTTTAGCTGGGGCGATGACCATGGGGCCGGGGTGATTCTGGGGTTGCGCCTGAAACTCGCCCTCCAGTCCCAACTGATTGATTTCATTCAGGACGGGAAGCTGATTCTGGGAATCTGCAACGGTTTTCAGGTGCTGGTCAATATGGGGCTGCTGCCCGGCTTGAACGGAGATTATGACCGACGTCAGGTAGCCATGATCCCCAACGATTGCGGTAAGTTCCGGGATGCCTGGGTGCACCTCAAAGTTAGCTCAGAGCGCTCGGTATTTACCCGCCACCTGGACCATCTGGAACTGCCGGTGCGCCACGGCGAAGGCAAGTTTTTTGCTCCCCCCGAGATTCGGGATGAGTTATTTGCCGGGCAACAGGTGGTCTTCCAATACGCCACCCCGAAGGGCAACCTGGCCCAGGGCCGCTTCCCCGATAATCCTAATGGCTCCCTCGACGATATTGCTGGGATCTGTGATCCCAGCGGCCGGGTGCTGGGACTGATGCCCCACCCCGAGGCCTATATCCATTTTACCCAACATCCCACCTGGACCCGCCAGAAAGAAGCCTGGCGGCGGCAACATCAGCCCCCTGCCATTTTGGAAGGGGCCGGCATGCAACTATTCCGCAACGCCGTTACCTATCTCCAAGGAAACTTTGGGGCATCATAGGAGAATGGTGCGTAGGACTATAATACCCAGAATGGTGCGTAGGACGCACCCTATAATACCCAGAATGGTGGGTAGGACATACCCTATATCAAACTTCCCTTCAAAACCAACCCAATCATCATTTACCGCACTGATTAGATTATTAATTTCAACAGAAAGCCCAAAACCGAAAACGGTATGATGTCCTAGATAGGGTGCGTCCTACGCACCATTCATTCACCAAAAATTGTATCATCCTTACTGTCCGTCACCACTCCACCCCAATCTGGGGGATAAACGCCTCGGGCCAGATACCGATGGAAAGTCGAGTATGGCCAATCCACTACCTCATGAACCAGACCATGTTTCACCGGATTCCAATGAATATAATCCACGTGTCGTTGAAAATCGACCTCATCCCGAATCTGATGTTCCCAAAATCGCCTTTGCCAAATACCATATTCTTGACGGCGCTGCCGTGAAGCACTTACCTCCTCTGGCAGGTTAATCAGGTGAATACATCGCTTACTGACTTCCCGCTTGATGATCGCCCAACGGGCTGGACAATTGGCATCATCCTCAGGCAAGGTCCAAATGGTATGGAGATGATCCGGGAGTAACACAAAAGCCTCAATGTCAAAAGGAAGCGTTTGCCTGGCTCTTTGGATGCCCAGCCGCAAAGCCTGCCGCGCAATGGGAAGCGTCAGGATTGGTCGGCGGCGATGGGTGTTTACGGTGAAGAAGTAGATTCCGCCTGGGGTTTTGGTTCGACGATATTGCGGCATGGGCAAAAATCATAGGGTGCGCCCTGCGCACCTTTCATTCGCGAAAGAAGGAAAATTGGTGCGTAGGACGCACCCTATAGCAAACGTCTCTTCCAAGCCAACCCAATTATAATTTAAGATTTTGATCAGACTTACTATTTTAATCTAATACCCAGACCGCGGACCCTATGATGGTTTATAGGGTGCGTCCTACGCACCATTCTGGGTATTATAGGGTGCGTCCTACGCACCATCTAAACTACTTTAAGTATTATAGGGTGCGTCCTACGCACCATCTAAACTACTTTAAGCCCAGCAAATGTTCCAGGAGGGCGTCGCCCCGATCGACGACTAGTCCGGTAGCTTCAGCACTGAACTCGTCAAAGCCGCGCTCCGGTCGGTTTTCGGACTTGCGAGAATCATAGATGATAAACGGCACCGGTTCGGTAGTATGGGTCCGCACCTTGACCGGCGTCCGATGGTCGGGAAGCAGCAGAATCCGATGTTCTCCCAAAAATGCCAATCCCTGCCGCATGGGGCCTACTACCTGGCGGTCGAAGTCTTCGATGGCCTGCAGCTTGTCCTTTAATTCCCCGCTGTGGCCGGCTTCGTCGGGAGCCTCGACATGCAGATAGACCAGATCAAGCTCCTGCAGGGCCTGTAAAGCCGCGGCTACTTTACCGGCATAGTTGGTGTCCAGGTAACCGGTCGCGCCGGGGACCTGAATCGGCTTCATCCCGACATAAATGCCCAACCCGCGCATCAGATCTACCGCGGAAATGACCGCGCCGTGCAACCCAAAACGTTCCTGCAAGGTAGGCATCTGGGGAGCCTGTCCCTGCCCCCAGAGCCAGATCGAGTTTCCCGGTTTCAGACCGCGTTCCTGACGCTGTTGGTTGATATAATGCTTCGCCAACAACGGCCACGAGGCCTTGACCAGATCGAGCACGGGTTTCTCCGGCCCCTTCCCGGCCAGATAGTCTCGGACACTCTGGCCGGTGAGATCATGGGGCGGATGGGTCCGCCAGTTATCCTGACCCCCCTGCCAGACCAGCAGATGACGATAGCTGACCCCCGGGTAGAAGCGCTTGGTAGCATTTCCCAGATTCTGATTGATGGTGATGATCAGTTCCCGGGCTTCTTCGCTGCTGATATGTCCGGCGCTGTAGTCCTCCATGAAGATGTCGCCGCCGGGTTCGTGGCGTAGGGTAACCAGATTGCAGCGAAAGGCCACTTCCTCCGGTTGCAGGTACACCCCCATACTGGCGGCCTCTAAGGGTGCCCGGCCGGTATGATAGCGGCCCGGATCATAGCCCATGATGGCCATGTTAGCCACGTCGCTGCCTGGTTCCATGCCAGGGGGGATGGTGCGCACCAGCCCCAGTTCACCGTGCGTGGCCAAAAAATCCATATTCGGGGTCTGGGCCGCTTGCAGCGGGGTTTGGCCGTCCAATTCCGGCAGGGGATAATCGCCCATGCCGTCGCCGATCAGGATGACGTATTTCATTTAATCCTCAGATCAAGACAGCTTTTTGTAGAAATATGGACCACATATGCCAGGTTGCCAAATCAGATCTGCGCGGCATCGAGGCCCGGATCTTCAATCCGCAAGAGGATAGTTTTTTGAGCAATCTCGGGCAATTGATCAATGGCCGCCAGGGCCTGTCTGACATTGGCTTCGCGGGCCTCATGGGTGATCATGACGATGGGCACCGACTCCTGAAGCCCCCGGCCTTTCTGGATCACCGCGGCGATGCTGATCTGGTTCTGCCCTAAGATGCCCGCCACCTGGGAAAGCACTCCAGGGCGATCCTGGGCGGCAAAGCGGAAATAGTAATTGGTGATCAGATCGTCGAGGGGTTTGACTTCCCGGTTGGTCTGACTGACATGCTCAATCCCTAAAGGAGGCAGGCGCCGCTTTATACCGTGGGTCAGATTGCGGGCCAACTCAATCAGATCCGCGACTACGGCGCTGCCGGTGGACATCATGCCCGCTCCCTGTCCGTAGAGCAGAATCGGCCCCACCGCGTCCCCGGTAATATATACCGCATTGTAAGCGCCATTGACATTGGCCAGGATATGGTCGCGCGGAATCATGGTCGGGTGGACCCGGGCTTCGATGCGCTCGCCGTCATCCCGGGTGATGGCCAACAATTTGATCTGATAACCGAATTCGCGGGCGAATTGCAGATCCACCAACTCGAGGTCACAGATGCCTTCGATGGCGATGGCCTCAAAGTTGATGGGCACCCCATAGGCCAAAGCCATCAGAATCGCCAGCTTGTGGGCGGTGTCCGTCCCTTCGACGTCCAGGGTGGGATCGGCTTCGGCATAGCCTCGCTCCTGGGCCTCTTGCAAGGCCTGCTGGAAAGAAGCGCCCTCCGCGGCCATCCGGGTCAGGATATAGTTGGCGGTACCATTCAAAATGCCAAACATCTCCTGAATCCGATTGGCCGCCAATCCCTGGCGCAGGGATAGAATCAAGGGGATCCCGCCGCCGACGCTGCCTTCGAAGCCGATTTCCACCCCGGCCTGGGCCGCGGCCTGGAAAATCTCATTGCCGTGCAAGGCCAACAGATGCTTGTTGGCGGTAACCACGTGTTTACCCCGGGCAATAGCCGCCATCACCAACTCCCGGGCCGCGTTGACGCCGCCGATCAATTCCACCACGATGTCAATTTCCGGATCATCAATGATGTCCTGGGCTTGGCGGGTCAGCAGCCGGGGGTCGAGATTTAGCGGTCGCGGGGTCTCTAAATCTAAATCCGCCACCTTTTTCAGGATCAGCGGGGTCCCCAGGCGCTGTTGATAGCGATTGCCACTCTCGGTAAGCAGGCGAGCCACTCCACAGCCGACCGTGCCCCAGCCGATTAGCCCCACCTGGACAGGTTTCACGATTATTTCCCTTGCAATACTTTTCGAAGCCCGCGAATCGCTTGATTAATCCGGTGTGTATTCTCGACCAGGGCAAAGCGCACGTATTCATCACCATATTCGCCGAAGCCCAGGCCGGGCGAGACCGCCACTTTGGCCTCCCTGATCAACATTTTAGAAAATTCCACTGATTTCAAGTGGCGAAATTTCTTGGGGATCTTGGCCCAGACAAACATCGTCCCTTTGGGCGGCTCCACTCGCCAGCCGATGCGCTTGAGACCGCGACAGAGGGCGTCGCGTCGTTCCTTATAAGTATTAACAATATCCAGCACCGGCTCGTACGGGCCATTTAAGGCGATGATGCCGGCGATCTGAATCGGCTGAAAAACCCCGTAATCCAGGTAGCTCTTGATCCGGGTCAGGGCGTGCACTAATTTCGGGTTGCCCACCGTGAAACCTAAGCGCCAACCCGGCATACTATAACTTTTGGACAGCGAGAACAGTTCTACCCCGACCTCTTTGGCTCCCGGCACCTCCAGAAAACTGGGGGCGATGTAGCCATCAAAGACCAGGTCGGCATAAGCAAAGTCATGAACAATCATGACATTATATTCTTGCGCATAGGCCACCACTTTCTCGAAAAACTCCCGCTCCACCACCGCGGTAGTGGGATTATGGGGAAAAGAGATGATCAGCATCTTGGGCCGCGGTTGGATAAGCCGGGTAATGGTCACCAGATCCTCGAAGAAATCCCGGTCAGGATCCAGGGGAATGCTCACCAGGTCGCCACCCGAGATGACCACGGAATAAGCATGGATGGGATAGGTAGGATTGGGCACCAGCACCACTTCGCCCGGGCTGATGGTAGCCAGCACTAGGTGGGACAGACCCTCCTTGGCGCCGATGGTAGCAATGGCCTCGGTTTCCGGATCGATATCGACATTATAGCGGCGTTTATACCAATCGGCGATCGCCCCCCGGAGTTTGGTGATCCCACGAGAAGCAGAATAGCGATGGTTATGAGCTTTCTGCGCCGCTTCGAGCAATTTGTCAACAATATGCTGAGGAGTGGGGAGATCAGGGTTGCCCATGCCTAGATCGATGATGTCTTCCTGCCGGCGCCGGGCCTCCATCTTCAAGGCATTGACGGTGGCAAAGACATACTCCGGCAACCTTTTCATGCGGGGAAATTCTTCCATTGCGGTTTCCTTTACGGCCATCAGCGGCCCCCAGAATTTTTTAAATAATTAATAATTACATCAAATAACCCTGATTTGTCAAACCCCTTGGCTGGACGTAATTAACCGAACCATCCAAATAATTTTTTTTTAGTCTTCGCGATAAACCGGTCTTAGGGCGTTATGGAGAATAATTACCTGATTTGACCATGATTTAAATGGCTCGTTATAGGACTGGGGGTAGGAGGGACAACCTGGGCCAGGTTGATATGCTCCCGGCCCAGAAAGGTATAAAAGTTAGCGACTAATCCATTTCCAGCATTTTCTTGCCACAGCACTCCGGCCGGGGCTCGCCTTTTTTAACTTCCTTAAAGGCATTGCATTGAGAACAGTAATACCGCAGGGTTTCCTCGGTCTTGCCCACTTCGGCCATTTTACAGCCGCATCCACACATTATTTTGCCCTCCAGGTTAATTTTTTAGCTTCTCGCTGACTAGTAAGTAATCTTTACTTTTAAATAATATTTATCATATTTAAAAAATCAAGAGGTCAGTGGAGAAATTTTTTAGATTTTCTGCACTGGACTAAATAAGTGCGCAGTTCTAAACATGAATTATCTAGCAGGTCTAATTTACCGGTTTCAGGGGAGAAAGAGGATAGGCCAAGGGGAGCCATATGGCTTTGGCCCCCTCTGCCATAATTATTTTTAAAGGTAATATTTCTAAGAAGTGGGTTAAGCAGCAGGCTCCAACTGGAAAATTCCGGCTGGGGTCATAGTGGCTTTAATACCAAGCTGTCCCAGGAGTTGGCTGAGTGACCGGCCCAACAACAATTCCGTGGCCAGCGCCGGGACCTCCCAGTCATCGATCAACATCTGACGCAGGTAGTGATCAAAATGGAGCATGTCAAATAGGGCTTTCTGAGCCTCTTCCCCGCCTTTAGCGAGTTCCTGCACCGCCTCCTCGAACCGCTGATAGGCACAGCGTTCCTCATGGGCCTCGATCAATTCCCATAATTCCCGGAGGTCACCAAATAGCTGGCGGCGGCTGAGTGTGGTTTCAGTTTGCGGCGGGCGTTCTTCTTCCTTCAGCCAACAGGCCTGGTCCTGACATTGCTGGGGCCGCTGATCATAGATCAGACAGCGGTTCGGTCCTTCCCGATAGAACAGACACTGCCGCGAGCCGGGAAGCGGCCGGATCTTGATCCGTTCCGCGGGCAAGGCAAACACCTCACCGCTCCGGGGCGATGACACTCTTTCCCCGGTTCTCAAGGTATAGACGTCGGTCCAGCTCAGGACATTGTTCTGGAAGAGACGCAGGTCGCTGGACATCAAGGTAGGAGTATGCCGCCGACAGCATTCTCCACAGCGGACACAGAGACCTTCGGTATTGCGTTTATGTTTCTTGGTGATCTCCAGTAATTGATACCACCGGAAACCTCTTTCGGGCACCGTCAAGTCATTCCACTCTTGGTATAGGCGCTCAAAGTTGGCCTCGCGCTTGATCCGGCCTTCCAGCTCCTTAAAGCGCCCCGACTTGGGTTCCATGCCGATAAGTTCAGTAAAATACTCTTCCCAGAGAGTAGCCATCACCTCACAAGTGCCCCGTTCCAGGGCGACAATTGGGTTATCCCGAATTTTACCGGTAAATTTCCTGGTTTTTTCCATCCAACAGCCTTTTTGAGAACTTCATTTTTTTTAGTTGTTAGTTTTAGTTGTTAGTTTTAGTTGTTAGTTTTGTTTTTTTTCAACAGAAAACAGAAAACAGAAAACAGAAAACAGAAAACAGAAAACTATCATTCAGATAGTAATCCGGGAGAAATCTGCCATTTTCATAAAGGTCTGGCTGATTCGCACCAACAGAGCCAGTCGGTTGTACCGCCGGGGTAAATCCTCGGTCATCACCAGGACATCGTCAAAGAAGCGGTCCACTGGTTCTTTGAGCGCGGCTAAGGCCCGACAGACCGCGGGGTAGTCGCGGGCGGGCAACGCCTGGCGGACTGCAGCTTCCATCTGTTCGGTGGCGGCCAGCAGGTCATGCTCGGCCGGATATTCAAACAACCCGGGATCAATGGGGCCAGACGGCGTATCCCGCGAAATATTGATCACCCGTTTGAAGGCCACCGCCAACGCCGGAAAATCGGGGCTGCGCCGCACTTCCTGCAAAGCCCGGACCTTCTCTAGGGCCTCCACCACATCGCTAAAGGCAGTTGACAGGACTGAATCCACCACTTCAAAACTAAATCCCTCGCCGGTCAGCAGGTGATGCAGCCGGGTGCGGAAAAAATCCAGCACCTCCGCCCTGGTTTGGTCGGGCGCGGCCGTCATTTTGTCCTGCAGCAGATTAAGGCTGAAGTCGATAGCCGCGGCCAGGTCCAGATAAAATTTCTTGTCCGCCAGAATATTGATAATGGCCAGGGCCTGACGGCGCAGGCCATAGGGGTCAGCCGCGCCGGTGGGAATCAGCCCGACTCCAAAGCATCCACAGATGGTATCCAGGCGATCGGCAAAGCCGACCAGCGCCCCCACCAGGTTGTCGGGCAGTCGATCCCCGGCATGTCGGGGCAGATAGTGGTCAAAAATCGCCTCCGCCACCTCTAAAGCCTCCCCGGCCCGCCGGGCATATTCTCGCCCCATGACGCCCTGCAGGCTGGGAAATTCTCCGACCATGCCACTGACCAGGTCGGCCTTGCATAACGTCGCGGCCCGGCTGGCCGGCTCTACTTTGTCCGGCAACAGGTTTTCAGCCAAATAGCGGGCTAAGGCTCGGAAGCGTTCCATTTTTTCGTACGAAGTGCCCAACAGGGAATGGAACACCACCCCTTTCAGCTCCTCCACCCAGTTATCCAGGGGTATTTTGCTATCCTCCTGGAAGAAGAACATGGCATCACTGAGGCGAGCCCGCAACACCCGCTCATGCCCTTGTTGCACCACCTGGGGCTCCCGGGCCAGGGTGTTATTGATGGCGATAAAATGCGGCAGCAGTTTCCCCGAAGCCTCTCGCAAGGAAAAATAGCGCTGATGTTCGCGCATGGCGGTAATTAACACCTCATCCGGCAGCTCTAGAAACTTATCCTCAAATTTGCCGCACGAAGTCGAAGGAAATTCCACCAGAAAGGTATTTTCTTGCACCAACTCCGGGTTGGGGACCACCTGACCGTTAACCTGGGCCGCGGCCTGCTCCAGCTCTTTGACCAGTTTCTCCTGACGCGCCCCCGGGTCCACCAGCACGTAGGCCTGCTCCAAAGCCTTAAGATAGGCCTGGGCATCGGCATCCGCCAGGGTGATGGCCTGTGGGGCCATAAACCGGTGGCCGTAGGTTACTGCTCCACTGCTCACTCCACCAAGACTAAAAGGGATGACCTCATCTCCCAACAGGGCGACAATCCAGTGAATCGGCCGAGCAAAGGTAATGGTCTCCGACCCCCAGCGCATGGATTTGGGAAAGGACAGCCCCAGGATCCATTCGGCCAGAATCTCGGGTAACCGCTCCCCGGTAGGCTGCCCTGGAGTGCTCTTTTTTATCGCCAGATAAGGCCCGCGCTCCGTGGACACCGTCACCAAGTCCGCCACCGTCACCCCTTGGGCGCGGGCAAAACCCTGAGCCGCTTGAGTCGGACGGCCCTCCGCATCAAAGGCCACGGCCTGCGGCGGGCCGACAATTTCGGCGGTAATTTCGTCCTGTTGGGCCGCGAGGTCGCGCCCTACCAGGGCCAGCCGCCGCGGCGTCCCCATAGTGGTCAACTCTGCCACCCGGAGGCGTTCCTGGTCCAGACGTTTCTGGAAGGAGGTCTTCATTTCTGCCAAGACCGGCGGAATAAACCGGGCCGGGATTTCTTCAGTGCCAATCTCCACTAGTAGTTGCAGTGCCATCTTACCCCTCTTTCGCCCTTGGCTCAGGCGGCCTGCTTGAGCAAAGGAAATCCCATCTCTTGCCGCTGTTTCAGATAACCCTCAGCACATAGCCGGGCCAGATTGCGCACCCGTCCGATCAGGCGGTGGCGTTCGGCCACACTGATGGCCCCCCGCGCGTCCAATAAATTGAAGGTATGCGAACACTTCAGGCAGTAGTCATAGGCCGGCAACACCAATCCCAACTCAATGATGCGCTCAGATTCTTTCTCGTACTGCTCAAAGAGATGGAACAACATCTCCACATTGGCCTGCTCAAAATTATAGATCGAAAACTCCACCTCGCCGCGGTGGTGAATATCGCCATAGCGGATGCCCTCGGTCCAGACCAGATCATAGACATTGTCAATGCCTTGGAGATACATGGCAATCCGCTCCGGCCCGTAAGTAAGTTCGACACTTACCGGATTTAAATCAATGCCCCCGGCCTGCTGGAAATAGGTAAACTGGGTGATTTCCATGCCATCCAGCCAGACCTCCCAGCCCAGGCCCCAGGCCCCCAAGGTCGGAGACTCCCAATCATCTTCGACAAAGCGGATATCGTGGGCCAACGGGTCGATCCCCAGGGCTTCCAGGCTTTTCAAATACAGCTCCTGAATATTATGGGGCGAGGGTTTCATGATCACCTGGTATTGATAGTAATGCTGCAAGCGGTTGGGATTCTCGCCGTAGCGGCCATCGGTGGGGCGACGGGAAGGCTCCACATAAGCGACATTCCAGGGCTCGGGGCCTAACACGCGCAGCAGAGTCGCCGGGTTAAAGGTTCCTGCTCCCACTTCCAGATCGTAGGGTTGCTGGATCACACAGCCGTGATTGGCCCAATAGCGTTCCAGGGTCATCAATAAATCCTGAAAATTCATGCCTACCCTCCTCTAGCCCCCGGCTAAAATTTATGACTATCTGCGGCCCCTGGCCGTGGTATTTGACTGACGCGCTAAACCACAAAATCTTTATTATTTAACAACACCCCTAGATGCTGTCAAGCGGTTTTGCCAGGTTTCTAGATCATGCCGCAGGCCGGGTCAGATATTCCTTGGCCTCGCCCACCGTAAACAGCGACCCGGTAATCAATACCAGGTCATCCGGACCGGCCAGGTTACGGGCCTGATCAATGGCCGCGCCCAGTTCCGGGACAATGTGTTTTTCCAGGGCAAAGCCATCCGCCTGGCGGGCCAATTCCTCGGGGGTGGCGGCGCGGGGATAGCGCGGCCGGGTAAAGATGGCCACCTGGGCCAGCGGTAACAGGTGCTTAAGGATCAGACCGATATCCTTATCGGCCATGACCCCCAGTACCAGGAGCAGGCGCCGAAATTTCAGGCCGGACCTGATGACCTGCGCCAGGGACGCGGCTGCGGCGGGATTGTGGGCCCCGTCCAGGATAACTTGCGGGCGCTCCGAGATTACTTCTAAGCGACCGGGCCAATAAGTGCGCTGCAAGCCGACCCGGATCGCGGCTTCCGGGATTTTCCAACCCTGGTTGCGCAAAAGTTCAATCACCGCCAGGGCAATTGCGGCATTGCGATACTGGTGGCGGCCCCTAAGGTTCATGACCAGATGATCCAGGTGCGTGGACCAGCCCTGATACCGGAAACGGCCCTGGCCCTGACCCCGAACCTGAAAATCAACGCCGCCCTGATAAATCGGCGCGCCCAAATCCGCAGCGCGGGCCTTGAACAAGGCCAGCACGCGTTTTTGCCGGGCATAAGTGAATAACGGCACGCCGGGGTTGATGCACCCGGCCTTTTCCCAGGCAATGCTCTTCAGGCCGGTGCCCAGATGTTCCTGGTGTTCCAGGGCGATGTTGGTGATCACCGTCAGAATGGGGTTGACTATGTTGGTGGCATCCAGCCGCCCGCCCATGCCGGTTTCCAGGATCACCGGATCCGCCTGGGATTCACTAAAGTAGAGCAGCGCCATGGCGGTGACGAACTCAAAAAAAGTCGGCAATTCCTGCGCATCGACCACCTGCCGGACCCGGTTGATCAACTCCAGCAGCCGCGCTGGGGCGATTTCCTGGTCCCGCAGCCGGAAACGTTCGGCAAAATCGATCAGATGCGGCGAGGTATAGAGCCCGACCGGATAACCGGCCTGAGTGAAAATCGCCGACAGCATGGCCGCCACCGAGCCTTTGCCGTTGGTCCCGGCAATATGCAGGTAGCGCGGCCCCAGATGCGGGTTGCCCAACCCGGCGAGCAAACGCTGGGTCGAGGACAGCCCGAACTTAATGCCGAATTTTTGCAAATCAAAGGCCCAGGCGGTAGCCTCGGGCAGGGAAGAAAAGTTTTGCATAAGAAGGTCTTAGCCAGGGAGTGTTGAATAAATAGGAGCTTTATTTCTTGTCGGGTACTTTAGTCTCGGGCAAGACTGGTTGTGTAATGGCCTTAACATAATCAGAGAAAAGGTACATTTGGGTCTGTATAGTGGTAGCATGGTAAGTAAATAATGCAATTATGGTAGCAAATATAACAATTGCTGTACTGATAATCCATGATCGGAGGCCTCTTATTCCAGAATGTATATCCCGCATATCGGCTTTGATATCACCTATCGCACTATCGATATGAGCGAAACGGGCGTCAATGTATTTTTCAAAATGGCTACCGTCCGGAGTATTCTCAGGTTTCATGTTCTTCCCCGGTAAGTCTGTTTCTTTATTCTCAGGGCTTTTCCAGCTTGGTCTATGTCTGCTAACACTAAACCTGACAAAGTCATGTGGCGGTTGCTTTGTAGGCCTCAGCTTAATAGTCCATTCTTCTGGTAATGAGCCTTCTGTTGTTCTGTATTCTGTACCATCTTCAAATTTGAAGACTTTTGTACCGTCTGGTAATGTTTGCAGTGAGTCGAGTACCTTTGCTTCAAATTCCCTTTTAATTTTTTCTTGTTCCATGACTTACAATTATTAAAAATTTGTGCGTAAATAAAAAAGGCCTTTTATACAGTTCTAATTATATTAATTATTTGGTTATCATGTCAATAATTTAAGCGTCAAACCTATAAATTTGGACACCGCTCACGCTAGCCTCCCAACGCCTCCTCCATAAACGCCACTAACGCGGTCAGTTTTTCTTCCGGGTAATTCATAACTGGCGGACCTTCCGCCCAGGTCTCGATGAGAGCTATTGAAAAGGTCATGGCTGTAGCCCAGGGCGGGCTGACCTTGGGCACCTGGGCCAGATAAGCCCGATATCGGCTCAGAATTTCTGGGGCTTGGCTATGGATCAGGCTCCAGGCCAGGTATTTGAGCCGCATGTAATTATAGGGTCTAGGCGCCACCTGCCAGCCGACGATCCCAAAGCGCCCCTCCGGGCAGCGGATAAGATGTTCGGGAGTAAAGACCGTATGCGCCAGATTAGTGCCGCTCGGGGTCAGATGGATGGAGGTGGTCTGCTCCAGCTTATCCTGAAACGCGGCAAATAAGGTTGGGGGAACCCCGGCCGCGCTCAATTGGGCACTGCGGTTTCTGACCAGCTCCACCGCCCAATGGTAACTCTGGGCGATTTCGCCGCGCCGCGACGGTGGAGAGTCCAGACCCAGGCTTAGGCCCGCCGAAGTTTGCGACGCCTTTTCTGCGGCCAATGCCTTTTCCAGGGGCCGGGTCTTGAGCGTTTGAAACATCGGGGCTAATCGCAGGCTCTGGAACAGGGCGGTTAATTGCCCGGCCAGTTCCAGCACCGCGGCCTGATGCTCCGGAGCCTCAAAATCCTCCTGAGCCAGTAGTTGCCCGCTGATGTAAGGGTAAAGCAGAAATCGGCCCGGTTGCCAGGCCAGCAACCGGGGGTAATCAAAGGCGGTATACAGGTGCGCCAGTTTTTCCAAAAACGGCCCGCTGGCCAGGGCCGCCGCCGGCCCGGTTTTGAGAACTAACGCCGCGCCCTGGGCATCCTGACAGTGCCAGGTCTGCTCCCCCAGGGCCGCTACCGGCGTCAGGTGCAATTCTTGGCATAGACCCTGATCCAGCGACAATTCCCCTGCTTCCTCAGCCTGGCGCATCATGGCGGGAGTGTATTACTCTCACCCGCAATTGTCAAGCCGGTCTTGAGGCTTATCATGACAGCCGGAAATCGTCGGTTGAAGTTTATATCCCCCTCCCCCCAACCCCCTCCCACCAGGGGCGGGGGAGTTTCCGGATGAAAACCCGCTCTTCTCCATCCTAAAACCCGCGTTTCCCTCCCCCTTGAGGGGGGAGGGCCAGGGTGGGGGTGAGAAATATCATATCATATCAATATATTGAAATTTATGTCCCTCTCTCTAACCCACTACCACCAGGAACGGGGGAGCTTCGGGATGGAAACTAACTCAACATTTTTCCCCTCGCCCCTTGAGGGGGAGAGGGTCAGGGTGAGGGGGGAAAGGGCGGCGGTCTCGGCTACCCGTTTAAAATTTATGGCTGCTCCGTCTGGTTTCCGGGGGCGTAGAACAGGCGGATTTCTGCCGGCCCCAGAGTTACTGGCCGCGGTGATTCTAAAGCTAAGGGTGCGGCTTCGGGAGTGAGGTCAACGATCGCGTTTGCCGGGACGCCCATCACGGCTGGCCAATCGGGGAGCACAAATCTCCGGGCCCGGCGCTTAGTATTGATTACTGCCAGCACCTGACCGGTATAGGTGTCCGATGATTTTAACAACATCACCACCGGCGTCGGGGCCGGAGTGAGGCGCTTAATCGGCCCTTCTTCCAACAGGATCGGGCAGCGTTTCTTAAGTTGATTAACGGCGCCGATAAAATTGGTCAGATCAAAGCGCGGTTGCTCCCAATCCTGGGGCCGGGTTTTGACCACATTGAGGCGCTTTCTAAAGCCATATTCATATCCCATGGGCATCATCAGGCCCGCGGAAAAAAACGCGGCAAACAGGTACCGTTGCCGGACTACTTCCACCGCGCCTCTGGCCTCCGCGGCCAGCCGCGGGGTATCGTGGGTTTCCGGGAAGCTGATGGAGGGCGCGATCTGCCGATTGCTCTCGTACTGGTCCAGACACCAGTCGGCCTGGAAATCCCACCACTTGGAGCTATTACATAGGTAATCAAAACCGGCTTCCCGCAATTGGGCCATTTCCTCCAGACGACAGCCCAGGGTTTCGGCTACAAAACAGACCTCGGGATTTATGGCCCGGGCCGCGGCGATCAGCTTGGCCCAGAAAGGTCCGGGGATCTTATAGGCCGCGTCCGCCCGAAAGCCTTTAAGCCCCAATTCGAGGTATTTCTTGAGGACCGTCTCCCAAAAAGCCAGCAAGCCCTCGGGATCAGGCGGGGGCCAGTAATCGATTTCGGCCAGATCTCCCCAGACCGTAACTTTAGTTTCGTCCGCCGGATCAATACAGGAGGGATTCTTGATGCTGCCGTCCGGATTTTTGGCGTACCACTCCGGATGTTGGTCCACTAAGGGAGAATCGACCGCGGTATGATTGATCACCAGATCCATCATCACAGCTAGACCCCGCTGATTGGCCTGTTCCACAAAGTCCTGTAACGACACCCACGGGTCCTGGCCCTCCTCTACCAATAAAGGATGGAAACCAAAATAATCCTTGACCGCATAGAGGCTGCCGGAAAAGCCCGGATAATGGAAAGGATTGACAAATATCCAGTTAAAGCCCATGGCCGCGATCCGGTCCAGATGATCCAGCCAGCGGGGCATAGGCCCGGCCAACAGCGGGAAGAGATTGTAAATTATCGGTCCGTTACCCATAGTAATCCTTTCGCTTGGCCGGCCCGCGGCGGGCTGGGGCCGCTGCTCGGCCATCAGCGCGGCTAAGCGGCGGGCCGGCGGAGATTGGCGCATCTGCTCCACACTCCAGGGCATTTTGAGGCGCCAGTTGGGGTATTCGTGAATGGTGCCGGGAAAGTTCTGTTGATCCAAGCCGCCAAAGACGTCCTCCAGGTTCAGGGCCAATAATCGACAAGGAGTCTGGGCTAAAAAAGTCAGAATCGCCCAACGCAGGTCGTCGGTTAATTCCGGCAGGGCTTCCGGCTCCCTTGGACATCCCGGCGGCAGCAAGTTATGATCGGCAAGTAATTCCAGAATCCGTCGCTTATCGATTTGACGATCCTGACGGTCCTGCTCGGCCAGGTCGGGATGGGGATAAAGCCCCAGTCGTTCCTTGACCTCGATATCGCGGCCCGCCCAGTACCCCGCTAAAGTCGGCAAATCGTGAGTTGTAGTTGAAGCCAGGGCTAGGGCCGGATAATCCTCGGGAGCGCAGAACCGGCCGTCGGCGGTGCGCTCGAAATAAAACAAGCGGTACGAAAAAATCTGCTCACGGTCCAGGGTTTCCCGGATATAACCGGGCACCGTGCCCAGATCTTCCCCAATAATCAGGGTCTGGTGGCGGACGCTTTCCAGGGCCAGAATCCGCAGCAACTCTTCGGAATTATACCGCACATAAGCGCCTTCGGCCGGACTTTTACCTTGGGGAATCCAGAACAGGCGGAACAGTCCCATGACATGATCGACTCGCAAGGCTCCTGCCGAGTGGCAATTTTTCTGCAAGGTATCAATAATCAATTGGTAGCCGGTTTCCCGCAGGCGTTCCGGGATCAGGGGCGGCAGTTGCCAGTTCTGGCCCTGAGGATTAAAGGCATCGGGCGGCGCGCCGATCTCCATCTGGAGGGCGAACTGGTCCTGATAAGACCAGGTATCATGGCCGCCGGGATAGACCCCTAAGGCGAGGTCGGGGTATAAGCCCACCGGCATGGCCAGATCGTCGGCCCGCTTGACTGCCCGCTGCAACTGTTCTTCGATTAGCCATTGCACATACTGGTAAAATAGAATTTCCCGAGGATGTCGACGAGCGAAAGCCTGGACCGCGGCGTGGTCGGGATGCTGATATTCCCGCGGCCACTCTGCCCAGCTATAGAAGTTATGCCCCTGCTGCTGCCAGTGATCGGCCAGGCTTTGAAATATCGCCAGGGTCTGTAAGGGTTGGCCCTCCTGGGCGATATAGGAGGCCAGGGCTTGCCCGCGGGCCGTGCGGGGCTGCTCCGGAAACCCATGGCGGTCCCCAAAAGTGTCAAATAACAGTCTTAAGAAGCGCCGTTTGAGGTTGAACACCGAGGCATAGTTCACCTGATCGGCCTGGTTCAGGCGCGCTCTCTCGGTCTGGAAAGATGGTTGCGCCAGCAGGGCCTGGGCCGCGGGGCACTCGGCCAATTCGGGGATGGCTTCCAGGTCCAGATAAATCATGCTCCAAAAAAGGCGGCTGGACGGAGAGTAAGGACTGACATCCTCGGGATAGCGGTTGGTCAGGGTATTAAAAGGATTGAGGCCGATCAACCCGGCCTGGAGTTCACCTCCGGCCCAGTCCACCATGGCCAAGAGGTCACCGAAGTCGCCGACCCCCCAACCGTGCTCCCGGCGCAGGGCGTACAACGGAAAGATCAGCCCCCAGGTCCGTCCTCCCGCGGCTAAAGAGGGCGGCACGTGGGCCTGGTCCGGGGTAATAATCAGGCGGGTCTGCCCCTGCTGGTTCTGGTCCGGGGTCCGCACCTCAACCCGCAGCTCATAATAGCCCAGGGATAGATTTCCCGGTAACGATAGTTCCAGCCGCCCGTAGCCTTGACCCTCAACCAGCCGGGTTTCGGCCAGTTTGAGGTCCAGCCCTTGAATCTGGCCCCGCTCAACCTGACCTGCTTCGTCCACCAGTTGCCAATTGATCGCCAGATGACCGGGTAACTGGCCCTCCGGTAGAGAAAGGTATAGATTACAGATAGGCGGACCCGCGGATTGAGACCAGACGACTACCGGCTCCAGTAATTGATTCCAGGGCCGCTGGCGGCGTTCGGCCACGGCCTGCTGCAACTCTGCCAGGCTGTCCAGCCTCAGGCCCATGGCCTGGAGCAGAAGCTGTTTGGTCTCGCGAGCAGTGACATGGACCTGTCCGGCGTTGTCGGTGTACTCGGGTTCGATGCTGCACCACTGAGCCAGTTCATCTATTAATTCATTCCAGAGGTTATTTGATGGCATACCTTTCTCCGGGCCGCTCTCCTTTATCCGGAGTGACATGCAAAGATTATCTGACTTATGTTAATGTGTCGGGGATAAACCATGTGCCTTAGCATGGCAAGGGAAATTTTATCTTAAACAGGTTGAGACTGGCAAGATTATTGGAGATTGAATTTTTGATACGCGGTTGTTTGACTACGGTCTATTACGTCTTGACCTTGTCTTTCTAGAAAAAGATATTATGTTGTTGACATGTTTTGGGCTATATCGGGAGAGACCAGGTGTTTCAGCCAAATTACGGACCAGAACCTGAGACGGCCATGATCGTCACCCAAGAGTTGAGCAAATATTATAAGCACCTGGTCGCCTTGGAAGGTTTGACCCTGAAGGTGCAGCCTGGGGAGATCTTTGGCCTGTTAGGGCCTAATGGCGCGGGCAAGACCACCACCATCAAGATTTTGACCACCCTGGCCCGCCCCAGTCGGGGATGGGCCCGTATTCAGGGCTATGATGTGGTCCGCCAGCCCCTGGAAGTCAAGCGGCTGATCGGCGTCTGTCCCCAGGAAGTAAACCTGGACAAGGAGATGACCGCTTACGAAAACCTGTCGATCTATGGCAAACTTTATCGGGTTCCGGATCTCAAACCGCGCATCCGGGAAATGCTGGCGCTGGGCGAATTATCGGCCCGGGCCCGCGATCTGGTCAAAGATTTTTCCGGCGGCATGCAACGGCGGCTGCTGATCTTGCGGGCCTTAATGTCCCGTCCGCGCCTTTTATTTCTGGATGAACCGACAGTCGGGCTGGACCCCCAGGTCCGCCGCCAGTTGTGGGACCTGATCGGCCAACTGCGGGCGGAGGGCATAACCATCATGCTGACCACCCACTATATTGAGGAGGCTGAAATTCTGTGCGATCGGGTGGGCATTTTGAGCCGGGGGCGGCTGATCGCCCTCGATACGCCTCAGGCCCTGACCGCCCAGATCGGCGGCTATGTGCTGGAGTCCTTGAATAACGGCCGACGGCAATATCTCCTGGTGAAGGATAAAGAAGAAGCTTATCTGCAAGCCCGGGGCCAGGAGGCCGGGGTTATTATCCGCCAGACCAACCTTGAAGATGTCTTTATTCAACTTACCGGCGAGCGGCTGCAGGCCGGAGATTAGTTCCCAGTTCTCAATACAACTCGAAACTCAAAACTCGAAACTCATCATGAACTGGTATCCGATCTTTTTAAGAGAAATCCTGCTGTTCGGACGGCGCCTGCTGCGGCTGGGCTACGTGATTTCGGCCCTCTTGATGCCGCTCCTTTATCTGATGGCCTTTGGCCTGGGGCTAGGCAACCGAGTGGCCATTGACGGCAGCTCCTATCTCGACTACCTGCTCCCCGGCCTGATTGCCATGAGTTCGATGATCAACTCCTACACCTGGATTGCTAATGGCCTGACCATGGGCCGCCTCTACTTCCACACCTTCCAGATCTACATCCAAGCCCCGGTTAGTCCGGCGGCCATTGTCTGGGGCCAGGTGATGTCTGGGATCGTCCGGGGGCTATTCTCGTCGCTGATCCTTTTGGGCCTGGGGTTTATCCTGGGTAGCGGCCTGGAATTAAATCTGATCTTTGTCATCGCGCTCCTGGTTAATTGCCTGTTATTTTCTGCCTTCGGAGTGGTGGTCGGCATGAAATCCCGGTCGCACGAGGATACCGCCATCTTCACGAATTTTTTCATTATGCCCATGGCGTTCTTCTGCGGCACCTTTTTCCCCATCGAGCAGATGCCCTGGATTTTGGGGTTGATCATCCACGCCCTGCCCTTGACCCATACCAACCGGTTGCTCCGTACCCCCACCCTGACCCTGGAGACTATGGGTTCCCTGGCGGTATTGGGGGCCTTCAGTATTTTATGTCTGGGGCTGGGGGTAATTTTTATTCGGCGTTATAGCGAATAATGTGGGCGGATATTGAAACACCATATCGGTTATGTCGAAAAATATACTGATCTTACCGTAGGGGTGACCCGCCGCGTCGCCCCTAAGCCCCTATAGGGCGCAATAAATTGCGCCCCTACGAAGGTTATAGCCCCGACGAAGGTTGTAGTTATTCAGGAGAACTGAAAATAGTCCTTACCAGAACATCCTGATGGCCAGGATGACCAGCAGGGCCGCAAAGATCTTTTTAAAGGTCGGGCCCGAAACGTAGGTCAATAACCGGGCGCCGATCTGGGCCCCCAGGATACCGCCGACCCCCCAGGCCAGGCCAATCGGATAATTGACATGGGCCAACTTGCCGTGGGCCACCAGGGCCGAAAGCGAAATGATCAGGATGGCCAGAAAAGAAGTCCCTACTGCCTCCTGCACCGACAGACCTAAGAAAATAGCCAGCGGCACCATAAGAAAGCCGCCGCCCAGACCGCTGAAACTGGCGGCAACCCCGACCAGCACCCCAAGCAGTAACATGGCCAGGGCTTGCCAAAGCCCTCGACCCGGTGTCGGCGAATTCGGGGCGGTTACCGGACTCGCCGGGGTTTTTCCCTGGGTGAAGGCCATACGCAGCGCCAGAAGCAAGAGAATCAGGGCAAACAGTTTTTTAAAGGTAGCCGCGGCTACATAGGGTAGCAAGCGAGCGCCAACCTGGGCCCCCAGCAACCCGCCCGCCCCTAACAGCAGGCCGATGCGGCGGTTGACGTGCTGCAGACGGCGATGGGCGATGACCGCGGATAAGGAAATGACCACAATGGCCAAAAAAGAGGTGCCCACCGCCTCCGGAACGCTGAGGCCCCAGAAAATGCCCAGCGGCACCATCAAAAAACCACCGCCCAGGCCGGTGAAGCTGGCCCCCAGGCCGACGGCCACGCCGACCATGATCATGACCAGGAGATAAATTATTGGCCTCCGGGTCGACTGGCTTTGGCTAACAGGGCATTAAACATATTGAGGACTCGGGCCGCGACGCCGCTGCCCTGGCATACCGTGGTAGTGATATCTTGCGGACCCTGGCAGGTCCCGGCCAGGAACACGCCGGGGAGCGTAGAGTCCAGGGGATGCAACACCGGTTCCCGACATTGGTAAAAACCTAGCCCATCGCGGGCCGGGGCCGGACCGGCAAAAGGTAAATTCTCCTTGGGGGCTTCCAATCCCACCGCTAAAACGACTAAATCCGCGGTAAGCTGGGCGCGACGGCCGGTATGTTGGTTTTCGTAAGCAATTACCGCCTGGCCGGTCTCATCTTCCTGGATGCGCCCCGGTAAGCCCTTGATAAATTTCACCCCGGCCTGCCGGGCGCGCTGGTAGAGTTCTTCAAAGCCTTTGCCCGAAGTGCGGATATCATTATAGAAGATAGTCACTTCGGCCTCGGGCTGATGTTCCAGGGCCAGCATCGCTTCCTTGATCGAGGCCGTGCAGCAATAGCCCGAGCAGTAAGGTAAAAAGCGGCGGTCCCGGGAGCCGACGCATTGGATAAAGGCCAGGCGCCGCACCGGGCGGCCGTCGGGCGTGACCAGACCGCCTAAGGTCGGGCCCGAAGCACAGACAATCCGTTCGTATTCCAAATTGGTGACCACCGTCGGGATGCGGCCATAGCCATATTCACTTTTGATGCTGGGGTCAAAAGGCCGGGCCCCGGTAGCCAGGATAATGGCCCCGACCGTGAGCTGCCGGGATTGGGGTTCTTCTTCTAAATTAATCGCCTGATGTTCGCAGGCCTTGACGCACAACTGGCAGTCAATACAATATTCCTTGTCGATGGCCGCTCTGAGCGGCACGGCCTGGGCAAACCAGATGCGGATACATTTGCTGGGCTTGAGGTCCAGATCCCAGCGGCTGGGAACAATTATCGGACAGACTTCGGTACAGGAGCCGCAACCCACACATTTGGTCATATCCACATAGCGAGGTTTCAGGGTCAGATCTACCTCAAAGCCCCCGGCCTGCCCGGCAATCCGATCGATGCTAACGTAGGTCAACAATTCAATATTGGGATGACTGGCCACTTCCACCAGTTTGGGACCCAGGATGCAGATCGAGCAGTCCAGGGTGGGAAAGGTCTTGTCTAATTGGGCCATAATGCCGCCGATGCTCAAGGCCCGGTCCACCAGATAGACCTTATGCCCGGCCCTGGCCAGATCCAAAGCCGCCTGGCAGCCGCCGACGCCGCCCCCAACAATCAAAACCGCGGGAGAAACCGGAGCAATCGACGGCTCTGGGTGGAAAGCCGTGGTCTGGGCCAGGGTTAACGCGGCCACGGCGCTCTCCAGATCACTATAAGCCAAGAGATCAACTACCCGCAGCGCGGCCGCCGGGCCCAGGCGTTGGAACAGCCCGGCATGACGCTCCGGGCCACAGGCGGCAATAATCCACTCCCCGGTTGGGCTGGCCAGCCGCGGGCGCAACTGCATCAGGCCGTCGGGGGTGCACAGCGGCGGGAGCAATTGGACCTCGGCCCCGTCCCGCTCCAGCCAACTAACCAGAGCCTGGGCGTCAAGGGCCAGCTCCGGGCACTGGCAAACTATGATCTTGACCTTAGCCATCGGTAGCCTGTGGTTCTTCCTCGGTCTGGTGCTTTAATTCCGCGGCCAGTTCATTGATAATCTGTTGAAAATTCCGGCCTTCGGTAGCAGACACCCAGGCCAGGCGCAGGCGCTGGAGGTCGATACCTTTCTTGGCCAATTTTTTCTTGAGCTTTTCGATCCGGGCCAAAGCCCGCAGATTACCGGAGACATAATGGCAATCACCCGGGGGATGGCAACCAGAGATCAGCACCCGACCCGCGCCCTGGGCCAAGGCGTGCAGAATAAATTTTTGGTGCACCCGACCCGCGCACATATAGCGAATGATGCGGACCGCGGGAGAATACTGCAAGCGCGACACTCCGGCAAAATCCGCGCCGGCATAGGAACACCAATTGCAGCAAAAGGCCAGAATCTTATCTTCGGGATGATCGGCCAGGGCCTCGTCAATCTGGGCCATAATCATCTCATCGGTAAAGCCGCGGGCAATCACCGCGCCCGCGGGGCAGGCCCCGGCACAGACCCCGCAACCCTTACACGCGGCCTCAATGATCTGGGCCTTTTGCTTTTTGCCCTCGCCCACCATTTTGATGGCCTGAAAAGGGCACTCATTATAACAGGTCTCGCAGCCGATGCACTTTTCCGGGTCGATTTCGCAGACAATGCCGTCCAGGGTAATGGTCTCGTAGGCAAACAACGATAAAATCTTGGCCGCGGCGCCGCTGGCCGAAGTGATTGATTCCGACAAGTCCTTGGGTCCTTGACAGGCCCCGGCCAGGTAGATGCCATCCAGCACGGTCTCCAGGGGGCGCAGCTTGGGATGGGCCTCCAGGAAAAAGCCGTCATCGCTGATCGGCAGTTTAAGCACGGCGCGCAACGGCGCGCCCCGCCCCGGTACCATGCCCACGGCCAGGACCGCCAGATCGACTTTATCCTCGCTTGCCGTCTGGAATAATTCGTTATCCGCCCGGATAATGACCCGACCGTCCTGATCCGCCTGAACTTCCTGGACCTGGCCCCGGATAAACAGCACTCCCGCTTCTCGGGCCTGGTTATAAAGGGCTTCCCAATCTTTCTTGGTGGTCCGCAGATCACGATAATAAATCCGGATGTTGGCCTGGGGCAAACGGCTTTTTAATTCCAAGGCCTGCCGTACCGCGGTCGGACAGCAGACCCGGGAACAGTAGCGGTTGCCCTCCTCTTCCCGGGAGCCGACACAGAGAATAAAGGCGATCTCCTGGGGCGGGGTAGACTCGCCCGGGGCCAGCACCTGGCCGGCGGTCGGTCCATCCGGAGCCAACAGGCGCTCCAAAGCCACCGTGGTAATCACCTTGGGAAGCGCGGCCCAGGACTCATAGCGGCTGCCTTGCGGGTCAAAGGGTAGAAAACCGCTGGCCACCACCATACTTCCAAACCGTAAGTGGTGTTCGACCTCTTGAGCCGCTAAGTCAATGGCCTGGCGCGGACAGGCCGGGACGCATAGACCGCAACGGTTGCAATGTTCCTGATCGATCACGTATGAAGCCGGAAACGCGTGCGGGGCCGGTAGATAAATGGCCTGGCGCGGGCTTAACCCCTGTTGCCGCTCATCCGGGACCTCCACCGGACAGACTTCTAGGCACTGGCCGCAACGATCGCAATCTTCATTCACCAGAGGCAAGGATTGCTGCACCGTCACCTGAAAATCGCCGACGTGACCGCTGACCTCAGTGACTTCACTACTGGTCAGCACCTTGATGCCGGGATGCAGCGACACCGCGGCCATCATCGGGTTGATCAGGCTCAAGGCGGTCTGCCCACGGGGAAAGGTGTGGTGCAGGGCGTTGGCCATACCGCCCAGCACGGGCTGACACTCCACCAGGGTCACGGGGAAACCGGCATTGGCAATATCCAAGGCCGCCCGCAATCCGGCCGGACCGCCGCCGATGACCAAAGCCTGGCGGTAGAGCGGCACGACGCGATCAGTAAGGGGGCGGGCCAGGCGCACCCGGGCCAACCCCATCTTGATTAGCTCCAGGGCCTTATCCTGAGCCGCTTCCGGCTCCTGCATATGCACCCAGGAACAGTGTTCCCGGATGTTGACCATCTCCAGCAGATAGGGATTGACCCCGGCCTCGATCAGCAAGCGCCGAAAAGTCGGCTCATGGAGCTTGGGCGAACAGGCTGCGATCACCAGTCGATTCAGGCCCTGTTGCTGAATATCTTCCAGAATCTCGCGTTGCCCGGCCTCGGAGCAGGTGTAAAGGTGATGACGGCAAACCGTGACCTGGGGCAAATCCTGAGTCTGGGCGACCAGCGCTTCGGGACTGATGACGCCGGCGATGTTTAATCCACAGTGGCAGATATAGAGGCCGATGCGAACTTCTTCGTCCATAAATTCCAAATTTTAGGGGCGGGATGACCCCGCCCTAATTGCCGATGAGTTTGGCCACGGCCTGCTCCCAGGCCTGGGAATATTCTCCCGGCTCGGCGACTACTTCTTCCCGAATCAGCGTAATGGCATCCTGATCGCAGATATTGAGGCAGACTCCGCAGTAAGCACAATCTTCAAACCTGAGGAAAACTCGCTCGCCTTCCCGGACGATCGCCTTGGTCGGGCACAAGTTAATACATTTATTACAATCCGCCGGGCACTTGGCGTCGTCGATGATCAGCCGCCCCAAAAATTGGGGATTGACCTCAATGGCATCATAGTCACAGGACTGCAAACATTGGGTGCACCTGAGGCACAGCTCGGGCTGGGGCAGCACATTTTCGCCGGCCTCATCCCAGACAATGGCCTGCCGCTGGCAAGTTTCCACACAGACCTGACAATGTTTGGGACAGTCCGTCTGGGTATTGGGGACCAGCTTGAGCTCGCGGCGGCACCAGCGCCACTCGGTATCCGGATTAATCGGACAGGGCAGCGGACACTTGCTGGTGTCTATGTTAATTTTGGGTAAAAATGGCGCCAGACCCTGTTGATCAGCAAAAATAGTTTTGGGTTGCTGATTATAGTTGAGGCTGATGGCCGCTACCGGGCAGAAATGAGAACAGATTTCACATAAGACACAGAGCCGGGGATCAATGGTGATATCCAGGTCTTCCTCGCCGCAGATAATGGTCACTGCACTCCGGGGACAGACGAGAGAACAGATGTCACACTTCAGACAGGCCTGTTTGTCCAGGCTTAAGGTTACCTGGTCAACATACATCTGGAGACTGAGTTCCAGATGATCCGCGGTTTCTCGTTTGGCTACCCTGGCTTTCATGCCGTATAAGATGTCTTTTTGACCATAAGCTTAAAAACGAAATAATTATATTATCACTAAAAGCACCCAAAAACAAGGGCAAAACTATAAATATTCAAATATATCAATATATTATACATTTATTATAGAAATCTGGAAATACGGCGGATTTTAATAGAGGTAGATATCGGGGTACTGGTTTAGCACTTTTTGGGCGCCTAGGACGCGCCCTATCAATAACTTTTATAAAGTCTGTTAGACTAGTTGGGGCGTGTGGGGCGCGCCCTATCAAAAACGCTTATCGGACAGTCGGTTACTGGCGGCGATCGACGAAGCGAGGGCGGAGATTTTCTGGCGGTCCATATCCCTTGAGTAATTGCTGCCCCCGGCCCAAATCTGTTAAACGCGCCAAGATGGTCTCACGCCAGTTAGCGAGTAAGGCAAATAGCTTCCGGTCCTGGGCCAACACTTGTTTTAACCTTAGCTGGCAATCCATCCCTGAGTCTGAGAGTGCCCCCTTTGAGGTCGGCGGGGGCCCACTGAGTCGACGCCAACCATCCAACAGGGCCCGTCGTTGCCCGAGCAAATCGCTCAATTGTTCTAAATCCCCGCGTGCCGCGGCCTCCCAGAGCTGTCCGGATAGTTGCTGTAGGGCTGGGAGGCTGGCTTCGATAACCGGCCGCAGTTGCTTAACTCCGGGGTTGGTTTTCAGACCTTGGGGCTCTCTCCGAGCTGTATGAGGATGTTTTTCCACTTGGCCACCGCAGGTAGAAGTTCATATTCCATCAGGTCGGCCAGGAGGATAAAATCACTCTCCTGGTGCACCTGAACCATCTCATTAAGTAATTCTCCGAGGTCGTTGACATAATTTCCGACCAGGTCGCCATTCTCTTGGCGTAGCCGGGCTAAATTAATGCCGAGCACCTGCCCCGCCATCTCGCCGATCTGCAGCAGCCAGCGCAAGGTGTCCAGAACCTGGGCATAATAGTAATTGGCCTCACTCTCATCGGCCAGGCGGAACAGCGTGGCCCCTTGTTCCAAGGCCTGGATCAGAACATCAGCCTGACTACCGGCTTCCTTGAGAATAGCCACAGCCAGTTCCCGATCCGTAACCGTATGGATGTCCAGCCGGGTGATGTTTTCCAAGTCAATGTAACGGGCTTCCCGCGGATAACGTTCGCTGAACACATCCCCGTTAACTTTCACCTGAAATAACTGTTCGCCCTCTGGAATATAGGAATCGGCCACTTCCACCAGGGCCTCTTCCAGGTTCCGCAGGTGGTCAAAATTGATCTCCAGGGCTTGTTCATTAATGGTGATATTCATGACTGAGCTCCCACGTGGTTGAAAACCCATACTTTATTTAAAAATTTTATTAATGCATTTAACGTACCAATTTAAATAATCGGAATAGTATAACTTGGGCGCAAAGTTAAGACTATGGCCTACAAAACCATCAAAACTAAACCCCGCCCTATCAAAAAAAAGCAGGAGTGCCACTCAGAAAGAGTTGGGAGCGGCAAAATTTGCCTGGGAAGCAGCCAGCCAGGAGGCGGGGGATGGTGGCGGATGGTCGCGCCGCGGATCAGAATCATTCCACTGACAGTCGAACAGAGACAGAATTTTTAAAAAGATCTTCCCCTGCCGATGGAGCTGGCCATAGAGCTCACGGGTCTGGCGGGCCAGCGGTAACAGGTCGCCGCCCTCCAGATAGGTTTGCGCCAGCTGGAACATCTCGACTAGCGAGGCGAACTCGGGAAAGATATGGCCCAGCCGAACAATGGCCGTATCAATCTGGACCAGGCGCTCCCCTAGCAGTTTAATACGGGCTAGATGTCGGTCAGCATCAACCCCCAACGGCAATATTTGCCCAGTTAGCTTAAGGCCTTGCTGGGCTAGCTGGATAAGCTCCTGCAGCGCCTCTTCTCTCTGCGGTGCTCTTAACCCGTTAATGGGGGGTTGAAAATAACGTCTAATAAATTCTATCCCTTGCTGGACCACTAATCTGAGCGGTTCAGGGCTGCCATCCAGGAGCCACCGCCAGCCGAGGCGCATTACCAGATTCCAGAAATTGGTCGGGTCCAAGGGACGGCGAATAAGCGGATAATATACTTGATAACCCTGGTCATCATAGTCCGAAACAAAAACATCCACGTTCTCCCAGAAAGGGGTATCGTCTATCTGGGTTAACGGCTGGCCTTGCAAGCGGTGTCGCGCCAGGTGGGCTACCAGGGCCGGGTCTAGCGCCTGATGGCAGCGAGGTGAAGCACAGGTCCCAGTGTTTTGGCAGGGGTAACAGTCCAATCGCGGTTGCAACGCCAGGTGGCCCCGCCCGGTGGGCCCGGTATCGTGGACCCGGGCGGTGGCCAGGAACAGACCCAACACCGGCGTCTTCACTCCGCAAGCCACGTGCATGGTGCCGGTATCGTTAGTAATCAGCAGTTGCAGGCGGGCCAGATAAGCCGCCAGGTCAGCTATGCGGGTCTGGCCCATCAGTGAAGTTACTACCCCCACCGGCAACCGCGCCTGGATGAATTCTCCCAAAGGCCGCTCCTTTTCGGTCCCTAAAAGGAAGAAGTGACAGGGATGGGTCTCAAGGAGTAATCGGGCCAGGGTGGCAAAGGCTTCTGGCGGCCATTGCCGGAGCGCGGCGCTGGCTCCAGGTTGCAGGCCGATCAGCCAGGTGGACGAATCCCGACCCCGCGCGACCAGATGCCGGTCAACCTGGTCTAGGGCGGTCGCTGGAGGCTTGAGCGCCACCCCCTCGCCCTGGGGCCGGAAACCACCCCCCCGGGTGAATTGATCGACGATGTTAAATGGATTAAACCGGTGGTGTTTGGCGGCACAGAGCATATACGCCATCCAGGCCGGCTGACTCCTGAACTGACGCTCGGTAGTCATCGTCAGTCCCCGCACTTCTGGTCCCGCTACCAGTCGCGTCAGGATGGCCCCCAGCCGGTTCGGGGTAAGATTGATGACCAGGTCGGAACGCGGATTTTTCAGACTTGCTGCCCTACTGGCCAGATAATCATAGGCCGCGGGCAGATTTTGGGCCTCCTGGTCCACCAGGGGAGCCAATCTGAGAAAATCCAGGACCATCAACCGATCATAACCGGGCATCAATTCCGCCACTTCTTGAAATACGTCTTGGACCACCAGGGTTATTCGGGCTTTGGGGTGCTCCCGGCGCACGGCCCGCAGCAAAGGGGTAGTCTGGACCAAATCCCCCAAACGCATCAAATTAATGATCATGATCTCTTTCATAACTGGCCGCGTTGTAGTCCCTGGCGAAACTCATTTAAAAACAGGATAATGGCCTCAGGCTCGGAGAGCTTACCCTGGCCCTGGGCAATCCGATTGGCCAGTCCCTCCAAACTTACCGTATCCGTCGGCTCCCAGTGCCCCAGATAACTTTTTAGGGAACTGTCGTCGGGCAGTCGGTTTAGCAGTTGACCGATGGTGGTGGCCGTGGGTTGTCGGGTCGGCCAGGTCCCGGGATTAAGCTCCTCAATCAGAGTTAAGGCCTGCGCCAGACGATGTTCATAAGTGTGCTCCCGTCGGACTCGTTCCCGGCTCCGGCAGGCAATGGCTTCCCGCTCTTCCGGATACGCCAGGTAATAGTCAATCTGTTGGCGTAACTCTTCCACCGTGGTAAAGGTGACAATTTCTTCCCCAGGTTTAAAAAATCGGGGCAATTGGCCGCGCCAATCTACCAGTTGAAACGCACCACAGGCGGCCAGATCAAAGACCCGGGGATTGAGATAATCGCCCTCGGGATTAATGCCTTGATGGAAGGGCGAAGAGTGCAAGTTTAGATTAATGCGGCTGGCATTAAAAATTTTGACGCTATCTTCGGGGGAAATCCTGGCCCCCTGGCATTGAATATAGGGGCCCAGGGGGGATTTGAGGTCCCAGTCACTGCCCCAGATTTTAAAATCGAAATCAGTCAACCCCTGAAAAACCTGACGGCGATTAAGATATCCGGCGCCGACAAAGGCTAGCGCCGAGCCGAACCGGCGTTTCTCGGCGGGGGATAACTCCAAGGGGCGAAAAATCTCGGGATCGGTAGCCAGCGGCAGGAAGGCATACTTTTCGACCCCGGCTTTTTCCAGGGCCTGATAAAACGGTTCCTCCTGAATCACCAGAAAGGCATCGACCACCGGGGCCAGCTCTTGCCAATAGGTCATGACCCGGAAATCCTCGACAAACCAGTAAGCGACTCTGATACCCCGATCTTTCAGGGCCTCGATTAATTTGGAATCAAGCGGGGCCTGAGCCAGGGCCCAGACCAGGTCGGGCTGATATTCGGCGGCTTTGACCAGGATGGCCTCGGAAATCAACCGCAGTAAGCCTTGTTTGAGTCCCAGGCCATGTTGGGGCGTGCGGCTTATCCGCTCCAGGGCCTGATAGGCCGGGAAAAAAGGCCCGTGATCGAGCATCTCGGCCTGATGGCCCAGACGATTAAAGGCCCGAGTGCAGTATTGGGCAATCGGATAAGACCCTCCATAAAGGGGAGAAATAACCAAAATTTTCAAGGGGCGACCCGGAACTGCATCACCGGTTGCCGGTCCTGGCTGGCCCGGGTCGGCTAACCAGCGCTCCAGGCGTCGATAAGCCCCGCGTTGCTGGCGTAGGGTAGGCTGGTGCACTAAGAGCCGGGCCGGACGGGGTAAGTCATAGAAATCCCGTCCCACTCGCAGACCCTGGCGCTCCAATAACGGGGTTAGATCCACCTGCTCCAGGGCCAGCCGCGCCACTTCCAGGGACGGCTCTACCACATACAGCGGGTCGGCGGTGTCCAGAAAACTTTGCCAATGATATCCCAATCCCAGGCCAAAGATAACCAACGGTTCCCCTGCGCTTAGCGGCTCCTGGGCCTTGGCCCAGCGCTGCCCTTCGACGGCCGGATCATAGGGGGAATGCAGACTGACCTCGCCGATCTTCAGAATCGGCTGGCCATTTCTGGCCTGGACCACCTGGAAGTGCGGCGGCACTACGACATGGGCGAGGCGTTCCGCCAATGCCGGACGGGTTATTCTTAAGATTGCCAGATTTTTCTCATAGATACTCATTTCCCCATCCCTTTGGCCTGGGCCAGCCAGCCTTGTAAGCTGCTGCACAAGGAATCTTTAACCTGCGCGCCGTATTGGTCCCAATCAGCGTTCGAGTTAGGCAAGAGAGAGCTGGGCCACTGAGCTTGCCGCCTTAACTGCTGTTGAAAGGCCGCCAGCGGCAGCATGGCCTCTCGAAGTTCGGGCTCTCCGGCGGTTTGACTGTTGCCCTGTCGTAAAACTTGCTGAAATGTTTCCAGTTTTCGGAATAGCATTTCTCGCCGGCTCCCAGAGGGCAGATAGCCCCAGCTATTTGGGGGCAGCCCCGGACCATCAATCCCCAGCAGCTTCTGGCCCGCCTGGCGATAGGCCTGCCCGACCAGATTGACAAAGGTCCAGGGGCGGGCCAATTGAGGCCGATAATTTACCCCCAGGGCATCGATCTCACTCCGATACAGCTGAACTCCGGGCCAGGCCGCGCTATCTAGGGACAACGGATTACCGGCCAAGAGGTGGTCGATAACCGCCGCGGCCATTTCCGGCCTGATCATCTGGCGGCAACCAGCATGGTCACAACTATCCTTAGCTTCGGCACAAGGGTGGCAATCGGGTTCGGCCTGTAACACATAATGGCCATTACCATAGGGTCCGGTTTCAAAACACAGGGCCGGACCCATGAACAGGGCCAATACCGGTACCCCCAGATAAGCGGCCAGATGCATGGTGCCGGTGTCACCGGTCACTAATAGTTGCACCTGGGACAGCCAGTCCCTCAGTTCGGCCAGAGAGGTCCGCCCTTGCAGATTGCTAACCCGCTCCCGATAGGCGATAGGAAGCGCTCTCAGCAAGGCCTCCCCCAGCGGACACTCATCCTTAATACCTAATAATAACAACCGCAGGTCGTATTCCTGGATTAACCGTTGACTCAAGGAGGCGTAAAAAGCTACCGGCCAGCGTCGGCGGCTATGGCGGCTGCCCAATTGCAGGGCAATCAACCGGGGTTCAGAGGTGGACCAGGGGGGCTGGTCCTCCCTACCGAACAGGCTCTGATGCAATTCTGGAAACGACGACGCCGGGGCTAAGTGCCGGAAGACATCTACTAAATTTATCCGATTGAACCGCCGCGCATGCACCAGGGCATAGATATAGGTCAGCCAGGGAGATCTGATCACACCACGGCCGTCGGCCGTCGGCTGATAGCCTAAAACTTGAGGCACTTGCAGAAGATAAGCTAAGAGCCGCGTCAAAGACGAAAAATTAATATTAAGCACCAGATCATAGCGCTGCTGCTGCAAGGATTTCACCAGACCGGTGATCTGCTGGTAAGCCATCCAGCTACCTTGATTAAGATGATGACTGAGTCGGGCCAGATCAATCGGAATAACCTCGTCCACCGCGGGATGGCCGGTTAATAGCGGTTCACCGATGCGGTCGGTCAATATATTTACGCGGGCGGTCGGATAGATTGCCCGCAGCCGGGACAACAGCGGTATGGTCTGGACTAGATCGCCCAGCCGGGCCAATTGCATGACCAGGATGCGCAGGGCCCTCACCAACTTCTCCTTAGACAGGCCAGCATGGTCTGCAGGCGATGGACATAGGTATGTTCTTTCAGCACCCGCCGTCGTCCGCGCTCGATGACCCGTTGCCGCTGCCGGGGGTGGCTCAGATAAAAGCGGGCTAATTCGGGAATTTCTCCCGGATGGTGATAACAGATTACCTCGTCGCCGATGCGAAAGAGTTCCCCCAATTGCTCTTTATAATCGGTTAAGAGAAAGCCGCCGGCGGCCGGCACATCAAACACCCGCTGATTGACGGCCGTTTTCATTTGCAGGCTGGTGGCATTGAAGTTAATCTTGGAAGCGGCATAGACCAACGGCAGTTCATCATAATAATTGACTTCCGGACGCAGTTGGAAAGGCGGCGACAACAGCTCCTGCCAGCCGCGGTCACCATAGATGACCGGGGTAGCCAGACTTAACTGGCGGACTCGCTCCAGACGATAATCACGGGTACTGGCCCAGACCAGAGCCGCCTCTAAGTCATTTTCTTGCTGATCGCCGTAATATTGCCAACCGGGATGGGCCTCGAGACCCGCCTTCACCACCAGCCGGGCCAGCGGCTGGTAAGGATGCTGTCGAACCACTGTTAACAACTCCTGGAATAACTCCTGAAAAGATTGGTTTGCGGGGAGTCGGGATAGCTTTTGCTGCACCACTCCCACCATGGAGTTGCCCACAAAGCTGACCGGGGCCTGCCAGGGTTTACCTTCCGGCACCGAGCGGGGCCGGAAGATGGCCGGATCCGTTGCCAAAGGCAGTTCATATACCTGGTCAAACCCCAAATCCTTGACGTCCGGCAAGTAGTCCCGATCCCAAACAAAAATGGAACACAGATCGCTGACCGGCCCCTGGTAAAGGTTAAGAATCAGACGGGGACTATCAACATACCAGGAAACCGATGGCACCCGACAGCGATGGAAGGTTTCCATCAGCATCCCTTCTCGATCAAATCCCAGATGATTAACCGTAAAGATCAGATCAGGGGAGAAGCTCCCTACTTCCTGCAAGATGCGCCGAAGGATCTCGCCACCCTGTTCCCGGCGTTTATCGATCAGTACCAGGTGGCACTGGTGCCCCAGATGTTTAAAAGCCCGCAGGATTTCGGGGATGAGAAAATAGTCGGTATTGAGGATCAGCACCCGCAGGCTCTCCTGGTCCAGACCGCGGCGGCGGACCGGCAGGGGGCCGCAGGTTCCCCGCAAACCTTCAATGAGCTGCTGGTAAAAGCTGTTTTCGGCCCGCAAGGAGGGGGGATGGCCCCAGAAATTGAGACGCCGCCCATTGCCCTGGGGCAACTGAGCGTTAAGGTGTTGGAGCAGGGTCGGCGGATCGTCATGGACCAACAACGCGGTGCCAGGCCGGGTGAGAAGGGGGGCAAGATCAACGCTGCGCAGGGCCGCGGTTAAAATATCCTGGCGCTTCTCTACCACCAGCAATGGTCGTTCGGCCGGAAGGTTATCTATCAGACGCAGCAGATGATAGCCCAATCCCAGCCCCAGGGCCACTATCGGCAGGTGGTCTTCAAACCGGGCCTGCTTTACCAAGACCTCCGCTTCTTTCCAGGGGTCATGGGCGCTATGGAGGGTTACTGCCCTACCCTCTTCACCCCAAACCCGCAGGGCTGGAGGAGAGCCTGAGATGGTCTCGGTAGCCGCCTCTGGCGGTTCTTCCTCCGGCAAGGGCGGCAACAGATCCACCCCCGGCGGCCGGGCCTGCAACAGGCTGAAATTGCTTTGCCAGAACGACATCAGCGATTCTCCCCACCACGCAGTAGAGTCTGGGCCCGCCGGTTATCGGGCCGCAGGATTAATACAGTTTTCTGTTTTTAGTTTTCTGTTTTCTGTTGAGATGCTTAATCTAATCAATCTGTTAAGTAATAAATTTGTTGCATTTGAATGAAAACTTGGTATAAGCAGATTCCCAGGGTGACGGTCGGAACGGATTTTGTAGAGCTGAGGACAGATCTCGGGCACTCAAAATTTCCTGATCGGTGGGAATTATCATGACAAGGTGTTGGTCGCCCCCTGATGCTACCCTTGGACCCGAACCAGCAATTCCCGCGCCTCGATATTATCCGGCTCAAAAATTAGAATCCGCTCCAGCAAGTCCACCGCGTCCTCGACCTTACCCTGTCGAACATAGATGTCGGCCAGACTCTGGAGCATCTTTAGATCAGCAGGGCGGCGATCCAGGTGAGAGCGCAGGGCGCCGGCCGCCAGTTCTAGACTTTCGGGCTCCTCCCCGGTGGCCAGGATTCCCTTTAAGGCCTCAAGATTGTCGGGATTTCGTTCCCAGGCAGCTTGAAACCACTGCCGAGCCTCCGGTAATTGACCAATCGACTGGGCTGCCTGGCCCAGACCGTAAAGCGCCTGGTCATCCTCGGGCTTCAAGGCCAACGCGGCCTCAAAATAGTTTCGTGCCTCGTGGGGCTGATTTTCCTTTAAGGCGATCACCCCCAAACCAACCAGAGGTCGGGGATCTTGAAGGCCTTCCTGGCGGGCCTGGTTGAGATACTGGGAGGCCCGATCCAATTGGCCGACCGCAGTGTAACATTCACCTAATTCCTGATAAATCTCGAATCGTAGAGCCTGGTGGCCGCTCATTAAAATCCCCCGGCTGGATCAGATTTGTTTACGGTATTTTCTGCAAAATGAGTACCACAATCGACCATTAAATAACTCCTCGATTTAATTATGTATATTAAAAAATCCCTATAATTTCCCTGCGGCTCACCGGCAAGATCTACCGACCTGGCGAGGGCGGTTGGGCAAGATCCAGCCGGTTTCTCCGCTGGCATTGAGATAATATTGATAGATCGCCTCCTTAGGCCCCCTACCCTATCCCGCGAACCTAATTTATCGGAATATGCTGATTAATCCGTAAAGGTAATTGTGCCCTAATTTACAATCTGCTATAATACCTCCCATTAATTTAGGAGTAATTAGCAGATGATCGGGGATCATCAGTATGCTTGAATTAATTGTTGAGAAACTGCGGGAGCTTAGCGACGAACGCCGCCAGGCCATCCTGACCCGGTCGCGAGAAGATATTTCCGCGGTGCTGGATGATGTCAAAAAGATCGTCGAGGCGGTTCGGAAGCGGGGAGATACTGAAGCCCTGGAAATCTACGGGGATTATAAGCATAATCTGTGTCCCGACGACTTGGTGGTCAAACCCGCAGAAATTGAGGCGGCTTATAATTCTCTCGACCCTAAAATAATTGAGGCCCTGCAGCTTGCCGCGGCCAACATAGAAAAATTCCACCAGGCCCAGGTCGAAAGGGAAATGTGGTCCATTGAGGTGCGGCCCGGCATCCTGGCAGGACGACTCTATCGCCCCCTGGAGCGGGTGGGTTGCTATATTCCCGGCGGCCTAGCCAAATATCCGTCCACCGTGCTGATGACCATTATTCCGGCCCGGGTGGCGGGGGTGCGGGAAATAATCGCCTGCACGCCCCCTGACCAGGGTATGGTGGTCCATAGTGCCACCCTGGCCGCGGCGCATCTGGCCGGGGCCCAGCAGATCTATAAGATCGGCGGACCCTGGGCCATCGCGGCTATGGCTTATGGCACCAACCTGGTCCCCAAGGTAGATAAAATCGTCGGCCCGGGCAATAAGTACGTCACGGCCGCCAAGCTGTTGGTGTTCGGCGAGGTGGCCATTGATTCCCCGGCCGGCCCCAGTGAGGCCTTGATCCTGGCCGATGACCGCGCCGAACCCCGCTTAGTGGTGGCGGATTTCTTATCCCAGGCCGAACACGACCCGGACGCCTCGGCAGTTTTGGTGACAACTTCAGAGAGGTTGGCACAGCAGGTGGTGGAGGCCATAATTGCCGAATTCCCGCGCTTGCCCCGCCAGGAGATTTTACAGGCCGCCATTAACCACCATTCAGCCATCCTGGTAGCGCACGACCTGCCTGAAGCCCTGGAGTTTGTCAATCTCTATGCCCCGGAACACCTGCAGATTCTCACCCGTGAGCCTTTCGAGGTGCTGCCCCGCATCCGTCACGCCGGCTCCATCTTCCTGGGACCATATGCACCTATCCCCGCGGGTGATTATGCCTCCGGCACCAATCATGTCCTCCCGACCGGACAGTGCGCCCGCATGTTTTCCGGACTGTCGGTGGACGATTTTATCAAGAAACCCACGTTTCAACATTTGTCTTTTGAGGGCCTGCAATCCATTAAGGAGGCGGTAATCATCCTGGCCGAAGCCGAGGGTCTGCCCCTCCATGCCCGAACCATTGCGGAACGTTTCCGATATGCCTGAAAGTGCGACGGGCGACCCCGCACGCCGATAACCGTCTGGGCTTGTAAATGTTATAACCATGACGTATAATTGAATTTAGATTAATAATTTTTCAGCTGGGTTAGTCACCTGGCGGAGGCAACTCTCCGGGAGGGGAGACCGTGCAGAAAGGCAAAGTGGTAGCTGCCATTGAGCTGGCCGAGATTGCTGATGTCCAGAGCCGGCCAGACCATCGGATGATTGATATTGACAAGGTCGGAGTGAAAAATATCTCCTATCCGATTGTCGTCCTCGATAAATATAACGGCACCCAGAACACGGTGGCGCGTATCAATGTTTATGTTAACTTGCCCTATCGCCATAAGGGCACCCATATGAGCCGGTTTATCGAAATTTTAAGTGAATGTCGCCGCAATATTAGTATCAAGAATATCTCAAATATCTTGGAAGAGACCCGGCGGCGTCTCAATGCCCATTCCGCGCATATCGAGCTGACCTTCCCCTATTTTATTGAAAAAGAGGCCCCGGTGACCGGTTCCCGCGGTCTGATGGAGTATATCTGTTCTATCAAGGGGTCGTTGAATTCAGATGGCCATATCGACCTGTTGGTCGGCGTTAAAGTGCCGATCACCACGCTCTGTCCCTGTTCCAAAGAGATCAGCCGGGTTGGGGCCCATAACCAGCGGGGCGAGGTCCGGGTCCAGGTCCGGTTTAAGAAGTTCTTCTGGATTGAGGACCTTATCCGAGTGATCGAAGAATCAGCCTCTTGTGAGGTTTATGCCTTACTGAAACGCCCGGACGAAAAGTACGTCACCGAACATGCTTATGCCAATCCCCGGTTTGTTGAGGATGTGGTGCGCGAAATCGCCCTCAAGCTTGATAAGATGAACAATTTTACCTGGTACTCCATAGATTCCGAAAACTTCGAATCAATCCACAACCACTCCGCCTACGCCTATATCGAATCCCATAAAGTGTAATGACTAGGGTTGGATCTGACCCTCAACAAAACAAGAGCAGATTATACCTGACACTGGGAAATGTAACTTTAAAGGTCGTCAGGGTCTTTTATATAGCTATTATTTCAATATCAGAGCCCTCTTAAAAATTTAATAAGGTATGATATAGAGCAGGTATACGTCATAAGCGGACATATTATTCCGAGCGTAATATTGATTAACCTCAAAATGTAGAACCGCCCACCTCGGCGGTTCAGGCGCCACCGCTCTCGGCAGCGCTACATTAAGCTATTTCCTGCACTGAGTGTTAATTGCTTATGCCTTGA
>JAQVHY010000072.1 GCA_028695935.1 Desulfobacca sp.
AGGGCCGGACTCGCAAGGTCCACACCCTGGTCGTCCTCCCCTCCTTGGAGGCGGCCCAGCGTCTGTCGGCCCGTCTCGGTCAACTGGGCAATGTCACTTCGGATGGCCGTCCAATTTTGGGTTTAGATGCCAAACATCTGCTCGAAGTGGTGCTGGAGGTGGACCCCCAGGCCCTGGTCATTCCGGCCCATGTCTGGACCCCCTGGTTTTCGGTGTTTGGCTCCAAAAGCGGTTTTGACAGCCTGGAGGAGTGCTATGAAGACCTGACCGACCAGATTTTTGCACTGGAGACCGGGTTGTCCTCCGATCCGCCGATGAACTGGCGCTGGAGTGCCCTGGACCGCTATCTCTTGGTCTCGAATTCCGATGCCCATTCGCCCGCCAAGATTGGCCGGGAAGCCAATATCCTAACCGTGCCGCCGACTTATCCGGCCCTGGCCCGAGCCCTGAAAACGGGTCAGGGTTTTGCCGGGACTATCGAGTTTTTCCCCGAAGAGGGCAAATATCATCTCGACGGTCACCGGAAATGCGGACAACGGCTGGACCCGGCTCAGACCCAGAAATGGCAGGGGCTATGTCCGGTTTGCGGAAAGCCGGTGACCCTGGGGGTGCTGCACCGGGTGCTAGAATTGGCCGACCGAGAGAATAGCCAGCCTCCGGGCGGGGTACCGGCGTTTGAGTCGCTGATTCCCCTGCCCGAAATCCTGGCCGAGATTTACCAAGTCAATTCGGGCAGTAAAAAGGTGGAAGAGGCCTACTTCCGGGTGCTCGACGGCCTGGGGCCGGAACTGGCTATCTTGCGACAGGTTTCCGAAGCGGAATTGGCCCGCCAGGGGGGGCCGCTGCTGGCCGCGGCGATTGCCAAAATCAGAAGGCGGGAAGTTCACATCGAAGCCGGATACGATGGCGAATACGGCACTATCCGTTTATTTAATCCCGGCGAACGTCAGGAGCTAAGCCGTCAAGCGGCGTTTTGGGAGGTTGTGGCTCCTTCATTACCGTCTCCTCCCAAAGTCTTGTTTGCCGCGCAGCCTTCAGGCCCCCAGCCCCTAAACGCCGCGGTGCGGTCTGAATCTGGCGATGGGGTGGCCCCCGGAGGGGATAACCCCATTCTGGCCCCTCTTAATTCCGGCCAACGGGCTGCGGTCACCCATACCGGTAGCCCACTGCTGGTCCAGGCCGGACCGGGAACCGGCAAGACCCGAGCCTTGACCCATCGCATCGCTTATCTGCTCCACACCGCTCAGGCCCGCCCCGATCAGATCCTAGGTCTGACTTTCACCCGCCCGGCCGCCGCGGAGATGCGCACCCGCCTCAGCACGCTGTTGCCGGACTATCCCCCCCTGGAGCAAGTGTCGATTAAGACCTTCCATGCCCTGGGAGTGCAGATTCTGCAAGAGTGCGACTATGGCGAGCGTCAGGTAGTGGCCGAAGCGGACCGCCGCCACCTGGTGCGCCAGATTGCCAAAAGGCATGGTTGTTCGCTAAAGGCGCTGGATCAAGCCATTATCCATTATAAACAGCAGTTGATCTATCCCGAGGACCGGGGCGGGCCGCAGCCGGAAGCGGATTACCTGGCTCCCTACCGGGCTTATGAACAGGCCCTGGCACAGACCGGCTGCTGGGATTTTGAAGATCTGGTGGCCCGGCCAGTGCGCCTGCTGCAGAGTCAGCCTGATTTGCAACGGCGTTACCAAAACCGCTATCGCCACCTGCTGGTGGATGAATACCAGGATGTCAATCAGGCTCAGTACGCCCTGTTGCGGTTACTGGCACCTGGGCCAGCTCCGGGATTATTTGTGATTGGCGACCCCAATCAGGCCATCTATGGCTTTCGCGGGGCGCAGCCGCAATATTTCCAGCGTTTTACCCAGGACTGGCCCCAAGCCCGGTTATTGACTCTCACCGATACCTATCGCCTGCCATTGCCCATTTTAACTGCCGCCCAACAAGTAATGGCCCCTGCGGCCTCGCCATCTCGTCTGGTCTCCAAGCGTCCTGGCAACCTACCCCTGGTTTTGCTCGAAGCGGCCTCGGAAACCTCTGAGGCCCGACAGATTGCCCGTCAGATTGAGTCGCTGGTCGGCGGTACCAGTCACCTGGCCCTGGAAAACGAACAAATCCGGCAAGCAGAGATCCAAGGGCTGGCCAGTTTTCGGGATATTGCGATCCTCTACCGTGTCCATGCCCTGGGGGTAATTCTGGAACAGCAATTGCAGGCCGCCGGCATCCCCTGCCAGCAAGCCCAGGAAACTATCGGCCCGGAATTCACCGGTCTCGATTTCCAGGCCGAAAAGGTGTCGCTGCTTACCCTGCATGCCGCTAAGGGTTTGGAATTTCCTTATATTTTTATTGTAGGGTGTGAAACCGGCCTGCTGCCTTATGAGCCTCTGGGTGAATCTCCCTCGGATTCGGAAGAAGAACGGCGCCTGTTTTATGTGGGTCTGACCCGGGCCACTCATCAGGTATTCCTGAGCCGGGCCCGCAGCCGCACGCTCTGGGGTCAGAAACATGCTACCCGGCTTTCTCCCCTGGTGAGTGCGATCAGTCCCGAGCTGCTGACCCCTCTGACTCGGTATAAACCTGGCCAGGCTCGCCAGGCCCAACAGCCAGGGCTATTTGATCTACTCCAGCAATCGGGCGTCGGACCGTCGAGTTGTCTAAGGACCAGGCGCCAGTCTACAAAATAGATGCTTGCCGCCATTCTTTTTGATAAATCTTAATTAACCTCATCTGGCGTTAAACATGGCTATCATCCGGCTTTGGGTTTTATTAATAACGGGTCTGGTGTGGTGGGGACTGGTCGTTCCGGTGGCGGCGACCCCGGTCCCGCCGGAGCCTCGCCTGACCATCCGCTCCTTCCAGATTTTGGGGGCCCGGATAGTCAAGCCCAAAGCCATCTGGGAGGAAATTATGACTCCCCGACCGTCGCTGTGGCCCTGGAAAAAGCCGCCGATTTACGATCCGGAGGAGTTGCAGATTGATGTAAAACGAATCCAGGCCCTGTATCGCCGGGAGGGATTTTATCATACCCGGATTGTCCCGGAGGTCAAAAAACTTCCAGAGAATCGGGTAGATATTCGTCTAAACATTACCGAAGGCAGGTGGATCAGGGTGGACCGGTTGAACCTCAGTATGGCGGCGGCGGCCGAACCGATCGATCTGGCCCCGATCTTAAGGGAAAGCTCGCTTCAGCCGGGCCAGCGTTTTACTGAATCGGGTTATGAGAATGTTAAAAAGCAGGTGATGAATTATCTGCTCGACCACGGTTATCCCAAGGCCCGAGTCGAGGGTGATGTCCTGTTATATCCGGAACGAAACCTGGCAAAGGTTAATGTTCAGGCCTGGCCAGGGCCGCTCTGCCGGTTCGGGGCGATTAACATCACCGGGAAAGACCTGGAGCCCCCGGAAACTTTAATCCGTCGAAATCTGACCTTTCATAAGGGAGAGCTCTTTTCCTTAGCCAAAATCTATGACAGCCAGAATAAACTCTATGCCCTGGATCTGTTTAAGAGCGTGATGGTGACGCCCGAAAAAGTCCCTCCCCGTGAGACGGAGATCCCGATTACCGTGACCCTGACCGAAAAAAAGAAACGCTCCTTTAAGCTGGGCGTGGGCTATGGCAGTGAGGATGAATTCCGGGGCCGGGCGATCCTGCGGTTCCGTAACCTGGTCGGCGGCGGCCGTATGCTGGATTTAAACACGAAATATTCCCGCCTGGAAACCCGGTTTCAAGGCTCGTTTGATAATCCCCAAATTTTTAATACTAACGCTGACTTGAAGCTTGATTCCGGGCTGCTCCGCCGTTATCTCCCCGGTTTTACGGATCGGTCGTTTTATACCCGAGAGGTGTTGGAAAGGGAGTTCCCTTGGAAAATTAAGGGTTATCTTGGGCATGGGCTGGAATTCAGCCGTCCGTTCAATATTTCTCCAGAGACCCTGGAACTGCTCAATGCTACCGAGACCGGCAAAACCTATCAGTCCTCCATGTTGTTATGGGGACTTAATCGGGATTCGACCGATAACCCCACAGATCCGCAACGGGGCGGCCTGCTATCTCTGGCCGGTGAATATGCCCCGGACTTTTTAGGTTCTCGTCTGCAATTTGTCCGCGGCCTGATGGAGGTCCGACGTTACCAAAACCTGGGGCGCAAAAACTTGGTGCTGGCCAGCCGGGTGAAATTTGGTCTGATCGACCCGATTCAGCAGACCGAGGAAATACCCATCGTGCGAAGATTTTTTAGTGGCGGCATGGGCAGTGTCCGGGGATATCGATTGGATTATCTTGGACCCCGCAATGTCGGGGGCGATCCCCTGGGCGGTGATGCCTTATTGGAGGGCAGCCTGGAATTCCGCTTCCCACTCTACAAAGAGGTGAGAGGGGTGGCATTTGTGGATTGTGGAAATGTGTTCCTGGAGATAGATGACACCGACCTCGGACAGCTCAAATATGGCGCGGGCTTCGGCTTACGCTATCAGACGCCGATCGGCCCGGTGGGACTGGACGTCGGTTTCCCCTTGAATCCCATTGACCGGCATCGAGACAATTATCAGATTTATTTTACCATCGGCCAGGCTTTTTAATGAGTTTCGAGTTTTAAGTTTCGAGTTTTGAAGCTTAAGGAAAAGACGCTTTAGACCTGAAAACGGTTCGAATATTGCTGTGAAAAACAGAAAACAGAAAACAGAAAACAGAAAACAGAAAAAAAGATGGCGGCTGGTGAAGTGGGTGGGCGGCCTTTTAGGGTTTGTGGCACTGCTCCTGGCCCTGTTCAGCCTGCTGGTCACCACAGATCTGTTCTGGAAATGGTTTAGCCCCAAGATTATCGTGGCGGTTAATGACCGGGTCAACGGGCAGGTGACAGTGGAAAAAATGTCTGGCAATCCCTTAACCGCCCTGGTCTTTGAGAATGTCCTGGTCCGCGGCCTCCAGGGGGAGGTGCTGCGGGCCGACCAGTTGCAGATCAGTCTGTCTTTGCTCTCTTTCCTGAAACTGGCACCGGAGATCAATATTATTAAGATCAGGGCGCCGCAGCTCAGTCTCCGACAGGATCAACGAGGGCGGTGGAATGTCACCGGTCTCTTGAAAAAAAGGCCGCCGCCGCCGTTTGCGGAATTACGCTTCCCCGACATCATCATCACGCAAGGAGAGGTCCGGCTGACCCGTCCTGGTCAAGAATTGCAGATCCGTCAACTCGACCTAGACCTGGATGGCGTGGTGATTAAACATCCGGGGCGTTTAGAGCAAACCATTCAGGTGCAACATGGTCATCTGGCGTTTACTCCCGCCGGCTTCCCCCGCTTAGCCTTGGAATCCAAGCTGTCAATTAGCACCCAAGAGCTTCGACTGGACGAACTGGCCGTTATCTTGAATGACCAGCCGGTGGGCGCGATCACCGGTACTCTGACGCAGTTAGATAAACTGGCAAAGCTCAACCTGGATCTGCGGCTGCTGCCGTTAAGCGGAAAGCAGGCGCGCCGCATTTGGTCAGAATGGCCCTTAGAGCAAGAAATGTCGGGGAACCTGGAACTCACCGGCGAGATCCGCCATCTGGGGTGGACCGGAAAACTGCAATTAGGGGACTGTCACATAAATCTGCACGGCGGCCTGAATTACGAAAATTCTGAAAAACTCGATTACCGCCTGAACGTCCGGGTTGATTCGTTGAGGTCCGACATTATTAAGGCGTTGGCCGGAAGCCGATTTCCGGCTGAGGCCAAGCTGACCCCCCTGGGCGCTACCCTGGACCTAAGCGGAACCGGCCGGCCCTGGGCCGGGGGTCGGTTGCAAAGCAGTCTGAAAATCGAATCCTTCAGATATGATCAGGCTGAGGTAGCCGCAGCTCAGATAAATTTTGATCTGGATGCGGATGGCAGGCAACAACTTAAAGCCCAGCTGCAAGGCAATTTCGGCGTGCTGAGCGCTCAAGGCGCAGGGCGTCTGGTTCCGGGCTTAGGGTCTGGCCCCGGGCTTAAGGGAGAGCTTGAGCTTAAGGTGAAGCAACTCAATCCGGCCCTGCTGGCCGGTCCACCCGCGCCGGCTGGCCGACTGGAGGGAGGTTTTACCGGGAAATTTGACTGGCCGGAACCTGGAAACCTGTCCCGGCTGGGGGCGACCGGAAACCTGAGCGCCCAGGGGACCTTGCAAGGCTATAATTTTCAGGAATTACAAGTTAATGGCCTGTGGCAGCAGGAGGTCCTTAAACTTTCCCAGGCCCGACTGCGGCTCGGCGGTCTGCGGGCTGATCTTCGGGGGTCAGTCCAAAAAACCAGGGCCGATCTGGATTTCACTTTAGGGCTGTCGCCCCAGGCCCCCTGGCCGTTTCTACCCGTCAGCTTAAGGGGCGAGCTCCAGGCTCAGGGGAGTTTCACCGGGGCCTGGTCGGCTCCTCATTTACGTCTGACTGCCACCGGCCGCGGGATTTCCTGGGATCGATTTTCGCTGGCTACGTTCAAACTGTCCGCAGATTCCCGGGGATGGCCGCCAGCCTCGGCCCGACTGGAACTGACCGGAAAACAATTTAAGTCTCCCTGGTTCAGCCTCTCCCAAGTGCAGTTAACCGGTCAGGGCGAACCGCGGCAGTTGGCCTTTGATTTGCAGCTTCATCAGGCCAAACAGTCGGTGGGCCAGGTGAGCGGCACCGTCGATTTGCAGCGCCAGCCATATTTATTATTAGTAAATACTTGTTGGTTCGGCGCCGGCGAGCATCAGTTGCGCAGTTTGGCTCCCATCCAGTTGAGATTTATGCCTGGTTTTGAGCTAGCCCCGGCCGCCTTCCGCTACCGTGAGGCCAATCTTAATCTGAGCGGCGGCGCCGACGCGCATATCTTAGCCTTTCGCCTGGGAGTTGAGCATTTCCCGGTGGACGTGCTTAGCAATTTATGGCCCTCGATACCGCCCCTTAAGGGTGCCTTGGACCTTCAGGCCGAGGCCAACGGAAGCTTACGATCACCAATAATCACCGGTAAATTGACCCTAAGCCCAGGTCGGGTGGCTGATTTCCAGTTCCATGATTTTAAACTGGGGTGGACCTATGCCAGCAATCAACTGCGGGTGGACGGTCAACTCGTGGAAAAGGCAAAGGGCCCCGGATTGCTGGTGGAGGGGCAGATTCCCTTATCTCTGTCTTTGCGTCCGCTAGGCGCTAAGATTCCAGAAAACGGCCTGTTGGTCCGGCTCAGAGGTGAGAAGCTCAATCTGGCCTACCTGGCGGGTCTGACGACCGCAGTGGAGGCCGCTCAAAGTGACCTGGATATTCAAGCCCAGATTACCGGCAGTCTAAAAAATCCTCAGCTCGCCGGCAAGGTAAAGTGGGGGCCCGGCTTTTTTAAATTACAGGAAGCCGGAGTGCCCTATGATCTGGCACCCGGGGAATTGCGCCTGGAACAGGAGAAGATTAGCCTACCTGGTCTAAAGTTAACTAGCGGTGCGGGTCAAGCCAGTCTGAGCGGGACCATGACCCTGGCGGGCTTGCAACCCCAAACGGTCAATGGTCGTTTGGAAGCCACTAACTTCCTGGCCCTCAAGCGGGCCGGTTCTCGGGCCGTGGCGCACAGCCAGATAAATCTAACCGGCACCTGGCCGAAACTGGCGGTTCAAGGTCAGGTGACTATCCCTGAAGCCCAGGTAGGCTTTAGCCTGTTCCGCTCCGAAGGGCACCCGGAGATCAGGGTCATACGACCCGGTAAATGCACGCCGGCCCAGCTTTCTGCTCCTGAAGAAGCAGTCGATTGGACCTTGTGGAAGAATCTCCTAATCAAATTGGATATAAAGCTTCCGGGGAAAGTATGGGTACGGGAGAAAGATTTAAAAGCCGAAATGAGTGGGGAGATCAAAGTAATTAAGATTCCCCCCCGACCGCTCTACCTGGCTGGCAAAATCCGGGCTTTGCAGGGCAACATTATTTTAAAACGCAAGGTCTTCGATATCGAACACGCCTTTGTCACCTTCCCCGGCACTCCGCAAGGCCTGATCCTGTTGGATGCCCGGGCCCGTCATGAAATGAAAGATCTCAGCCTGATTATTATAGCCACCGGGCCGGTCACTAACCCTCGGACCCAACTGGAGAGCATGCCGCCGTTGTCTCAACCCGATATCTTATCGTATCTGCTATTTGATCGTCCGGCCAGCGCCATTACCCGCGATCAGGCGGCCATGGGGATATTAGGGGGGATTACCGCGGATAAAATGAAGGATATCTTCGGCGATGTCATCCCGTTGGTGGGTAGCCTGCATATTACGGGTGGCGAGGACTCACTAGGAGTGGGCAAAAAACTTACCAAGGATATTACGGTGTCCTACGAACGGAATCTTGATCCTTTAAGCGGTGAAGACATTAATCAATTCCGGGTGGAATACCAGCTCAATAAATATCTCAGCCTGGAAAATCAATTTGGCCGCCGAAATCCCGGGGGGGACCTATTCCTGAATTTTGATTTTTAAAGTTAGTCTGGGAAGGGGCAATTGGGCACTTCTCCGGTCCCCCGGTCAGAATTTTCCCTTCCCCAGATGTGACAGCAAATTTTTCTGAGAAGGCGGGGTCGAGACACCCCACCCTCGCAATGGTAAAAAATTGGGCGACTTGCGGCCAAGGCAAGATGAAGACCCTTAGGGGCCGGGTGTTTCCCCTTTTTTCGTCAATTTCCCTTTTAGATCATTAAACAGCTTTTTGCCTGACTCTATCACACTATGGACCTGTTGCGGATATTTGTACCCGACAAACACTCCCACCACAAAAGCAATGATTACCAGCATCATTTCTGATGACCCCTTCCTTTCCTAATTTATATTCCAGCGCCAGTTGCTAGCTGCTGTACAGAACATGACTTAAGATTGTAAAAGTGCCAATGCTTGCCGGACTATGGCTCCCACCCTAGTTTGCCGCAACTCTCCGTTATCATATAGTTTTACCGGCTCCGGATCATCACTCAGGTGGGCCAGCGAGGGGATGGCCGCTAAAGCGCCAATGACTCCCAGGCACCAGGCGGCATGAGCCCGCACTTGCGGATCTGCATCAAGAACAAATTTCATAATCTGGGGGATGGCCGGCTGCACCACTTCCGGGTGCTCCTGTCCCAAGCGCCCCAGCCCCCAGAGCATGGGTGAGCGAGAGAACTCTTCCTCCAGATAGCCAAACAGCATTTCGACGATATCCGCGACCAAACTAAAATTTCTACGGCCGATCTCCCCCAACACCGCCGGCGCGCCCCAACCGAAACTGCCGGAATCCTCGTTCAGCAGCCACAGCAGACGGGAAATGATGATTTTTACTTTCTCAGGGTGAGATTCAGCCAGGTATCCTAAACCCTCCACCGCCCGCCAACTGAGCAGGTCATCCAAAGAGTAGGTCAATTGCAGCAGTATTGAGCTTACCGCGGTTTCGCGACCCGCCAGTTCTACCAGGGAGTTAAAATCGCCGTTGAGCAGACAGGCGATTACCCTTTCCCGTCGGACTTTATGTTTATTGGCCATAGGCTCCTTTACCAGAGCAGCTATCTGGTAGCTAGGGTTATTGTTGCGACAGTCGCCGGTATCCTAAAAGGGGATATCGTCTTCGTCTACCGGTCCCCCCTGGGGCGGTGGAAAAGGCGGCTCCGCCTCTTTAGGTCCAGGGCGATCCTGGGCGCTGCCTAACATCTGCAGATCTCGGGCTACGATTTCTGTAATATATCTCTTAACCCCATCCTGCTCCCAGGAACGTGTCCGTAAGCGGCCCTCTATATAAACCTGTTTGCCCTTAGATAGATATTGCCCGCAAATTTCTGCCAATCTTCCCCAAGCCACGATTCGGTGCCACTCGGTCTGTTCCTGGCGGTTGCCATCTTTATCAGTATAACCCTCAGTAGTGGCCATTCTGAAGTTAGCCACCGCAGTGCCGTTGGCGGTATAGCGGAGCTCTGGATCAGCTCCTAAATAGCCGATCAGAATAACCTTATTAATTCCTCTAGCACCCATCTGCCCTCCAAAAATTGTTGGGCCCAAAAAAGTAAGTAATATTTATCACAAGTTCACCCTTCTGTACCATAAATTTGTCAAACTGGCAAGGGTCTTGTACTTGCATTCTGATAAGCTATTAAAAAAATAAAAGAATAAAATGATCGGCCGGATTGTTTGGTGGTGATACCCGGAGGTGATTCTACCCAAATCTGGCCCTGAAGATTTTATGCGAGGTTTGATTTTAACGGCCATCTATATAACAATACTAATTAATTGATTAATCCCGGGGGAAAATCTTTCCCAGATCCCGCACGCGCAGTTCTTTATGGGACCGGCCTTGGAAATAGGCCAGGCGGGGACTAAAGGCCAGGTCTAGCGGGCCGCGCAGGGGATGTAAGCTCGCCTTATCAAAGGCGATGGTGTCCATTTTCTGCGGCCCGGCCAGTTGAAGTTTGAGATGGCGATTGCCCACTACCCGAGAATTTAGCACCTCGACTTCCAGACAGGCCAAAACCGGTTCCGGATTGCCCTGGCCAAAAGGCCGGAGACGTTCCAGGTGGTGGAAAAATTCGTCGTCCAGGTCTTCTAGACTGACCTGGGCATCAACTGCTAAGGTGGGGCGCTGAAGTTGAGAGCCCAGGGCCTGAACCACTGACTGCTCAAAGGCGGCGCGGAAGGCATCCAACTGGTCGGCCTGGAGGGAAAATCCCGCGGCCGCCTGATGGCCGCCAAATTTGAGCAGATAAGGTTGACAGGCCTTGAGTCCGTCATAAAGGTGGAATGGGGCAATGGAGCGGGCCGAGCCTTTGCCCACTCCGTCCTGCAACCCGATGAGCGCCACTGGCCGGAAATAGGTTTCGGCCAGTCGTGCCGCCACAATGCCAATTACGCCGGGATGCCAGCCTTCCCCGGCCAAGACCAGGGCCGGGGAACGGTGATAACCATGTCGCTGGATCTGGGCCTCGGCCTTTTGGAGAATAGACGCTTCCAGGGCCTGGCGTTGTTGATTGAGGCCTGCTAAATGCCGGGCGATCCGGCGGGCCAGAGGCAGATCATCGGTAAGCAGCAATTCCAGGGCTAGCCGTGCCTGTCCCAGACGTCCGGCGGCATTGAGGCGCGGCGCCAGTCGAAAGATCAAGTCCCTGAGACCCAGAGGCTTCCCCTCCAGGCCGGCTACCTCTTTTAAGGCAACCAGTCCCGGCCGGGTAGTTTCTTCCAAGACCTTCACCCCCTGGCTGGTCAGGATGCGGTTCTGGCCGACGAGCGGCACCACATCGGCCGCGGTGCCCAGGGCTACTAGATCTAGATAGGTCCTGAGGTTGGGTTCGGGCCGCTGGTTAAACCAGCCCTGTTTTCGGAGCTGGGCCCGCAGCCCGATCGCCAGATTGAGAGCGACCCCGACCCCGGCCAATTCTTTAAACGGATAAAGACAATCAGGACGTTTGGGGTCGATGACCGCCACCGCCTCCGGCAAACAATCGGGTACTTCATGGTGATCAGTAATAATCACTTCAAGCCCCAGTTCGCGGGCCTGGGCGACCTCCGCAGCATTGCTGATGCCGCAATCCACCGTAACCAGCAAGCGCGCCTGTCGGGCCAGGGCAGGCAGGGCGTCGCTCTGCAAACCGTAACCTTCACGCAGGCGATCGGGGATATAACTGCTGACGGACAACCCCAAACTGCGGAAAAATTGTACCAATAAGGCCGTCGCGGTTAAGCCGTCGGCATCGTAGTCGCCGTAGATGATTATCGGCTCCTGGCGGCGCACCGCGGTATCCAGACGCTCCAGGGCGGGCTCCAGGTCCTGAAGTTCTAAAGGCGATAGCATCCGGTTTAAGGTCGGCTCCAGAAAGGCCTCAATCTCCTCGGCCTCTGCCAGACCCCGGTTGCAGAGAATCCGGGCCACCAACTCAGGCAGCTGATGACGCTCACTCAGACTCCGGATCTGCTCCGGATGGCCTTCATAAAATATCCAATCCTGTTGGCGGCGAATCATTTCTGAGTATTAGAGTAGCGATTTTTAGTTAGTGGGGTAACCTTACAGCAAATTTACAATCAGGTGTAACAAACTCATCGCCCCACCCATTGGTTAAATTGATTATGATAATTGAAAACCAAAAAACAGTCCTATTCGACCGTTTCCCCCGGTTTTAAGACCACAATCTGGATATCCGGCTGATCTTGCAGTAAGCTCTGCAATTTTTCCGGCGTGCCGGTCAGCACCGGAAAAGTCCCATAATGCATGGGGATGACAAATTTAGGGCGCAGCAACCGGCAGGCCAGCGCCGCTTCCGCCGGACTCATAACGTAATGGTCGCCGATCGGCAGCATCGCCAGTTCGGGGTGATAGAGCTCCCGGATCAGCTCCAGATCTTTGAACACTGCGGTATCTCCGGCGTGATAGACTCGAAAACCATTGGCGAATTCTACCACGAAGCCGACCGGGTCCCCGGCCGGAAGCAGCCGCCCGCCTTCCTCCAGGCTCGAGGAGTGCAGCGCCTGGGTCATGGTCACTTTCACCCCTCCGGCGCTACAGGTGCCGCCTTTGTTCATGCCGATCACCTCAAGCCCTTTCCCGGCTAAGTAGCAGGCCAGTTCGTGGATGGCGACTACCGGGGCCCCGGTCTTGTGGGCGATTTCCACGGTATTGCCCAAGTGATCGGCGTGGCCGTGGGTCACCAGAATCAGGTTGACGGCCCCCAGAGCCGCGATCGGAGTCTGTAATAATGGATTGTCGAGCCAGGGGTCGATAAGCACCGAGCTTCCGGCGCCATCCAGTTTAAAAGCCGAGTGTCCATAAAAGGTAATTTTAATCCCTTTGCCAATCAACGCTGCGGTCATGGAGCACTCCTGTGGTGGAAAGATGATAGTTTTAGTTTTAGATGATAGTTTTAGTTGATTACTGACCACTGACCATAGACCACTGATAATCACGCCGGGGCCCTGCACGCTGAACTTAAGGTTCCAAAAGTTGGATGAGCTGATCGAGTTTATCCCGCGGACCGATGGCAATCAGGGTATCACCCAGCAAAATATGGGTATCAGGCCGGGGATTGAACAGCATCTGGCCATCGGCCCGTTTGATCGCCACGATAATCAGGCCCAGCTTTTGCCGGATGCCGGAATCTTTGAGAGGCAGGCCGATGATCTCCGAGGTTCCTCCTACCGGAATTTCCTCGAGAGTCAGGTCCACCTGGCCGCGCATGGCGATTTCAATAAAATTGACGACGTTGGGCCGTAGAATGGTCTGGGCCAGGCGGTAACCGCCCAACATGTAGGGAGATACCACTTTATCGGCTCCGGCCCGGAGCAGCTTCTGCTCCGAGCCTTCCTCACCGGCCCGGGCCACAATCAGCAGTCCGGGGTTGAGGGTGCGGGCGGTAAGGATAATATAGACATTGTCCGCATCCGAGGAGACTACCGACACCAGCCCGCGGGCCTGGGTAACTCCGGCGACTTGCAAAATTTCTTCGTCCGAGGCATCGCCCTCCAGATAGAGATAGCCGCCGCGCTCTAATTTGGCAATGGCTTCCAGGCGGTTTTCGATCACTACTAAGGGGACTCCGGCCTGGCGCAGTTCCTTAGCGATTACTTCCCCGATGCGACCATAACCACAAACAATATAATGATTTTTTAAGTGGTGAATCTCTTTTTCCACTTTGCGCCTTCCCAGGACATCGCGGATTTGCCCCTCGACAATTACCTGCGCCCAGTATCCGACCATGTACAGCATAAAGCCGGTGCCGGTAAAGATGAGCACCAGGGTAAAGGCCCGACCGGCGCGGGACAGAGGTCTTACTTCCCCATAACCCACCGTGGTCAGGGTGATGACCGTCATGTAGAGACCTTCAAAAAAGTTCCAGCCTTCGATTAAGGCATAACCTATGCTGCCCAAGGCGATGATAAAGCAGAGCACGGCCAGGCCGAAAAGCGCCCTTTTGAAAACGGTCATGGTCAGTTAGTCTCTACCACCAGATATGTCTAAGGGCCTTGCTGCTCAGCAGTTAGGCTCTGACCAGGGCCTCGGCCACATAGGCGTCGGTGATCAGCACATTGAGATACCGGCCCCGGAGGACAGCACTGATGGCTTCAATCTTTTCCAAACCTCCGGCCACACCCACCACGTAGCGCTCGGCCAGGGCGGCGCGATCCCGGAGTTCCGTCGGACTGACGCCAATCAGGCGTTGGCTAAGGGCCTGCAAGGCCGGATTATCAAAGCTCACCAACGGTTCGCCATCGGCCTTAATAGGATTATGGTTGATTTCGGCAATTACCCCTAATTCCGCTAATTGAGTAGTATTTAAACTCAACTCCTGCATGGCCAGGGCAATAAAGCCGGGGCTTCTGACCTGGATCGAGCCGATGCCGACCATCATGATCTCGGCATCCCAAATCTCTTTATAGATATCCAGTACTTCCGGAGTGGATAGCAGTTGCTGTTCATATGCTTCCCGAGATTGGACGGGATGCGAGGGTAGATTATAGGCGGTGGCCTCCGGATTTTTAGTTCCCAGCATGCTCACCAGGGCGTTGGCAGTCAGCCCCGGCATGGTAAAAATCGGGGTCATGGACAGCGGATAGAATTTCATCCCCGCCAGTTTTCCGGGTTCCAGGAAGGTAATCATCGAATACAGGGTGTGTCCGCCGGAGATCGCCAGACGGGCTCCGGACGCGGCAATCTGTTCCAGGTAATGCGCGGCCTCGCGGGCAATACTTTTCTCAATGGCATCATAATCGCGCAGACCGGGATCTACGACCCGAACTTCCTTTAACCCGGGATATTTTTGCCTAAGCTGGACTTCTAACTCCGATTTCCGGGGCAGCACCGATTTGGTGAAGATGAAGGCCATTACCTGAGGTAGAGTAGTGTACTCCATATCCTGCAGGTGGAGACGATGAGGTTGGAACGGGCCATGACGCCGCATATAATTGGCCACCTGATTGGCCTCTCGGCGGGCCTCATCAAAACTGGGGTCATCAAAGAGATCCCGCGGCCCGATCAGTTTACCGTGGCAGAGCTGGTAACCCGCGGCAATCACCCGGGGCGGGCCGTCAAAGCGGGAAGGATTGGCATCTTTAAAGGCCACCGGCATTATGGGGCCGTGGTGCGACCCTCGCATCCAGCCCTCCACCAGGTGGGGGAAGGCAAAGGTCTCCAAGATCTCCCCCAGGGCCGGAAAACCGGACTGGGACCGAACAATCAGCACCGGGTCATCCTTGCCGACATAGCGTCCGGCCAGCAGCCCTAATTTCTGGGTTGAGGCCACCGCGGCGATCTCACCATCTTTTTTGCGATAAACCGCCTCAATCAGATAACGACCGGGGGCACCGATCAGGACCAGCAGATCGTACATATCCTCAGGGCAGGAGAGCAGCCAGGTCTTGTGTTCGATGACGTCCATCACCTGGAAGCGAAACCCTCGATGCATGGCAGGATCAATAACCAGACCGATGGTGTTAAAGGGATCGGCAAAGATCTTAAACAACGGCAGGTTCCAGGCTCCGGGGGAGGTCTTATCGGCCATAAAGATGATCACCGGTTCACTGGGGCGTTCCTCAAAGCTCAGCTCGGCCACGCCTGGGCCCATGCCCTTGACATTGCCCGAAAAGGTGTCGGCCAACAGATCCTGGCCCGCGGCATAAAGTTTCATCTCCTTGGCCAGAACAGTAAGTTCTTCAAAGGTATTCCAGGCCAGGCGGTGAATTTCGGTATCTTCTACTCCCCGCTGGTGGGTCATGATCAGTTGCACGTCATCACCGCAATGCAGTGTTTGGGCATCGACCAATAATCCCCGCGCTACGGCCTCTTGTAAGGCGTCCTGGGCGGCCTCCAGAACCCGCGGATGGCAACTACTATGTCCAACATAGCCGCCGATATCAGCCTTGATTACCGAGAGAGTAAGTTTATCGGCTTCCATAACTACCCCCTTCCGATCAGGAGCCTAAGCCCCGCTCGACTGAATGATGGAGTTGGTTTTTTTTCCTTTATATAACTTTTTAGGAGGCATGGCAAATTGTTAAACTGCCAGCTTAAGATAAGCGAGCTCTTGGTAGCCAGGGAGTTATGGGTTAACTGCTTGTCATCAACCAGAGTTTTATGATATGGAAAGAGTCATGCGCGGGGCGATAATCTTTTGGCTGTCGGCTATCTTTTGCTGGGGAACCGGGGTGGGCTGCACTCCGGTCTGGCATGCCCAGATGCTTGAGGGGCTGCCTCTGACCTCGGGCCGCTATCTGACCGCCTACTATCAATCGCCGGATTTTAAACCCATCCCGGGAAGCTACCGCCTGGAGGATTTTTCCTTTGAACAGGTAACCGGGGTCGATAAATCCTTGGCGGAGAGATTGTTTCGGGAAGAATTGGTCGCGGCCCTGGAAAACAACGGCCTGGCTCTTAAAGCCCAAGAA
>JAQVHY010000073.1 GCA_028695935.1 Desulfobacca sp.
ATCTGTTGCTCGGTTTCAGTCTTAACGCGGAATTTCCCGGAGTTGACGTAGGCGATCGCGCGGCGGAAGCGGTGATAAGCTTCGCCGCGATTCAGGGCCTTTTGCACATTCTGCCGCAATGCCACGTCATCTATGAAATCGAGGATATAAAGCGTTCGGCAGATATTTTCCAGCTCCCACAATGCCTTTTGGGTTTGGTTTTTACGGGCATAGCTGCTCAGTTTCCGCACGATGGTTGCCTGGGTTACCTCCTTTTGAGCAAGCGAAGCCATGATCCGTTGAATATTTGGCCATTCCTCGACAATCAGTGTCTCAAGGACCTTACGGGCCGGCTTGATCAGATATTCGGAATAGTTCTTGGGGTGCTGAAAACCAACCAGTGTGTCGATCTTCTTGTGTAATTTCCGATAGCGTGGCGCAAAACGATAGTCGAACACATGTAGAAGCCAGAAATTCACTTGATTGGTTCCGTGTGTGTCGGTCGAGTGCCGTTCCGGCTTGATGTCAGTGGTGTTGTTGAAGAGCAGGTCGAAAACGTAGTGGCTTTCATGTTCATCTGTGCCGATGATCTTGGAATTGATCGGTACATGGTTGGCCACCATTGTGTAGGCGCTGACTCCTTTTTTTAGGCCAAAATACTTGCTCGAGTACCGCGCGTTAACGGTATCGATTTGTGTCTCGATTCTCTGACCGTCGCTGCTGGAGTGAATCACATCCTGAATGTCGTAGAGGTGGAATACCGGCAGTGTAGCGATGGCGTTGCTGATCGCGTCGTTGGCCGCCCGCAACGTTTCCATGCGGAGATAATTACGTGCTGTGGTCAGTAATGACGGGTGGCTGAGGCCCGATACCTCCGCCATTTTCCTCATCCCCATATTGGTGCCCATCGCGACAACGCTGGCGAGAATCTCGGGGGGGTCGGATTCGTGCTTGACGTAGCGATCAAGAACATGCGTAAAGGAGCGCATAAAACCCGTCCGTTCGGCAACGAACCATAATAGATTGGCAATGCCGATGCCGGGTAGATGGCTGTAGAATGGATTGTTACTCGGTTCCTCCTGGTTAGGGTAGACCAGCGTCCAACGACGTTTCTCGCCGACTCCGCGGATTTTGATGTGTGGATTCTCTCCACGATCAATGCGCTGATTGACCATTTTGAATTTTCTTTCCAGGGTATCGCGGAAAGCGGCCAGTGTTTCGTGGATCGGCGCCAATAGGATTAGTGCGCCAATCTCGCGCAGCACCGCATCCTTATCCTGCCAACGAGCATCACTGATCAAGTCGTCCTCGAAGCGTCTAAATTCCGTGCTGTCCTGGACAAAAACGTCTCCCGCCTTCAATGCGTTGCGCAGCATGCGATAGACCAGAAACTCGTACCTGTCGATGTCCAGACGCTTCTTTTCGCCCTTTTCGGTGACGGAGGTAAATAAATAACGATGTAGGTTTTTCGGAATGAAAGCGACGGGAAACACCGCTTGTTTGGTTTGCCGCGGCGATTTACCCTGCCGCAAAAGATCCTGCAGGAAGACCACTGCAGCGAGCAACGGCGCGTCCTTCACCCTGTCGGCGAAGGTCAGGTCTGTGAACAACTGCCGGAGATTTCGTTTGAACGTCGCCAACAGCTTCGCGTAATAGGCCCACTCGAAGCCGGTCTGATCGAACTCAATACTGCGCATGTAGGCAGATACCACCGGAAAGCGCTCGGGCTCAAGCAAAGAGAAGGCCTTCGCCTTTACGGCAGCGAAGGTGGCATCATCGGGTATCGAAGCATCCAAGAACAGATCCAGCACATGACCCGCCGCTTTCAGATCATCGCTGGCCTTGCTTTGGGCTCGATGGACCAGCGGGGGCATTTAAACAGAAAATTACGGTTTTGAACCTAAGCCCGCCTTTTTTCATACTCGAAATGTTCTTCCAAAACCTCAATGATATTATCCAGGGCCTCTTGCTCGGTTTCCCCCTGGAAAGTGGCCGCTGGAATTTCTTGGCATTGAACAGTATAGCCGCCGTCTTCGATGTCCGAGGTCAAGACTGCGGTAAAAAAGTGATCGTCTGCCTTAACCGTTTTTTCTTTGGAAATTGCCATCTTCCGTACTTCTCCATGCAGTTCTTCGATTAACTTTCCCAGAGCCAAGGATATTAAAAACCGGACATCTAGAAATTTACGGTTTGGATTAGATCCAAAAGGGCGAAACCGTAAATTTCTGTTCAAATGCCCCCGCTGGTCCAAGAACAGAATTGATGCTCAGAAGGACGCTGCGCGGGCTAGCCTTGAAGAACACACCAATAGAGTTATCAAACCCTATGAGCAGCGCATTAATTATTTTCTTGATGCTTTCAATGCCGGATTCCGCATCGCCGAAACTAAGCACAGCTACCCTGGCGGCATTGCTACATCAAACTACCAACTTGTCATCAATCAGATACCTATCAACATCGGTGACGGCCGTACACCGCCGCATGAGCCGAGTTTTAAGAATACTCTTAGCTCTGGTGACCGTACCACCCTTGCTCTGTCCTTTTTCCTTGCCTATCTTGAGCGCGATCCAAGAAAGGCTCAGAAAATCGTTATTTTTGACGATCCCTTCAATAGTCAGGACGCTTTTCGCCGTCGTCAAACCGTCCATGAGATTATGAAAGTTGCCCGCTTTTGTGCCCAAGTCGTGGTTCTCTCCCACGACGCCACTTTCTTGAAACAAATATGGGAGAAGGCACCTGCTGCTGAGCGGGTTTCGCTACAGATTTTTGATGCACGATGCCAGGGAGCCAAGATTCATGCTGTGGATTTGGATAAGGCTTGCCAAGGCCGTATAGCCAGCGAAATTGATGACCTGCAAGCCTATCTGGCCACTGGCGCAGGTAACCCCCTTGATATTATAAAAAAGATGCGCGTGGTTTCCGAAACGCATTGTCGCACCACTTACCCGGCGTGTTTTTGTGCAAACGATTGGCTCGGGGATATATTGCGTAAGATACGCGAAGGCGGGGATGATCATCCTGCTCATTCCCTCTACGATGAACTTGATTCAATTAATGACTATACTCAGGAATACCATCACGGCGAGGATGTCGCTGACCCTACAACATACCAGATCGACACCGCAGAACTAACCGGCCTTGTTCGCAGAACACTTAGGATTGCCAATGCTCTACAGGCTTAAGCCTCGTAGTCTCCATTAGTTAGCTTCCACTGTTGTCTTACCCTCCCTTTCCTTTGCTTTGGATTGCAAGTTAATTGTCAAAGATTGACAATCATTGTCAATTTTCTTATATTATAAAAACACTCCAACCAAGGAGGTCGCTATGCCGATGAACGTCAATTTAACCCCTCAGCTTGAGGAAATGATCAAGAAAAAAGTGGCTTCCGGCCTCTATAATTCGGCCAGCGAAGTGGTTCGTGACGCCTTGCGCCTTATGGAAGAACAAGACCGCCTACGCGCCGTAAAACTTGAACAGTTGCGGCAGGATATTCGGGACGGGTTGAACAGCGGCGATCCCACGCCATGGAGCGCCGAAGAAATCAAACGCGATGGCCGTAAAAGGAGATCAAGCCGGGCAACCTCAAGTCGCGAGGCTTAAATGCCGACCATTGTTAAGCGCCCGCTCGCCCGGAGCGACCTGGCCGAAATATGGGATTATATCGCCGACGACAACGAAAGCCGCGCCGACGCCTTTATTGACCTCATTGACCGGAAATTCCACGAACTGGCCAGCCATCCGAACATGGGCCGCTCTCGTGATGAACTGTCCGAAGGCTTGCGCAGCTTCCCGGTTGGCCGTTATGTTATCTTTTACCGGCCCCTACCCCAAGGCGTTGAAATTATCCGCGTCTTGCATGGTTCACGAGACCTGAACGCCATCTTTAATCCGGACGATTGACCCCTAAGTCTTAAGAACGTTTTTCTTTTCCTATTGCCCGCCCTTTCCTTTTGCTTTCCCCCCTACTCCGTGCTCCGGCTCATCATGGCCGGTGCAGCCCGTTTTCAAGCCCCGGCCCGCTCCATTCGCTTCGCTCCCGTGTAGGGGCCTTGAAACCGGGCTTTGACGCCCCGGCCCTTGTGCGCCTTCGCCTCCGTCGTGGGGGTAACGCAAAAAGAAGGAGCACAAGTCATGACTACGAAAAACACCTCTTACAAGCCTTTCAACCTCGGTCAGATAGTGGCCACCCCTGGCGCTTTGAAGGCTATGTCTCCCAGGCGTCTTACAAAACTTCTAATCCGCCACGCCTCCGGCGATTGGGGCGTTGTATGCGCCGAGGACGCCGCCGAGAACGACCGGGCTTCCCATGAAGGCTTTCGCATCCTTTCGGCTTACCCGATTGATCCCGATAAGCCTTGCAAGGGCCACGGCGAAAACTGCCTCTGGATCATCACCGAGGCCGATCGCAGCGTGACTACGTTCCTTTTGCCTAACGAATACTGATCCTGCGACCGCCCCCAGGCTCCGGCTTGGGGGCCTTTCTTCATTTCTCTAACGGCTCATTAGCTTTCCGTTGTTTCAGCTTCTCAACCGTATCCGATTTGTCTTGCCTTTCCCCTTCCCCTTTTCGTTCCCCCCTACTCCGGGCCACGGCTTATCATGGCTGTGGCAGCCCGTTTTCAAGCCCCGGCCCGCTCCATTCGCTGCGCTCCCGTGTAGGGGCCTTGAAAAGCGGGCTTAATTGCCACAGCCTTTGTGCGCCTTCGCCCCCGTCGTGGGGGTAACCCAAAATGAAGGAGCAAAAGTCATGACTACATCGACCGAAAAGAAACATCCCTCGCACAAAGCTTTCGCCGTTGAGAGCTTCACCAAGGACGACAAACAAAAGTCCTCATGGACGGAAATCGGTGCGGCCTGGCTACATAAAGACGGTAAAGGCTTTGATATTCAAATCAAACTTTTGCCTCTCTCGGGCCGGATTGTTTTAAGAGAACCAAAATAATCCTCATCCCGAAACCAGAGCGCCCGGCCTAACCGCCGGGCGCTTTTCCCTTTGAAATTTCTTGATTTATTTTTTTTGTTCTTATATGATTGCAGGCCAGAAAAGCCGAAATCGTTATTTCTTCTAATAACGAAAGCCAGAAAGCCAGAAAGCCAGAAAGAACGAAAACATGAAAACCATCGTTTTCGCAAGCCAGAAGGGCGGGGTGGGGAAGACGACCCTGGCGGCGCATCTGGCCGTAGCCGCCGAAAACGCCAACGACGGCCCTTGTGTCCTGATCGACACCGATCCCCAGGCTTCCCTTGCCGCGTGGTGGAATGGCCGCGATAACGAAACCCCCGCTTTTGCTCCCGCCACGTTGAAAGAGCTTTCCGCCAAACTCGAAGCCTTGGCCACCGCAGGTTATTCCTATGCTTTTATTGATACCCCGCCCGCCATAACCGAATCCATCCAGGCCGTCGTTAATCTGGCCGATTTTGTTCTTATTCCTACTCGCCCCAGCCCCCACGATTTGCGGGCCGTCGGGCGCACCGTTGAACTTGCCGCCGATGCAGGTCGTCCCTTCGCCTTTATCGTCACTCAAGCTAAACCGAACGCCCGCCTAACCGTTCAAGCCATGGCCGCCCTTTCCGAGCATGGTGTTGTGGCCCCGGCCATTATCCATGACCGGGTTGACTATGCCGCCTCTATGATTGACGGGCGAACTGTTCTTGAGATTTACCAGCGCGGACGAAGCGCAAGTGAAATTGTCGATCTTTGGGCTTTCGTTAAAGCACGAATAAACGATAACACGAAAACACGATAAGCAGAAGGACAGAAAAATGCCAAGCAAGAAAACCGCTGATTTATCAGCTAACCTTGTTGCCGTAAAAGGCAAGGCAACCGCACCCCCCGACGCCGAGGGCAGACAGCCGCATACAGCGCCCGCTTCCCCGGCCTCCAATTCCCCGCTTAATTTCAAGGTTGACCAGGAATTTCGCCGTCGTTTTCGACAACGCGCCGCCGAAAACGACCTAAAGCTTAATGAACTTTTGCGCCAAGCCTTGGACGCTTGGGAAGAAAAGCACCTTGCGAATGTCTAATTCTATGTTTTTCTGATATTTTTTCCTTGACGCTTCAGAGGTTAAGGTTTCGAAATCTTCTAAGGCGCGAATCTACAGGAGCCGGAAGCGCATGAGCGCCGATAAGAAAACGGCAGAACAATCGCAACAGGAGCAGTTCAGCGAGCTTTCAAGTAAAAGCCCTGGGCTAGCTCAAACTTTTGAGCGCATCCAAAAAGATATTGAAAAACGCGAGGCCCAAAAAGTTTATCAACTTGAAATATGGCCTAACCGGCAGATGGGCGTTCCGAACGAAATCACCCGTTCGGCCTTGTTTGCCGCCATTCAGGCGAAGGGCAGGGGGTATCTTGATAACCAAGCAATATCTTCCCAGACTGGTTTTCAAATCATTTACACCGGCCCAAGGCTCGACCAGGATCATCTGGATGTTTTCGAAGGCATCATGCACTTCGCCCGCGGCTTTCATGAAGGAAACAAGATTCGCTTCACGGCTCATAGTCTTTTGAAGCTCATAGGACGACACACCGGCGGAAATCAACATAAGTGGCTTTTCCGCCGCCTTCAGCAACTTACCGCAACTTCCGTTGCCATCATAAAGGACGACAAACGGGTTTTTTGGGGTTCTCTCTTGCCTTCCGGCGCGGCTCGCCTCGATACCGGCGAATATGCCGTTGAAATCTCCCGAGATCTCATAAAAATGTTTGGCCGAGGCTTTACCCGCATAGAATGGAACCAGCGCCACAGGCTCATTTGCAAGCCCTTAGCTCAATGGTTGCAACTTTACTACATGAGCCACGCCAGGCCCGTGCCGGTTAGCGTGGCTTTTATTCGGGAAACAAGCGGAAGCACGACCCAATCTCTACGTAAGTTCCGGCAAAACCTAAAAGCCGCTCTCAGTGAAGTCCAAGCCGTTGGCGTTATTTCTTCATGGCACATTGACGCTAAAACCGACCTTGTGCATGTCGTCCGTCTTCCTTTGCCTTCTCAGCCCAACCATTCTAACAACGGCCAGGATTAACCAGGACAATCGCAGGGATGACCAAAAGGAAAGAAAAAATCCGCCTCCTTAAGACGGGTTTTTCAATTACCCAAAACGTCATCCCGTTCGATAAATACCCAAAAAATCAGGCGGCAAATAGCCTAATAGGACCAGCGGGGGCATTTGAACAGAAATTTACGGTTTCGCCCTTTTGGATCTAATCCAAACCGTAAATTTCTAGATGTCCGGTTTTTAATATCCTTGGCTCTGGGAAAGTTAATCGAAGAACTGCATGGAGAAGTACGGAAGATGGCAATTTCCAAAGAAAAAACGGTTAAGGCAGACGATCACTTTTTTACCGCAGTCTTGACCTCGGACATCGAAGACGGCGGCTATACTGTTCAATGCCAAGAAATTCCAGCGGCCACTTTCCAGGGGGAAACCGAGCAAGAGGCCCTGGATAATATCATTGAGGTTTTGGAAGAACATTTCGAGTATGAAAAAAGGCGGGCTTAGGTTCAAAACCGTAATTTTCTGTTTAAATGCCCCCGCTGGTCCTAGAAGGAAAAGGTGGCTTTTGTATTACTCTATTAGCTGGTGCCGCCCCTGGCAGGCCCGGGCCATGGCCTCAACCTCTCCCGGGAATACACAAGCATCGATTTCAAGGCGATCTTTATATTCGGCCTCCTGCCGATCAAGCCAACCACCAGCTAAAAATTCCAGCGCAGTCCGGCATAGACGGAGTGGGCGGTGTAGTTGCCGCGGCCCACTTCGGCGTTGTAGTTGACGCCGACCTGAAAATTTTTCTGGGTTACCAGGTCAACTTTGGCGCCCACCACCGCGAAGTCCCTCTGAGCCTTGTCGGTCTGGAAGGCAAAAGTGCTCCCGGCCTGGCTCAGCCTGGCGTTGAGGCCCCGGCTGCCGTTGGCAAACTCATGCTGATAGCTGGCATAGGCCTGGGGCACCACGGTGAACTTGGCCCGCTTAATCGGCGCCGCTACCTTCAGGCCCACGCCGGTTTGCACGGAGTCGACTTTCTGGGCCCCCACCTTTAGATTAAGGGCGCCGGCCCCGCTTTCCTGATAGCCCTCGACCCAGAGGCCGGAGTAGGCCAGCGAAGCCATCGGCGTGACGATGACATTTCTGGCCTTGACGTCATAGCCCGCCTCGGTATAGACGTTGAGCTGGTGGCCGTTGGGAGAGCTCTTGGCGGTGCGACTCAGACCGCCGAAGTTAATGTTCCTTTCCAGGTCAAATAGATTCAAGGCATACCCCAAAGAGCCGTAGGCGTACCAGGACTGGCCCAGATAGGTAGCATAGGCCGTCAATGGCCAGGTATTGGTCTCGACGTTGCCGCCGGAGCCTTTGAAATCCGCGTCGTTATGGCTGTAGCCGGTGGCCAGGCCCACCACCAGGTTATCCTTGAGCCAGTAGTCGGCCCCGGCCGTAAAGCCCCCCATGACAAAGTTAAATCCCGTCTGGTTCGCCGAGGATTGCTGCGACCCGAAGATGATGGAGGGATAAATATACAGGCCGGAGCGGCGGTCAGGGCCGTACCCGGTCGGTTTAGTCAATAATCCAGCCAAATTATCGGAGTTATAGGCCAACATCAGGCCGTCCGGGCTGGAATTGTGTAAGCTCAACGCCCCGAAGCCGCGGGCTGCCAGGCCGGTCCCCGGCTGGCCGAAGCGCAGATCGGTGAGGCGCTGAGCCTGCTGCCGCATCTGGAAGCTGGCCCCGACCAAGGCCAGGGTGGACAGGGCCGCGGCCTTCTCCGGGGAGATCTCTTGATAGGCCCGGCGCACGCCGGCGTTGTCGGCAAGATAATCAATTTCGTTCAGGGCCATCGCCAAATCGCCGCTGGTGACGTCGCTCACCCCATTGAGGACCTTCGCCACCGCTGATTGATTGCCATTCAGCCCCAGGCTCGGATTGGCGTAGTCCCGCTCAACCATCAAATCCACGCTGTTGGGGTGATAAATCGCCTGCCAGGACAGGGTGGGATGATTGACAACTTGGGAAAATTTTCCCGTGATTTTCCCGAGCACATTGATAATGCCGGGAAATATCTGATTGTTCTGAGGCCGGAAGCTGCCCCGCAGCAGCTCCGGCTCCAGGGTCACCCCGACGCCGTTGGCCGTGGCGGCTTCCGCCAGGGTGAAGGTGCCGGGAGTGCTGATCACCCGCACCCGGTCATAGTCGCTGGCCGAGGCGATTTCGCAGTGCAGCCGGCCGCCGGCGTTTTTGACCAGCGAACCTTCAATAATAAGCGTACCCACCGAATTCCCCGGCCGCATTACCCCGCTGCTTACTACATGGCCTAACACGGTGCCGCCCCCGGTAAACTCACCGCCTTGCTGAATATAAATATTTTCGCATTCCAGTTCGGCGCGCTTACCTTTGATGAAACTGCCCCCGTCCAGGACATGAATTCTATGGCTGTGCAACTTCCCGCCGGACAAGTAATAGACACCACTACAATTCACCGTAAGGCCAATAACCAGTTGGCCGGTCACCCGGTTTCTGCCGTCATATTGATTGAATATCCCCGAAGCTCCGTCGAACTTATTGGCAATAAAGATGTTTTCGGCGTGGAGATGCCCATCATTAAGGTTATAGAAAGCGTCCATACCGGATGAGGATATCGATATGTCCCCGTTCACGGTGTTGGTGCCGCTCTCTTGTGTAAATTCGCAGCTCTCCGTAGACAGTTCTATGCCTTTTGTAGTCAGCTCCCCTTTTTCCAGTCTGTAACTTTCCCCTGAGATCGAACCTCTGGCAGGTTTAATAATGAGGCAGCCGTCAATGGTGTGTTTCCCGTCCGCTTGCTTAAAGGTGCAGCCGCTATCTAAGGTCAAATCTTGATGGTAAGATAGGGTGCCGTAATTGGTAAAGGAAAGATACCCCTTTCCTTCAGAGACGGTGGTACTGAGGAGTTTCCCGGCCGAGGTGATGGTGCCGTGATTGGTTATCGTTATGTCATTGCTGTCACTATTGATAATCAGAGCCACCGAGTCGGGATCCGTGCCCTTTACGGGCCCCACGAACATAGTGGCCCCTTTCGCCATGGTTATGTTCACCGAGCCGGCATTTGCCTGGCCGTTGGTTGAGACCGAGATGCCGGTGGACTTATTGCCATGGGCTTCGACATAAACCCCCTTGTTAATATTGACGGCGACGCTGTTGCCGCTGCCGGTAATCTCCTCGCTCTGGGCCTGAATGCACGTTGAGCCGGCACCGACCATGCAGATGGAATCGTTGACATTGACGGTGAGGTTGCCGGCGTCCCAGCTGTCGCTCTCACTCTGGGCCCGAACGCCCACCGACTCGGTGCCGGTCGTGTAGATGCTGCCATCCACATTGACGGCGACGCTGCCGCTGCTGCCCCAGGTGCTTTTGCTTTGGCCCCAGATGCACACCGAGTTGTCGCCGGACATGTTGATGTTGTTGTTAACATTGACGGTGAGGTTGCCGGCGTTGCGGCTGCTGCTCTCACTCTGGGCCAGGATGCCTATCGAGTTGTCGCCGGTCATTATGATGTTGCCCGCCTGCTTGACCGTAACATTACCGCTGCTGCCGCCGCCGCCGGCGCTGCCGGCCTCACCGCTGCTCATATTCAAGCCGCCGCCGCCCCCCAGGCTCTGGGCCGCGATGCCGATGCAACTCCAGCCGCCGGCGCTGATGTCCCCGGAGCTGTTTACGGTGACATTTTTCCCGCTGCCTTGGCTGCTATTACCCCAGGAGGTCAACCCCCCGCTGAATGATGAGGGAGCTTCACTGGAGGTAAGGCTCACCAGACCGCCGCCGCCCCCGATGCTTTGCGCCACCAGGCCGCAGCCGGCGTCCTTGCTGAGGTTGATGGCACCGGTATTGGTCAGGTTTACTTCCCCGGCATCGCCCACATCGCCGCCTAAGTTAATATCCGCACCTTTGCTCACGGCGCCAATGCCGCCGCCCCCCCCGATGCTCTGGGCCACTATACCATGGCAGCCCTGACCGTGCACCGCGATCTGGCTGGCGTTGGTGATACTCACCGCCCCGCCCTGGCCACTGGCATTGTTCCCCCCTAGAGTGACGCTGCCTTGCGTCCCGGTGTCTTTGTCGGCCGTCACCCAGCCGCTGCCGCCACCGCCGCCGATGCTCTGCGCTACCAGACCTGGGGAGCCTTTGCCGGAGGTGGTGATATTTTTACCTGTAGCCTCAATCTCTACCGCGCCGCCGTCACCCTTTCCCCCAATCTGGGCGCCCACTACCAAATTGGTGCCTTGACTGGGGCTGTCAGCGACGTTGACGCCAGCAAACCCGCCCCCGGCGCCGATGCTTTGGGCCAGGATAGCCGGCGAGTCATCGTCACCGGTGGTGATACTGCTGGAGGTCGTCACCGTCACCTTCTGGCCGTCGCCGCTGACATTATTCTGTCCCCCTATGGAGACCGATATGTTCTGGGCCGCTCCACCTCTGCTGCCACCGCCGCCACTGCCGCCACCGCCGCCGATGCTCTGGGCCAGAATGCCGGGGGCGCGTTTTCCTGCGGTGTCAATCTGCTCCCCGTTATCGGTCAAAGCGAGCGGGCCGGCCTGGCCGCCTCCGCTGCTGCCGCCTCCGACGTTTATCGATAAGGTATCCAGGTCCGCAAAGGCGTTCACGCTGAAGCTGCCGCTGCCGCCGCCGCCCCCGATGCTCTGGATCTGGATGCCAGGGGAATCATCACCATGGGTATTAATAACGCTATTGCTGGCGTTGTCAATCTTCACCTCGCCGCCATCGCCACTGCTGCCCGCCGTACCTCCCAAGGTCCAGGTTTTGCTTCTCTGGGATAAGGTGCCGGTGATGGTGAAGCCACCGCTGCCGCCGCCTCCTCCCACACTCTGGCCCATGATTCCCGCTGAACGGTCACCGTGGGTGGTAATCTGGTCTCCGCTGTGACTGACGGTGACCGCGTTGCCCTGGCCGCTCGCACCGCCCCGGCCACCGATGCTGGGGGTAAAATCCTCCGTGAGCGCCAGGCTGCCGACGATGCTAAAGCCGCCGCTGCCGCCGCCCCCCCCGATGCTTTGAGCCAGGATGCCGGGGGAGTCATGGCCGTGATTCCGCAACAGGCCCGAGCCGCCGCTCGAGATGCTGCTGTCATTGGTGACCGCCACTGCCCCAGCATTGCCGTTGGTACCGCCACCGCCGCCGATGTTTAAGGGAAGGTCTTCGCTGATGATCTGGGTGTCCGGATCATCCGCCTCGAGTCGGAAGCTGCCGTGGCCTCCGCCCCCGCCGATGCTTTGGGCTGAAATGCCCGGGGACCGATCTCCCAGGGTCCGAATGGTCTTGCCGGTGCTGGTGACGCTCACCTCCCCGGCAGCGTTGCCGCTACCATTACCGCCTAGGGATAAACCCAGACTGTTGGAGCTACTGTTGATGAGTCCGGTGATGCTTAAGCCGCTATGGCCGCCGCCGCCCCCCACGCTCTGGGCCAGCAATCCTATGGCATTATCCCCGGCGGTGCTGATATCGCCCTTAGTGAGGACACTTACCTTACCGCTAGAGCCACCCCAACCCTGAACGCCGTCACCTCCCAGATTAACCGAGATGGGACCAAAGGATAAAGAGCCCGACATATTGAAACCGCCGAAGCCGCCGCCGCCCCCCACGCTCTGGGCCAGAAGGCCATGGGAACTATTGCCGGTGGTGGTGATATTGCTGCCGATATCAACGGTAACCCCACTACCGGCGCCGCCGCTACCTCCTGTACCCCCAAAACCGGCGGTGGCCGATAGGGTGCCTAGGCTGGCCGAGACATCAAACCTCGCGGCACCGCCGCCGCCACCCACACTCTGGGCCAGGACTCCCAATGAATTTTTACCCGCCGTGTTGATGGTCGTACCTTCATCCGACGTTACGGAAACCGCGCCGCCGCCGCCGCCGCCGCCACCCCCGCCTACCACCACCACGACATCTAAATCGTCGCCCAGGGAACCGGCCAGGCCAAACCCGGCGTCGCCGCCGCCACCCCCAATACTTTGGGCCTGGATGCCATCGGCATTGGCTCCGGAGGTGGTTATGTCGGTGGAATTATGAACCGATACCTGGCCTCCCTGACCGCCGCTGCCACCGATGAGCAACGAAGCGGATTGGGCATCGGATAGAGTCAAATCCACATCGAAGCCGGCAGAGCCGCCGCCCCCCCCGATGCTTTGAGCCTGCAAGCCATGGGAGTTTTTCCCCTCGGTTTTAAGCGAGCCCCCCGGGTAATTGGTAACGCCGACCGTGCCGCTGTCGCCTCCTTTGCCACCCTGGCCGCCCAGAGTGATCTTTTCCCAAAAACCAGTGGAAACCTTGCTGCCGGCGCTGCCGCCGCCGCCTCCTACGCTCTGAGCCAGGATGGCGCTGCCGTTATATTCCGAAGTAGTCAAATGGCCGGTGTTGTTAACGCTGACCTCGCTGCTATTGCCGCCGCCGCCGCTCTTGCCGCCGATGACTACCACCCCCACAGCCAGGCCGCCCTTGCCGCCGCCACCCCCTACGCTCTGGGCCAGGATAGCATTAGAAGTGGCCGAGATGTCACCACAATTATCGACCTCAACCTGTCCCCCCTGACCGCCGGAACTACTGGACCCGCCGATGGTAAACAGACCTTTGGCGGAACTGGCGTGGCCACCGCCGCCCCCGATACTTTGGGCGAAAATACCATGGGATTCCGCCCCGGTAGCCTGGAGGTGTTGGCCAGCCAGAAGAGAATTATTAATGGTGACATCGCCCCCGTAGCCGCCGGCTGCGCCCTCTCCCCCCAAGGCCACCAACCCCTTGCAGGCCCCGGCGCTGCCGCCGCCGCCGCCGATGCTTTGCGCCCGGATGGCATCGGCGCCTTGACCGCTGGTGATAATGCTCTGATAGCTATTCACCTGCACGGTGTTGCCGTCCCCGCCGCTGTGGGCGTCGCCGCCGTAACCCACAATGCCGGCCCCGACCCCCCCGCTGCCGGCAAAACCACCGATGCTCTGGGCCAAAATCCCGTGCGCTTCGTCCCCCTTAGTCTGAATGAAACCACCGTTGTTCACGGTCACCGGGCCGCTGCTGCCGGCGCTGCTGCCGCAGCCGCCCTCGGCCCAAAGGCCGCCGCCGTCGCCCCCGGGTCCGCCATGACCGCCCATGCTTTGAGCAAAAATGCCATGGGCGGCGGTCCCTTGCGTGAAGATCTGGCTCAGGGATTGGGTGACGATATATACTTCCCCGCCGCTGCCGCCGCCGGCACCGTCGCCGCCTTGACCGCCGATGCCAGCACCGTCGCCGCCTCTACCGCCATCCCCCCCATGGCTGGCCCCGTAAATCCCGATGGCCTGGTCGCCGCTGGTGATGATGCAATACTTGTTTTGTATGCTGACCTTGCTGCTATCACCGCCCTTGCCGCCATCTCCCCCAATGGTATAACCGATGCACCAACCCTCGCCGCCCCTGCCGCCGTTGCCGCCGAGGCTCTCCCCGTATATTCCGATTTTATCTATGGCTGAAATGGAGTCATTGGAGGACAAAAAACCGTCCGGGTTGACATTGCTCACCTTGTCGCCCAATCCACCCGGCTCGCCGTCAGTCCCGTAAGCATAAAATATATACTCTTTGATATGGCCGTCTGCCCCCTTGGCTCCCTGGTGAGTCTCCTGGACAACGGCAATTGGGTCCGCAACCGCCAGCGGTTGAAAAACCAGGAGGAGCACCGCCAGGCTGCCCCCAACCAGGCACATCAGACGCCAGAGTCCTCTTTTTAAGCTCGGCAATCGCTTGCTGACTGCCGCCGCCGGGAACGCCGTTGTTCCCACCACCGCGGGGGTGGGCTCGTGTTTGCAAGATTGTGGGAAAAGATTGTGGGGAAAAAGATTGGCATTCATGGCGCAACCTCACATTGCATTTGAATGTCAAATTCGACTATTTACGAAATCGTGTACATTTTTATCGGAATAAAACAATTTTTCCTTCCCTAAATTTTGCAATGGTCATTTTGATCGAACGAATTTGAGGAATCCCTTCAAAACTGAATAGAGGTTGTGATCTGGTTTTTGGAGAATATCTCCAGCTCTTCGTCAAAGCGGAAAAAGTTCCAACCAATTTTTAAAAAACGCCGGAATTACCGCATTTGGGCAAACCTCTGGTATTAAGTTTGCCTGTTAGTCTGGCGTGTCTACCGACAATCAAGCGGTATCGGTTTGGTGATTTTCCTAAGGCCCAACCGAGGGAAAGACGGCGTTCCAGGATGTTTTGTAACTCAAGTTCGTTGGCAAAGCGGCCAAGCTGTACCAAAACAGCATTTACAGTGAGCTTGGTATCGGTAAATTCAACCCGAAAAGGTTTCACCTGCAAACTGCCTCGAACTTGATTTGCTGGAGACCGATTATAGTGTAAAAACAAACAACTGCCAAAATTTTTTTAAAGTTAAGTGCAATTTTTAGGTGAGAAACATTTAGCCAACCAGGAGGTATTTATGCACAAGGTTTTGATCCCCACCAAGTCCCTGCTTCCCCCGGCCCTCAGCATCGTGCCCTATCTCACCCCGGAAGAGGTTGAGGCCATGGCCCGGGCCTGCCAGGGGCGGCACCGGCTAAGGGATGAATTGCTCATCCTCACTCTGTTTCAGACCGGCTTGCGGATCTCCGAGGCATTGAGCATCACCCCCAGGCGCATCGGTAGTCATGCCGGCCATCCCGTGTTATATATCGAAGGCAAGGGCAAAAAGCCCCGCATGGTAGCCTGTCCGGACGCCCTGGCGCACCGCCTCAAGAGCTATGCCTTTGACCGGGGTCTGGGTCTGGACGACCGCCTCTTTCCGATCAACCGCAAGTGGGCCTGGCAGATTTTAAAGGCCGCGGCAGAAAGAGCGGGGATTACGAAAAAGGTCTATCCGCACCTGCTTAGGCACAGCGACGCCATTGAGCGGCTCCGGCAAACCGGCAACCCCAAGGCCCTGCAAATCCATCTGGGGCACGCCAGTCCGATGATGACCATGCGGTTTCTCTCCACCCTGACCGCCAAAGATGCGCTCAGGATTCAGCAGGGGGTGGAGTTTGAGTGAGGCCACTCTACCTTTTCTTGGAAAATTAAATGCTTGCTATATGCCCTGAATACATTTGACAAAATTCCTTGAGTTGCTATTATGTAAATACTAAGTATTTAATCCTTAATTGAGAGGCCAATAGATTGAGAACCACGAAATTAGTTACCATTTCAGTCTTTCCAGAATTCTTGGAGAAGGCCGACCGG
>JAQVHY010000074.1 GCA_028695935.1 Desulfobacca sp.
CAACGTCTCCACCGGCACGGCGATCATTGCCGCGGCGGCCGGAGCCTATGTGGCCAAAAAATGGTCGCGGGCCGCGACCGGGGTCTCCGGAGCCTCCGACATGTTTGAGGCCTTTGGCCTGGATCTGGAAGCCCCTTTAACCCTGGCAGCCCAATGCCTGGAAGCGCATCGGCTGTGCTATATTCCCGGAGAACGGTTTTTAAAAACCGGTTGGGGGAGATTGATCAAGGTTATGCGCTTTACCACGGTGTTTAATATCGCCTGTCCCTTGCTGATGCCCTGTCGTCCCACTAAACACCTGATGATTGGCACCTATAGCGCGTCTCTGGCCCGTCAGGTGATAGAAATCGGTCGGGAAATTGGTCTGACCGGGATACTGGCGGTCTATGGCCAGAGCGCGACCCATCCTCCGGAGCAGGGAATAGATGAAGTTTCGATCTGTGGCCCCACCCAGGTAGTGGAGTGTCGCCACGGACAGATCGCGGGGTATACGCTGACCCCGGCGGACTTGGGTGTTCCCACTTATCCGTATGAGGCCATTGCCAGCCGCAGCACGATCAGGGACAATGCCCTGGCTCTGTTAGCGGTGCTGGCCGGTAGAGAAGAGGGGGCTATAGCTGATCTGTTGTGCGTCAATGCTGCGGGTGTGCTCTATCTGTTGGGAAAAGTCCGGTCCTGGTCCGCGGGCGTGGAACAGGCCAAACAGGCCGTGGCTCAAGGCCGGGCCTTGGAGACCTTACAGCACTTAGTGGCCGATCAACAGCGCCAACCGGAAGCGGGCCTGGATAAACTAAACCACTTACTCCAGCAACTTTGATAGGGTTTTCGGTTTTCTGCTACACAAGGATTAATTTATAAGGTAATTCCAAGAGATAGGGAGGATTCGACGAAGAGAAGTAATGTTCGGATTGTAGGGGCGTGATTTATCATGCCCTCAGGGGCGCAATGAATTGCGCCCCTACCAAAACCTGTTCACTACCCTCGACAAATACCATTAACATGTAACAGAAGCCTACTAGGTTTGAGCTGGCGCGCATCGGGTTTTATCTTGACAGCCAGTGGGCCGATTGCTAAGCTGGATCAGCTTTGGGAGAAGGTGATCTTAGACTCAGGGATGCTTTGTCCCGACTCTTGATAATCCACTGGAACAGGTTGAATCATGCAATTTAGGCGCAGGACATGGAATGCGGCCCTCGTATTAGGCTTACTACTAGGTGGAATTATGGCCCTGGCCGGAAGTTGCTCGGGGCCGCTTTGCACTAAACACCTGTATATTTTTCGGGAAACACCGGAGAAAAGTCCGCTTGAGGTTACGGCCTTATTGATCACCGACCCTAAGTTGGCGACGGCGTTGGTGCCCGAAGCCTCAGACCGGATCAATCAAGGGCTCCCGTGGGCGCCGGAGCAGCTAGAACAACCGACCGACGCCTATCGTCTCTCCCTCATCAATGTGGACGGCCGCGAGGTCTACCAGGGCCAGTGCCTGGACACCCTGATCACCGACGTTTGTGAAGTCCGGGCGGGCAACCGGCGTCTGTCGGTCAAGGTGATGCTTTTGGGGCCTTGGGGACGACGCAGCCTGGAGGAAGACGTGCAGGCCGACCTGAAGGCGCAAACAGTCTATTTCCTCGACATTGCTGGGCCAGGAGGCCGGGAAGGGGCAGTCCAGGTGAAACCGGAGCCTCTGAGGGATTATACGCCCGAGTTTCGGCAGTGTCTCCTCGATTGGCAGCGCTCCCACACCGTGGGGCGCTCCCTGGACTAAGTGAGTTCAGAAGGGATTTATACGGGGCGATTGACCACGCCCCAACCCCTTATTTGGTATTGGGCTTCTTTGGTTTATATAACTCTAAGATAAAGGTGGCACCGGCCCCCGGCTCGCTCCACACCGACAGACGCCCTCCGGCTTTGGCAAGCAGGTGGAGTGTCACTTTCAGACCCAGGTGGCTGCTGTCTGAGACCTCCGGGTCGCCGGGCCCCATAAGACAGTGCTTGAGTCGGGCCATTTCTAAGCCGGGGCCATTGTCTCGCACTTCCACCCGGACCCAACGATCCCGTTCGGATACCCCGACCTGAATGAAGTCACCGAATTTCATCGAATTACTCAAAATATTCTGCAAAATTACTTCCATTGTATGGGGTTCGAAGGCGAAGTATAGGGAATCCTGACATTTTTCCAAGGGTTGGCCATTAATTTCCATTCGGATATTTTTGTCCCGGAAGCGTAGCCGTAACAGGTCATGGATGGAACGCCGCAGCAACCCATAAAAATCATCATAGATCGGGGTCAACGAGTCACTGGTCAGAGCTTTGAGAAATTGGAGTTCCTCGTCCAGGGTCTGGGTGAGACGTTGGGCCGCATCTTCCAGAACCTCCACATTTTGTTTCAAGGCCTCATATTCCTGGTAAAAATCTTGATAGGTGGCGCAATTGACCCGGGCACATTGGCGAAATGACTCGTCCAGGATAGTTAACTTTTTCCTCACCCGTTTAGCAAAGCCGCGAATACCGATGGTTAGATTCTTATAATGATGTCTTAAGGTGGCGACCTGAATCTCAAATTGCTGGCTGAGGGTCTTAAGGCGTTGCCGATTTTCTTTGAGGTGCTGCCAAGCTACCCCTAATACGGCCCCAAAGATGGCACCGGCCAAGGTATAAACCAGGATAGCCAGCCATTGTTCCGAGTTTAAACTAAGGAAAATCGCCTGTCCCAGACGCAACGGTTCCTTAAAACAGATAAAGCCATACATTCTTTGAATCACTATGGGCAGTGGATAAGCCAAAAATAATCCTACTAAACCGCCCAACAAGAGACCGACCCAGGGATAAAACCAGGCGGTTTTAGGGGGTGCCGGCTCTAAGACTACCGGCTGTTTACACTCCTTAGCCAATTGTTCCATTGATAACCTCAATACCGTGACTTAAAGCCGCGGTTCGGACTCTAATTAAAGCAGCCGAACCTTAAGCAAACCACTCCGCTCAGGTTTTCTCTAAATTGTACACGCCATCCCAGTATGAGGGGGGCGGGTTTTGCAGGTACTTGAGACAACGATAAAGGTAAAGTTTAGTGGGCTGATCATCGGGATTTAACATGAACGCCTCCTGGAACTGGCTGATCGCCTGGCGCCATTGCCGTTCCAGATAGGCAGCCCGGCCGGCGGCGAATAATTGCACCCAGTCCTGGATGCCGTTGGTCGGGAGATATCCCAAAAGTTCATAAATAGCGACCGGCTGAAACCGCCCTCTAACCAGCACCTGGTCCAATTCCCGCACCAGGAAGACCTTGCCCAGGCGGCTAGAGGTGGCTTGGCTGAGTAGAATCTTGGTACCATAATCCTTATTGGCCTTCTCCAGGCGAAAGGCCAGATTGACCGCATCGCCCATCACCGTATAGTTGAAATGTTCTCTGGACCCGACATTGCCGGCGATCACCGGGCCGGAATGCAGACCGATGCGAGCCGAGATCGGCGGCCAGCCCCGGGACCGCCCTGCTTCATTCAACTCTCGCAAGGTGGCCTGCATTTCCAGGGCTGCTTGACAGGCCAGCACCGCATTATTGGTTAACGGCAAGGGCGCGCCCCAAAAGGCCAGCAGGGCATCACCGATATATTTATCCAGGGTGCCCTGGTAGGCCAGGACGACCTCGGTCAGGGCAGTAAAGAATTCGTTAAGTACCTGGATCAATTCTTGGGGAGTGGTGTTTTCGGCCAAAGTGCTGAATCCGGCCAGGTCGGCAACCAGGATGGTAACTTCCACTTCCTCACCGCCCAGTTGCAAGCGCTCCGGTTGGGCCATAATCGCCTCGACCACGGTAGGAGAAACGTAATGGCTAAAGGCCTGCCGGAGCCATAGTTTTTGCCGGGATTCCGAAAAGTATTGGATAGTAATATTACCGAAATAGACCAGGACCAGCCCCCCGGAGAGCAACACCGGAGGTACCCAAAAGTTGCGGTTCAGGAGAATATAAAGAGATGACCCGCAGATTAGCAGGACTAAACCGATCAAGACACCTAGGGCGCTTAAGGGGGAGAGGCGGGCGATTAGATAGCTGAATAACAGCAAGATGATGGCGTAAATGACTAAACGTCCTGGCTGGCTCAGTTCTGTTCCCCAACGGCCCCGCAGCAGGGTATGGATGATGTGCCCATGCAGTTCCACCCCCGACATCAGTTCGCCACTCTCGGAAAAGAACGGGGTATAAAAAGCATCACTAACGGGAGTAGGGGAAACCTCCACGGTCCGGCCAATAAGCACGATGCGGCCTTTAATCAACTGGGCCGGCATGGGCAGCTCATCGTCCAGGACCCGATGATATGAGACCATATCAATAAAGGGCGGCGAACCGGCAAAATCAATTAATCCACCGCAACCTGGGGGGATCGCTAAGTCCGGCTGATAACTCCGGGCGACGACTTCCGCCAGGGAGGGCTGGCCGCTAAGGCGCAGGCGAAAACGCCGCACCCGACCATCGGCATCCGGAGTGACCATGCTTAATCCCAAGCGGTGCGCTGATCGCAGAAAAGGTTCAAGAGGATTGACCAGAATCCTCTTGATAAAATTGGCATATTCGATATCTATCAGGGTCTGGGAGAGGATGACATTGCCAGCCTGGCGGATGGCCTGGGTGAAAAGCTGATCATCTTCAGGATTGGCAGGGTCGGCAAAGATGATGTCAAAGACAATCAGACGGGCCCCCGCGGCAGCCAGGCGCCGCACCACTTGGGCATGCAGGCGTCGCGGCCAGGGCCAGGCGTGCTGTATTTTTTGGAACGAGGCCTCGTCAATAGCAACAATCAGCAACTCCGGGGGTGGGGGTTGATAAGGCCGCTGGCAATAACAAAAATCCAGCCCGACGTTCTCCAGGGTGTGCCCGAGCGGACGCAGGCTCAACCCTGCTACCAGGAGGAAGGCGAAAAGACCCAACCCGAGGACATAAACTCGCGGCTGCCGCAAAAATTTAAAAATAGAGGGCAAGTTTAAACATTATCCTCCACGTGGGGAATATATTCGCGTTATATTCACTAACAGGTTTTAGACGCTCGGTGAAGCCACGGTCAAAAATATTGTCGATCTCCAGGCTGACCAGATTGTGTTTATGGGCCAGCATAGGTTGTTCAGTCCTGCCCCTAAACCGGAAACCCCGGACACCGTTAGGTGCAACAAGTCCCCCGGTAAGGGTTACAGAGCCACTTCGCCGCCGGTGCAGGCCACTGCCTTGACGCCCATCAGCTTGGCTGGCGAGAGAATGGCATCCGCCACCTTAAAGGTCAGGCAACTCCTTGCGTCGGCCCGGTGGCGGTTAGACTGGCGGCAGGACCGGTTGCCAATCCTGGTAAGCTCAAGGACAATAACTTTCCTCTTATGTTGGTGGGATTTTAATACCAACACCCCCCATTTGGTTATGTTCTACGTCGAAGTGCAAATAGAGATTTTCTGAAAATCTGATGGGTGGGCTAAGATCAGGAGGTTCGTATCGTATTACCTCCAAGTCTTTTAAATAGACACAATCCAGTTGATTTCTGAGTTTTTCCAGCCAGTCCCTAATATCTTTTTCGGCCTGCCCTCGGTCTTTTAAACCGAATCTTGCCATATAAGCTTCGGTTACCAGGTTTACCGGGATATGCTGGAACACCAGGCTGGTGATAAAGGCGGCGGTGTCGTTAAGGAGGTAATAGTGATGATTGCCATCTTTAGCCCTTTTATCGATGATCTGCGCTGGGGTTATCTGGCTGCCACATCTGCCCTCGACAAACACCATCCGCGAACTCTGTTCCTCTTTATCTCTCGCCTTAAACCTACAAACCTTGCCCTCATAAGAACTGACATCCATGAATGATCCCTCCTTGAGAATTTACCGCCCAGGGGCGAACCCTGGCGGGGCCTAAAGATCTGCCGCTAACCGGTTAAAAATAAAAACCAAATCTTACCAGGAACCGGCGGCTGGTCGCAAACTCGAGATCGCGCCGCGGCTCCACCGAGTAAAAGGGTTGACGGTTGAAGAGGTTCTGAACTTCAAAAAGGGCGAAGCCCCGCTTGTGGGGGAACTCCCGTCCCAGGCTGAGGTTCATAATGACAAAGGGATTGTCTGCATCAGATCCGCTGACTTTGCCGAACTGCTGTACCAAAAGAGGAGTTAGCCGGGCCAGCCAGCCCTGACGGTTGAGGTAGGACAGGCTGAGAAAGGCGCTAAATTCCCCATAGTCTTGTAGGTTATCGGATTCCTGGAAAGAAAGATCAGGCACAATTCTTTTGCCTGAGACTCCCAGGGCTAGCCCCAAGGAGGTAGTCAGGATGCGGTTCAGGACCAGGGAGGCCTGGTAGCGTTTCCAGGTTTGCCAGGAAGTGATACCCGGAAACCCGGGTAAAGGGATGTTGCTGATAACCGGGGTTGCCACCCGCAAGGCATTGAGGCGCAGGCTAGTGAAAGTCTTGGAATCCCACTGGGCCTCCCAGGCAACCCCGGTCTGGCGCACCTCCGCACCCGAAGAAAAGTCCAGGACCCAGGGAAACCCGCCGATTTCCGCCGGCAAGAGGATGGGTTGGGCAGAAAGATGGCTGGTCAGGTGGCGTTCGGCCACGCCGCGCAATACGTGCTGGGTCTTCCCCACCTCGAACTGGTAATTGATCCCGAAACGGGGGCTCCACATAGAGGTATAGAAGGTTCCCGGGAAGCCCCGCGGGTCCTTTTGGTTGCTCCAAAAAAGGGCCAGCTCCAGTACCAGATCCCGGTGCAGGCGCCAGTAATCCTGGAGGTAAAGGCTGGAAGACCGGAAGGGGGGTCGGTCTTCCGTGGCATAAACCGGGACACCAGCAAATTCATAATTAAGCTTCTGGTTATAATGGGCGGTAAAGTAATCAAAACCGGCGATGAGGCTGTGCTGTCCCAGGAAGGGCAGGACCAGGTGTTGCTGTAGTTGAATATTCTGGAATTCCTGATCAAAGGGCATAGACAAAGACCACGGGAATCCAAAGAAGTCGCTGCCTTGCAGAAACCGAAAGGGGAAGTCATTGTGGACAAAATAGGCCAGCAAAGCCGCGCGAGGATTGAAGCGGTGATAATAGGCCAGTTCATAAAGGTGGTTACGTGTATTAATATCATTCCTCACGGTCGGGTCAGAAGGAAGAGTTTTACTCTGATCGCCAATCTGAACGTCAACATACTGAAAAAGCCCGGTGAGGGTGCCTTTAACCGAGGGCTCCCATTTGGCGTTGGCCTCGACAGTATAAGTACGGTTCCGGCCGCTGAAGGAATGGAGACTGCCGGTTATGGGAGGGCCCAGCGGCTCTTCCAGGAATCTCCCGTAGGTCTCGAAGGACAAGCCGGGACCGCCGCCGTAAGCCACGGCCTGGTGGTCCTGGCGCAATTTACTGCCTTCCGTGGCCCCAAGACCCCCGCTAACGCCGATCCGGGCAAAAGGCATCTCAAACATCGGGGCATAATCTCGGGTCAAGCCCAGGGCCTCGGTGCCGGCAAACTGGAGGCTGCGGTAGGTAGCCTGATTGGCGGGCGAGAGCACGCGAAAGAGAGCTGACTCCGTGTTGGCGAAGCCCAGGAGCAGGCCGGAAGTAAAGAAGGGGGCCGCCGCGCCGGCCCGGCTGGCAGTAGTGATATCCCGCAGGAACAGGTGGGCCGCACTATTAACCGGCTCATACTTAACGGCGGTGACGGCCTTGCTCAAGGCCCATTCCGTAAGCCCTAACTGTTGGTAGGCTCGGGCCAGACCGGCATTGCGCACCGCTAAATCCTGGTCCAGGGATTGGCGGGCCCGAAAGATAGCCACGTTGTCATTGAGCTGGATGGACTTGTTGATCTCCTGGATGGCCTCTCCGGGCCGGTTCAGGTCGGTCAAGGCGATGCCTTTATAGAGATGGGGAGTGGGATCCTTAGGATCCAGGGTCTTGGCGTAGTCCCAAACCTCCAGGGCCTTGTCAAAGTTCCGGGCCTGATAAAGCGCCTTGCCCAACTGGCTCTGATACTGGGAAACCCGCGGATCCAGGAGGGTGGCAGTCAACATTTCGGACAGACCCTGGGTGAAATTCCGGTGGCGAAAATGGTAAATGGCCAGCCCGAGATGCGGTTCTCCCAGACTGGGGTCGGCTTCCGAGGCCTGGATGAATAGTTTTTGGGCGGCGTCATAATCACGATAGGCCAGCCGCACAAACCCGGCCAGACTGAGGACTTCGGCATCCTGGGGAGCCAACCGCCGGGCCTGGTCTACGGTCTGCTGGGCCCGGGTCAGGTATTCCGAGCCCAACCAGATCTTGGCCAGATAAACATAAGCATCCACGAAACGGGGATCAGCGATAATGGCTTTCTGTAAATTCTGGGTTGCCGCGGGCAGGTTAAATTGGGCTATGTTCACCAGAGCCAGGCTGAGCAGGGCTACTGGCGAATTTGGGGATTGGGACAGGGCGGTGTTAGCCTCAGTGAGGGCCGCGTCCTTGCGGTTTTGGACCAGATAGACCTGGGCCAACAAGGCCCGGGGCAGGGCCGCGTCGGGCATCTGACGACTAGCGGCATCCAGTTGGGCCACTGCTTTATCAATCTGGCCCGTCAGCATGGCAAAGTAACCGGCCATGGTGAGCAAGAACGGGGCGGAGCAAAGTTTCTGGGAGGCCCCCTGGACCAATTCATAAGCGCCGGTAAGATCTCCCTGGCGATAACGGCAAAGGGCCAGTCCGATGATGGTGCGATCATCCGGTTCTCGGACCCGGCGGAAATATTCCAAGGCTTCTGGAGAAGCATTGTCCTGCAATCTAATCCAACCCAATAAGGTCAGGGCCCGAGCCTGGTCGGGGTCTTGGGCCAGGACGGTTTTGGCCTGGTCCTCGGCCTCCGGCAAGTTACCCTGGTCATAGGCGGTCTCTCCCGGTTGGATCAGGGCGGCCAGGGCCGGCGGGCCGGCCGGGGCGCGCGCCTCTCCGGGCCGGGCCGAGAGCAGCAAGTCCCGATAGCTAAAGATGCCCGGATAATACAAGCACCATTGGACGGCATCGGCGGGCTGCACCAGTACCCGTTTGATCGGCCCCCGTCCCGGACAGACATAACCTTCCTCACCGGGTTCAAGACATAATTCCCCAAAAGGATTAATCAAACAGACCCGGCCTTCCAGCAGGGTCACGGTGGTGGTGCCATCCGCTTGGACCTGGATAACAAACTCAGTGCCGCGGATAGTAGCGGTAATAACCGGGGTTTCTAACTCAAAACGAAATTTTTCATTCTTATTACGCAGCCAGATTTTGCCTTCCGGAACCAGGTATAAACTGGCAGGGGGTTTTTCCAATTTAACCGGAGCTACCTCCGGCGGCTGCAGGCGGGGAGAAGGCACGATGCTCTTCAGGATGACGGTGGTATTTTCCTGGAGCTGAATCTGACTTTCATCCGAGCACAGAACGGCGGCCCGCGATGCCGGTCCGGTCCTGACCGCATCTCCGGCGCCTAGCTCTTGATTAATCTTAGCCGCCACCCAGGCTGCGGTCCCGCTGCCGCGAACTTCGACCTGTCCTTGCAGGTATATCAGTTTCCCGGCGGGTGGAGGATCGGCCCCGGCGGGTGGAGGATCGGCCCCGGCTGCCCAGCTTCCAGCCATCATCAGGGACCCAAAGATCAACCAGACTATCCGGAAGGTTCTAAACATAACCGTCATCCTTTAATTTAAGTTGAGGCAAGGCTCAGTTTATAATTGCTAGGCTTAGATGCGTTCCAGGAATTTTCACTCGGTGTAGAAATTTAAATAGTCAGGCTTTTTTAGGTAGGGGCACCACCGCTGGTCACCCCTACGCAGCCGTAAGCTAGCAATTATCCCCTAATACGCCGGCGACCCAGGGAGAGTCGGGAATGTCTCTCTGCCAATTAAATTTTTGGAAGCGCTTCAAACACCAATAACTAAGGATGATGAGTAGAACCCAAAAGCCTTTACCTTTGGTTTTAGCCGGCTGTAAGGAGCCGACTCACCATCTTATAAAGGCTGATAAGCCCTTCTTTGAGGGTGACCTGCTCTAAATCTTTTAGCTACTGCAACAGGTGATTACTTTGTCATTCTTTTAGACCGAAAAGAACGACTTGGTTAAGATTAGAATAGGGTGGAATAAGAAATTAAGCATTTAACCAAGCTTGCCAAGATCATAAAAAGTCGGGAGTCCCTTCCCGGAGTAAACCTGCTGCCAGAGCAAGATGAAGATCAGAGGAGAGTTTGGTTACTGAGAGAAATAAGAGGTTTGATTAAATCTGGCTTGAATAAATTTTAATCCAGCTTCTAATATAGTCAAGCACTTTTTGTTGTTCAATAGCGGACCTAACAAACATGGTGCTTCCGAAATATCAATAATAAAAGAGAATTATACCGTCTTGGGTTCGTGCCAGACCCCTGGAATCTTAGTCCCGCAAAAGGCGCAGGCTCCGCCCTTCATCTTGACCTCGCCGATCATATAGCCCCGGCGGGGGATGATCAGTTTGCCGCAATTATGGCAGTAGGTATTTTCGGCCGGATTTTCCCTAACGTTGCCGATATAGACGTATTTCAGACCTGTCTGCCGGGCGGTCTGCCGGGCCTGCTCCAGGGTAGCTACGGGGGTGGGGAAATGGTTGCGCATCTTATGTAAGGGATAAAACCGGGAAAAATGCAGGGGGGTCAGCGGTCCCAGTTCGTCTCGAATCCAGGTGCACATTTTTTTAATTTCCTTGGGGTCATCGTTTAGCTGCGGGATAACCAGATTAACCAGTTCCAGGTGCACCTGTTTACGGCGCAGGGTCTTTAAGGTAGTCAGCACCGGGGCCAGGGTGCCGCCTACCAGATTGCGGTAAAAGTCATCGGTGAAGGCCTTAAGGTCGATGCAGACCGCATCCAGGATCTCGCACAGCGCCTCCAGAGGCTGGGGGTTGATGTAGCCCGCGGAGTGGCCGACATTGAGAATCCCGGCCTGGCGGGCCAAGCGCCCCACGTCCATCATGTATTCATAAAAAATAATCGGCTCCACATAGGTATAAGCAATGGAGGGACAGTTGGTTTCTTGGGCTTTTTGGACCACGGCCGCGGGCGGGAAATCAAAATTGTAGGTTTCCTCGGGACGCGCCTGGGAGATTTCCCAGTTCTGGCAGAATTTACAGTGCAAGTTGCAACCCGCGGTGGCGATGGAATAGGAGGCGCTGCCAGGGAGCACATGAAACAAGGGCTTTTTTTCGATAGGGTCGATGTGCACCGCGCAGGGGTTGCCATAGACCAGACTATAGTATTGGCCGCCCCGATTCTCCCGCACCCCACATTCGCCGCGTTCGCCATCCATGACCTCGCAATTATGGGGACAGAGATTACAACGCACCATGCCGCCCGGCAAGGGGGTAAAAAACGAGGCCGCCCGAGGCTGGAGAAATCCGTAACGCACCCGTTGGCTCAATGCCGGTAAGGGCAGCGCCGGTAACGACAAGGCGGCCAATCCCAGGGCTCCGGCCTTGATAAACTGACGGCGGCTACAGCTCCGGGTGTGCCACTGCGTAAACCAATTATCCATAATTAACCATCATCTCGGGCTTCTCCGGGCCCAAGCTCAAGCCTAGTCAAAAAGATTACCCACAATATTATTTATATTAACATTTATCAGCCGTGCCCACTATGATTTTCTACGACTCGGGCCGCCATTGGGAAAGCACTTCAGTTAAATCCCCACCAGGTCTAGTTGCAAAGGGAAAGTAGCAATCCCTGTAGACGCCTTAGATATTTTTAGAGCTGGTTGTCGGGGTAGTAAAACGATGGAATCTAGAGAATCGATTAGACAGTTCTAAACCCGAGAAGAATTCTGGTCCGCCAGGGGCAGGAGGTGCTCTTTGAATTTAGCAATTCAATCGGTTATTAGCGGTAACGCCATATTCAGTACTTCGGTCTTCAGCCCCCATTTATCCGATTGCGCAGTACTCCGGAGGTCTTGAAAACTACAACATTGCGGGGCCGCAACATCAGATCTTGGCGGGTCTGCGGGTTCCGGCCGCGGCGGGCGTTTTTGCGACGCACCGAAAACTTGCCAAAGCCGCTGATCAGCAGGTCCTCTTCCCGGGCCAGGGTATCTTTCATGATCTCCAGGACTCGCTCCACCGCATCCCGAGCTTCTTGTTTGCTGAGTCCGATCTGATTATGGACATTGTTGATGATCTTCTCCTTGGTCAGGGCCATGATCGTCTCTCCTCTAGTGGTCTCAGCTTATCAGTGGCTAGCTTCAATACTTACATCTGCCAAGTTATTATTGTTAAAATGAAAATCCCTGTCAAGCATTTTTTCGGTTACAGGTTAAGATAAATTTTCTTTTATTTAAGTAGGTTCCTGGCCTCTGGGGGGCGACAGCCGTGTTCAATGCCCAAGCGGGTGAGCTTTTCCACTTCCGCGGCGGGCAGCGGTTGCAGCCGTCCTAACTGCCGGGCGGTGATCATGATCAAGGCCGCATGTTCCAGCTTTTCCATGCGGTTATAGGCCTCGGTCAGGTTGCGGCCCACCGTCAGGCCGCCATGCTGAGCCAGAATGATGGCATCATAGTAACGGATCAGATCCTGAATGGATTGAGATACTGCCGCGGTCCCGGGGGTACCATAGGGAGCCGTGGGAATGGCCCCCAGGGTAATAATTACTTCGGGGAGGACACCCACTTCCAACGACACCCCGGCAATCGAACAGGCCGTGGCCAAGGGCGGGTGAGCGTGGACTACCGCCCCAATATCCGGGCGTTGGCGGTAGGCGGTCAGATGCATCTGGATTTCAGAAGAGGGTCTCCCCTCCCCCTGTATAACCTTGCCGTTCAGATCAACGGTCAATATGTCGCTCTCTTGGAGAAAGCCCTTGTTAAGACCACTGGGGGTGATGAGTAAACGGTCGTCCGCCAGCCGTGCACTAATATTGCCATCGGTAGCGGCCACCAGGTGGCGGTGATGCAGGAGATGGCCGACGCGCACGATATCCTGCCTGAGTTGGGTCTGACGCTCTAGCAATTTTGGTCCCCTACCCTTCTTTCTTGACCTTGGGGTCAGAGCAATTTTTTTACCAGGCCCAGGGCCTGCTGGCGGGTGGTAATCTGGCCTTCCAGACAGGCCTCTTCGACCGCCTCCAGCAACTGGCGGAACTGCGGTCCTGGAGTCAGATGAAATTCCTGGATCAGGTCGTCTCCGGAAATTAACCGGGGTCGATGTTCCAGCGGTTCCAGACGTTCGGTCAGAAACCGGTAGGCCGCGGCACAGAAGTCGGCCAGCCAGGCTTCGGCATCCGGGGGTTTGAGCGGTCCCTGGCCGGCCAGACTATCGGCCATGGCCAGGGCAAACAATCCCGGCAGCACAGGGCGGGCCGCCTTCACCAACCGTCCCAGGGCCCGCAGGGTCAATTCTCCCTGGCGAAAGATCGGCAACAGCAAAAAGGGCCGCATATGCAATTCAATGAGCCGGACCACGGTGCGCAATTCCTCCTGACTGAACCGCAACCGCCAGGCGATCTGGGTGAACAGTTCGGCCCCCACCCGCTCATGGTGATAAAAGGTAAAACGTTCGGGGGCGTCCCGCCGTTCCTGGGTCTGGGGTTTGCCCAGATCGTGAAACAGGGCCGCCAATTTGAGCAGCACCGCCTTACTATCCCGCCGGGCATAGTCGGTAATCACCCGGCCCAGATCCGCAAACCAATCTCGGGGATGGAGCAGAACCTGTTCGAGGCAGTCCACGGCGAGCATAGAGTGGTGGAAAACATCCAGATGATGATAACCATTCTGCTCCACCCCTTTCATATCCTCTAGCTCTGGAAAAATCTGGCCCAGGAGCCCTACCTGGTCCATTTGCACCAGGATGGGAAAGGCTCGTTCTACCCCTAACAGGTAAAAAAGTTCCTGATGGATGCGTTCCCCGGCCACCCGGCGAAATTCCTGCCGATACTTGCATGTCGCGGCCCAGGTATCGGGAGTCAGGGTTAAGCCGTGGGTCGCCGCGAAGCGAAACGCCCTGAGCATCCGCAGCGGATCATCGTGGAAGTTTTCCGCGGCCAAAATTTGCACGCGCCCGGCCTCTAAATCTTCCCGGCCGCCCCAGGGATCCAGCCATTCCAAATGACCGGCGCGCATCAAGGGGATTAACGGAATGGCCATGGCATTGATGGTAAAGTCGCGTTTATGCAGATCAGTCATCAGGTCCGGAGCCCTAAACTCGGCAAAATCCAGATTTTCGCCCTGCCAGACGACGCGGGCGGTGCGTTCCCGGGCGTCCAGCAGAACGAAGGTGCCGCCGAGCCGATCAGCCAGAGCCGCGGCCAGTTCCAGGGCTTGACGATTAACCGCCAGATCCAGATCCGGGGCTTGCCGGCCCCGACCCAGCTCCCGTACCACCCCGCCCACCAGATAGACCTCGAGGTGGCGCTCCGCGGCCAGTTGGGCCAGAACCTGAAGGGCCTGGCGTCCCTGTAATTGTCTAACCAGCCCATAAATATCGGGCGATGGCTGCCAGGGCGCGGTCATATGCGGATAACGCTCCTGTGGGTCTCAAATGCTACCTTAAATAAATTTTAAATATAAACCATTTATCTGGACTCGGCAAATCCGGAGGATTACGGTATAATCTAAACCCAGACCGGACTGGACCAGAAAACGTAAGATTGCATTTAATTTTAAACAGATATCGATATCAACTTCATGGCTGAAAAACCCCCGCGCCCTATTTTTGTCTGTCAGAGCTGCGGCTATCGGGCCCCCAAATGGCTGGGGAAGTGCCCGGACTGCGGGGCCTGGAACTCCCTGGTGGAGGAATTAGTAGTTCCCATGGCCTCGGGCAACCGGGAGATACCGCCAGCCGGGCCGGAAAGCAGTCCGGTGCCGCTGGTCAGTCTGACCGCCCGCGCCGAAGACCGCCTGTCTTGTGGTCTCAGCGAATTTGACCGGACTCTGGGGGGCGGCGTCGTGCCCGGCTCGGTGATCCTGCTGGGCGGCGACCCCGGTATCGGCAAGTCAACCCTGATGCTTCAGGTTTTGGATCGGCTCTGCGGCAAGGAGCGCCGGGGGTTGTATGTCTCGGGGGAGGAATCGAGCGCCCAACTCAAGCTGCGAGCTGATCGGCTGGGGATCAGCGCGCCGGAACTCTTGGTCGCTACCGAGACCTGCCTGGAAAATATTATCAAGATGGTGGGGACCGTCGGACCCGATTACCTGGTCCTGGACTCCATCCAAACCCTTTATACCGCCACCCTCCCGGCCGCGCCCGGCTCCATCAGCCAGGTCCGGGAGACCGCCTTCCGCCTGGTGCAATTGGCCAAACGCCGCGGCCACCCGATTTTTCTCATCGGCCACGTCACCAAGGAGGGGGCCATTGCCGGACCCAAGCTGCTGGAGCATATGGTGGATACGGTGCTCTATTTTGAGGGCGAACGCGGCCATGCCTTTCGCATTCTGCGCACCGTTAAGAACCGCTTTGGGGCTACGCATGAGTTGGGAGTGTTTGAAATGAGTGAAGCCGGTCTGAGGGAAGTGACCAACCCCTCCGAACTTTTTTTATCCGAACGCTCCCTGGAAAGTCCGGGCTCGGTGGTGGTGCCCTGCGTGGAAGGCTCGCGACCGATCCTGGTAGAAGTGCAGGCCCTGGTTACCCCCTCCAGCCTGGCCCTGCCGCGTCGTCAGGCTATGGGGGTTGATCCGGGCCGGGTGTCGCTGCTCGTGGCAGTTTTGGAAAAACGCGTGGGACTGGCCTTTGGCAGTCAGGATCTGTTTGTCAATGCGGCTGGGGGGGTGCGACTGACGGAACCCGCGGTAGATTTAGGGATTATTGCCGCGCTGGCCTCTTCTTTTCTGGACCGACCGGTACCGCCGGATACGCTGGTCTTTGGAGAAGTCGGGCTCACCGGTGAAGTCCGGGGGGTGGGCCAGGCCGAGATGCGTCTTAAAGAAGGCCACAAACTTGGTTTTCGCCGCGCCTTGCTGTCCCGGGGCCACCAGGTACGGCTGCCGACCTTCCCGGGCCTGGAATTGCAGGAAGTGGCCGATGTCGCCGCGGCCCTGCGGACCCTGTTTCCACCATTTAAATCTTAAGCTGGGCTTAGCGGATTAGGTATCTTCTCCTCTCCATCCGTGAAGTGGTTGAGAAGAGGGCAACACGGAGATTTAGCAGAAAAAAGCCCTAAATACGCCACCCCCACCCTGACCCTCCCCCATCCAGGG
>JAQVHY010000184.1 GCA_028695935.1 Desulfobacca sp.
GACCAACTCCCGTTTGGCGGTAGTCGCCTGCCGCTCCCCTTTGACGATCCGGGTATGAATCTCCGGCACCCGCTCGGCCGGCACCCCTAATTCCTGGGTGACCTTCTTCAACTGCTTTAGGGCCATATCCCAACGGCCTTCTAGTTCAAGCATTTGCTCGGCCGATAGGCTAATGCCATTGCCAGGCCGCGACATCCCCTCTTTTCCAGCCTTCTTAAGACTTTTGCAGGCCCGTTTAAATTCAGCGGCGCTCATTCCGCTAGCCTCCAGACAGTCTTTCGTGATTTGCTGGGAATCACGCACCTTATGGGCCAGCACCGAGATTTTCTGGATAATCTTTTCTAGATGCCGCCGGTCAATCCGCAACTGTTTGACCACCTGGGCGATCTGGCGTCGATCGCGTTCCAGCCGGGCTTCTAATGACGCTCTTTTTTCGGGAGATAAGCCCGGTTCGGTCAGCGATGCACTAACATTACGGCTGTGATCTTCCAATCTCTTGATTTTATTGATCAGTTTCTGAAGGTTATCTTTGTAGGAGACCAGATCGGTTCCCGAATTATTAGAATCAGTATCGTCGATCAGGTCATCGATGGGCAATTTCTTCTGGAAGATTTTCTCAGCTACCGAAAGGATTTCTTTGGTTCCTACCGTGGTTTCTAACAGGGCGCAGATGACTTCCCGATCCCCCTGTTCGATGCGTTTGGCGATCTCTACTTCGCCCTCCCGGGTCAGCAAGGAGACCATCCCCATCTCCTTCAGGTACATTTTGACCGGGTCACCGATTTTAATGGGAGTTTCGGTTTCAAAGTCCAGATTATCTTCCTCCGCGGGCCCACTCACCGAAGGCTGGAGAGAGATTTTTTTGGGGACATCGATAACCTTCAAGTCGATATCTTCGAAGATCACGATATCTTCTGCGGTTTCACTAAAGAGCGGGGTGGTGGATACCGAGTCAGGAAAATCCTCCAGGGGGATAAACCCGCAGTTATCTTCCAAGGATACGTAATCCTTGTACTCTTCAATATCAGTTCCCTTGCTCATTGATTTTTCTCCTTTTCCCCAAAAGGTCCTGGTTCTGCTGGCAAACTGCGTAATTGCAGATCAATGTCTCTGATCCGGGCGGTAATTGCCAAAACGTCCTCCCCCGTTTGACTCTTATAGGCCCGGTGTAGTTTTTGTTTAAGCTGTTGTTGCTCCTTTTTTAACTGGCGTTTGCGGAACCCGCGGCAATAATCTTCCACCAGGTTATCGAGATTCCCTACCGGGAATTCCTCCGGTGCCAGAGACAGGGCACAGACCTGGTTGCGCAGGTTGGTAGTTTCCATCTGGTTTACCAGCAGGCCATAATCGAGCCGGCCATGCTGCTGATAACAGATCAACAGTTGGGTAGCAATCTCCTTGAGGCTATCATCCTCAAAGTCTTCCAGCCAGTTGGCCAGCGTAACTTGAGGCATGACGGTAGGATGGTTAAGAATCAATTTAATTAAGCCGCGCTCCAGACTAACGGTCAACTCTCCCGGGGAACTTAACCTCCGCACCGTGCAGTTGGCATTAGACTTTAGGGCTTGCTGCAGGGCGGTTTCCGCTACTCCCAAGCGTTCCGCGGCCCGGTGGATCCAGAGGTGGCGTTCTACCGGATCGGTCAGGGCCTGGAAATAGGGTTTCAATAATTCCAGGGTGGTGACTTTGCCTTCTACGCCGCTTCCCTGGGATTTAAGAATTTCCTCCAGAATAAACTCGAACAGCGGTCTCGCCTGATCCCAGGGGTTACGAAAGATCTCCACCCCGTGTTTAAAGGCATAACTATCGGGATCTTCCCCTGCGGGTAAGGTCAAGACCCGGACGGGCAGGCGTTCCGCGGCAAATTGCGGGAAAGTTCGCATCATGGCCTTGAGACCGGCCGCGTCGCCATCAAAGACGATTACCGCGCGCGGCACATAGGCCTTTAACAGCCGCACCTGGTCTCGAGTCAAGGCGGTGCCCAGACTGGCCACCACTGGTTCAATACCGTGAACCCGGAGGGCCAGCAGATCCATGTAGCCTTCCACCAGGATGGCGAGCTGGTGTTTCCGCAAGGCCTCACGGGCCTGATAGAGACCGTAAAGCGAGCGTCCCTTGGAATATAACGGGCTTTCCGGGGAATTTAGATACTTAGGTTCACCCTCCTCCAGCAGACGCCCGCCAAAGGCGATTACCCGTCCCTGTCGATCCAGGATGGGGAACATCAAGCGGCCCCGGAACCGGTCATAGTATCCACCCGAGGTGCGCGCAATGATCAATCCCAGGTCACGGGCGGCCTCCAGCGAACCGCCGCGCGCCGACAGATGTTTTTCCAAGGCCCGCCAGTCATCCGGGATATACCCCAAGCGATATTCGGCTACCACTTCCGGACTTAAGCTCCGGCGGGACAGATAGGACTGGGCCGGTGCCCCTAACGGGGCCTGGAGATTGGCTTCGAAAAAGGCCGCGGCCAGTTCGTTGACCTCGTACTGGGCCTGACGTTTTTTTAGTTGACGCGCGTCCTCCGGTCCCACTTCCTTGGAATAGATGGGTATGCCATAACGCCGGGCCACTTCCAGCACGGCTTCAGGAAAAGTCAACCGTAAGTGCTGCATCAGGAAGGTAAAGACATTGCCGCCTACGCCACAGCCAAAGCAGTGAAAGATTTCGCGTTCCGGATAGACGGTAAAAGAGGGTTTGGTTTCAGTATGGAAGGGGCACAGACCGACTAAATAGTTGCCGCGTGGCTTAAGACTCACATACTGCCCAATGACCTCAGCAATGGGCGCCGCGGCCTTGATCTCCAACAGTTTGGATTCCGGGATGTATTGAGCCATAAGCTTAAAATTGAAGTTCAGAAATTGGTTAACCCAAGGTTCTTTCCCAATGTTCGACAGAGGCCGGTTTAATCTTTAATGTCCACGGTGGTCACCCCCCGTCCGCCCTGGTTGATTTCGCCAGGGTAAAAATTTTTGACCATGACATGCTGACGGAGAAACTCCTGTACTGCCTGCTTTAAGCGGCCAGTGCCAATGCCGTGGATGATATCCACTCGCGCACAGCCGCACAATACCGCCTGGTCCAGCAGGCGGTCCACTAAGGGCAGGGCTTCCTCCACTTTCAAGCCAATAATGTTCAAGGTTGGAGAGGTCAGATGGGTATCGGCACTGATCTCCACTCCCCCCTGGTAGGAGCTATGAAATACCCTGCCGGACTTGGCTTCCGGTCGGGCCGGTTTAAGATCTGCCTGGGACAGACGTAACTTGATGGTGCCGACCAGTACTTCCATGCGGCCTTCCTTATCAGGCCCCGACATTACCACGCCTTCCCGACCCAGGGAGGTGAGGAAAACCTCCTGGCCGGGTTGGGGGGACGGCAAGGGCTCTGATGCAGGTTCTGAGTGGTGGACCACGGATTGATAAAGCTTATGCTGCTGGCGTGAAAATTCCTGGCGCAAGGGACCCCAGGATTCCTGACCGCTCTCCAGGCGTTTTAAGATCTGCTTAAATTCACCTTCGGCCTGTTTGATGGCCTGGGCCACGGCCTGTCGGTTTTCTTCTTGCAGTTGCCGACGCTCCTCCGCCACGGCCTGTCGTTGACTTTCCAGGTCGGCCAATTGCGCGCTCAAGTCCTGTTCTTTTTGCATCAGCTCTTGTTGTTG
>JAQVHY010000185.1 GCA_028695935.1 Desulfobacca sp.
CATCTGGCTGGGCATCAGCGGCCAGACCGAGATCTTGAGCCAACTATACCAGGGTCTGGAGCAGGCCTTTGCGACCCTGGGATATCTCCCCGAGAACCGCAGATTCAATCCCCATCTGACCCTGGGCCGGGTGCGGTCGCCCCGCCACCGGGAAAAATTGAGTCAGATGTTCGACACCTTGATCTCCCCCGCCTTTCCGGTGTTTCGGGTCAGCAACTTAATCTTATTTCGCAGCACCTTGACCCCTCAGGGGGCGATTTACACCCCGTTACAAATCCTGGCCTTGGGTAAAGAGAGCCAGTCCCAGAGCAAATGACATTGTTTGACCGGCGCCCAACTACTAAAAATAGTGGTATGTTATTCAAAATTAGGCACTTAAGTGTGTTTTTAGCCGGAAATCCTAGCCCAACTAAAATTAACCTTAAAATTAGAGGATTAATCCATGACCACCGTATCATCCCCGGATAAAGCCAAGGCCCTGGAGCAGGCCCTGGGCCAGATCGAGAGGCAATACGGCCGCGGCTCCATCATGCGTTTAGGCGCGGAGGAAAAACTGGCCGACATTGCAGTGATCCCCACCGGCGCGTTATCGCTGGACCTGGCCCTGGGCATCGGGGGCATCCCCCGGGGTCGGGTGGTGGAGATCTTTGGGCCCGAGGCCTCGGGCAAAACCACCCTGGCCCTCCACATTATTGCCGAGGCCCAACGTGAGGGGGGTCTGGCCGCTTTTATCGATGCCGAGCATGCCCTGGACCTTAATTATGCCCGCCGCTTGGGGGTGAAGCCCGAGGATCTGCTCATTTCCCAGCCCGATACCGGCGAACAGGCCCTGGAAATCGCCGAGATTCTGGTGCGCTCCAATGCCCTGGATATCGCGGTGGTCGATTCTGTGGCCGCCCTGGTGCCGCGCTCCGAGATCGAAGGCGAGATGGGCGACGCCCAGATGGGCTCCCAGGCCCGGCTGATGTCCCAGGCTTTGCGCAAACTCACCGCGGCGATCAGCAAGTCCCTGACTTCAGTAATCTTCATCAACCAGATCCGCCATAAGATCGGCCAAATGTTCGGCAACCCGGAGACCACCACCGGCGGTAATGCCTTGAAATTCTATGCCTCCCAACGCCTGGATATTCGCAAAGGCACTCCTATCAAGGACGGGCATGAGATTATCGGCAACCGCACAAAGGTGCGGGTGGTCAAGAACAAACTGGCCCCGCCCTTTCGCGAAGCCGAATTTGACGTAATCTTCGGCCAGGGCATCTCTAAAGAGGGCGATCTTCTGGATCTGGCCACCAACCTGGAGATCATCAAGAAAAGCGGCGCCTGGTACAGTTATGCCGAGGAGCGCATCGGTCAGGGGCGGGAAAATGCCAAAGTTTACCTGCGCGACCACCCCGACCTGCTGGGCCAGCTCGAAGAGCAGATCCGGGCGGCTTATCAACTGGGCAAGACCCAACCACCGCCGCCCACCCCGGAGACGGAGGAGGCATCATGACCGGGCAAGAGATTCGTGAAAAATTCCTGGCTTATTTTGAATCCCAGGGCCATACCCGGGTGCCCAGCTCGCCCCTGATCCCGGCGGATGATCCCACCCTCTTGTTTACCAATGCCGGGATGGTGCAATTTAAGCGGGTTTTTTTAGGGGAAGAGAGCCGTTCCTACCGCCGCGCTGCCAGTTCGCAGAAATGCGTCCGGGCCGGCGGCAAACATAATGACCTGGAAAATGTCGGCAAGACCGCCCGTCACCATACCTTCTTTGAAATGTTGGGCAATTTCTCCTTCGGCGATTACTTCAAAGAAGGGGCCATTGAAATGGCCTGGGAATTGTTGACCCAGCATTTTCACCTGCCCCCGGACCAGCTCTGGGCCACGGTCTATTATCAGGACGAGGAGGCCGCCGACCTCTGGCACCGCCTCATCGGCCTGCCCCGGGACCGCATCGTTCCTCTAGGCGATAAAGATAATTTCTGGGCCATGGGAGACACCGGCCCCTGCGGGCCGTGCTCCGAGGTCATCATCGACCAGGGCGAAGCCATGGCCTGCGGGCCGGATTGCGGTATCGGCCGCTGCGACTGCGACCGCTATCTGGAGATCTGGAACCTGGTGTTCATGCAGTTTAACCGGGACGAAACCGGCCAGCTAACCCCCCTGCCCAAACCCAGCATCGACACCGGCATGGGCCTGGAGCGGCTCAGCGCCGTGATTCAGGGGGTGCAAAGCAATTTCGATACCGACCTGATCCGCCCCATCATTGCCCGCATTGAAGACCTGGCGGGCCTCCCGTATGGTCAGGATAAAGCCCGCAGTGTCGCCTTCCGGGTGATCGCCGATCACTGCCGGGCCATCACCTTTCTGATCGCCGACGGGGTGCTGCCCAGCAACGAAGGGCGAGGTTATGTGCTGCGCCGCATTCTACGCCGGGCAGTGCGCTTTGGCCGCCTGTTGGGTTTCCAGGAACCCTTCCTGGCCCCGGTCGGCCATCGGGTCATCGACCTGATGGGACCGCATTATCCCGAACTCACCACCGCCCAGCCGTTTATTGATCAGGTGGTCAACAACGAAGAAGAACGCTTTGCCGAAACTCTGGACCATGGCCTCAAACTCTTGACCGAGAACCTGGAGGCGGTCCAGGCCCAGGGCGCGGCCGTCCTGCCGGGCGAGGTCATTTTTAAGCTCTACGATACCTATGGCTTCCCGCTCGACCTGGTCATGGACGTGGTCCAGGAGCAGGGGGTGGAGTTGGATCTGGACGGTTTCCAGGCCCACATGAAGCGCCAACGCGAGGCCTCCCGCCAGGCCTGGAAGGGCGGCCTGCCCGAAGAAATTCCGCCGATTTACCGGGAGTTGGCCCAACTGCCCGCCACCCAATTTGTCGGTTATGGGCAACTGGCCGCCGAATCCCCGATAGTGGCGATTATTCGGGGCGAGAGTACAGTAAAAGAGGCCCAGGCAGGCGACCAGGTGGAGATAGTTACCGCGGCCACGCCGTTTTATGGCGAATCCGGCGGCCAGGTCGGGGATACCGGCTTGATCACCGCCCCGGGCCTGAAAATCACCGTCACCAATACCCAAAAATTGCCTAATGATCTGTTCCTCCATCAGGGCCGGATTGAGGCGGGCCAGGTCCGGGTCGGCGAGCCGGTCTATCTCGAGGTCGACGCGGCCCGGCGCCAGCAGATTGCCCGCCACCATACCGCCACCCACATACTGCATGCGGTGCTGCGCCGCCGTCTGGGCGAACACGTCAAACAGGCCGGGTCGCTGGTCACCCCGGAGCGCTTCCGCTTTGATTTTACCCACTTTTCTGGCTTAAGCCCGGAAGACTTGGCCCAGATCGAGTTCGACCTCAATCAGCAGGTCCAGGAAGATTTGCCGGTCAGCGTTTCTCTGGTGCCCATGGCCGAGGCCCTGATCAGCGGGGTCATGGCCCTGTTTGAAGAGAAGTACGGCGACACGGTGCGCCTGGTGGCCATCCCGGAGCTCAGCCAGGAACTGTGCGGCGGCACCCATGTGACCCGCACCGGCGAAGTGGGGCTGATCAAGCTCGTTGCCGAATCGAGCGTCGCCGCCGGCATCCGCCGCATCGAGGCGGTCACCGGTATGCGGGCCTACGATCTGATCCGGCGTGAGCACCGTTCCATCCAA
>JAQVHY010000075.1 GCA_028695935.1 Desulfobacca sp.
GGGGGACAACGTTTCCTTGGAGATCAGCCTGATCACCCCGATTGCCATGGAGAAGGAACTGCGCTTTGCCATCCGGGAAGGCGGCCGCACCGTGGGCGCCGGCGTGGTCAGCCAGATTATTGAATAAATTCTGAGATATTGAAATTAAAGAAAAATGCGCGATAATATAATATTAGCTTGTACAACCTGCAAACGTCGGAATTACACGACGACTAAAAATAAACGCCGGACTCCCAATCGGCTGGAGTTTAAGAAGTACTGTCCGTTTTGCCGGACGCATACCCTTCATCGGGAAACCAAGTAAGGTTTAGTTTGCAGGCCAGTAGCTCCAACGGCTAGAGCACCGGACTCCAAATCCGGGTGATGGGGGTTCAAATCCCTCCTGGCCTGCCATTTTTTTTGTGGGACAAGTGACGGGGTCTGGTAAAACTTGCAGGCTTAGGAAACGGTTGCCAGTGTGGGCAGGACTTTCCCTCATAGACATTTTCCTACCTCATGGGTTAGCAACTAATCGCGGTCATCATTGTTCCGATCCAGGCTATTGAGCCGACAACGGGAAGCGGCAGGCAATTTTCCTCTGCACCTGAACCAGGAATGAACCCTACCCAGCCGGTTGAATGGTGACCGGTCAGAAGATAATAACCGGGTTGTGGAACAACATGATTAAGATAATGTTAATGTTGTATAATTGGCATTTAAGAATAACAAAACGACGACTTCATGAAGAAAACTAAGACCAAAGATAAGGCCAATGCCAAAGGTCAGGAAAAAGCGGGCAAGGAGTTACTCAAAAAGCCGGCCAAAGCCCAAGTAGTCAAGCTGGGGGCCAAGAAGAGCAAGCCTTCCCGACTTCAACCGATATGGGATGGTTGGCGTCAGACCAAGCAGTTTTTTAACGAAGCCGTAATTGAATTAAAGAAGGTGACCTGGCCCAATCGCAAGGAAACTTTGGGGGCCACCGCGGTAGTCATTATTTTGGTGATCTTTATCTCGGTCTTTCTGGGGATCGTTGATCTCGGACTGTCGAGATTTGTTAGTTACATCATGGGGTAAAAGTAAGCGGATGATTGAGGACCTCGGCCCGTGACTCAGAAATGGTACATTGTGCATACCTATTCCGGTTTTGAAAAACATGTCAAGCAATCGCTGGAGGAACGGGCGCGGGCCCAAAGGATGGAACACCTCATCACCGAGGTGTTAGTGCCTACCGAACAGGTGGAAGAGATAGTCAAAGGGGAAAAGCGCATCTCGGCGCGCAAATTTTACCCTGGCTATATCATGGTGCGCATGGAACTCAATGACGACACCTGGCATTTGGTTAATGACACCCCCAAGGTGACTGGCTTTTTAGGCAGCCGCACGGAACCGGTGGCCATTCCCGAGTCCGAGGCCGAAAAGATTCTGACCCAGATGCGGGAAGGGGCGCTCAAGCCCAAGCCCAAGATTAAATTCGAAGTTGGCGACAAGGTTCGGGTTATAGACGGCCCCTTTAGCAACTTCAACGGCCTGGTGGATGAGGTGAAGGCCGAAAAGGGCCGGGTCCGGGTGATGATCAGCGTTTTTGGGCGCTCCACCCCGGTAGAATTTGAATTTTCACAACTGGAGAAGATTTAGGTAAGTGTTCAGTTGCCAGTTAAAATAACCAATTAGGGAAGAAATGGCCATAATTGGCAAATCAAGGTCTTATGGATAACGTCTAATATTTGCTCAGTTTACTGACCACTGAACACTTATGGGACGCTAAAGTTAACGAGGAGTTAGAGTAGATGGCAAAAAAAGTGGTGGCCCAAATCAAGTTACAGATTCCCGCCGGGCAGGCCAATCCGTCGCCGCCGGTAGGTCCGGCCCTGGGGCAGCACGGCGTCAATATTATGGAATTTTGTAAAAGTTATAACGCCCGGACTCAAGGTCAGGAAGGTACGATTATCCCGGTGCTGATCACCGTCTTTGCCGACCGCTCCTTTACCTATGTTACCAAAACGCCGCCCGCCGCGGTGTTGCTCAAGAAGGCGGCGCAAATCGCCTCCGGAGCCAAAGAGACCGGCCGGGAAAAAGTGGCGCAGGTAAATTGGCAACAGGTGGAAGAGATCGCCCGGCAGAAGATGCCAGACCTGAACACCACCAATATCGAGGCCGCGAAGCTCATTATCGCCGGGACGGCGCGCAGCATGGGGATCGAGATTGTCTGAGTGAAGACAATCGGTGCTAAAGGGAGAGCAGGGAATGTCTAAACGCGGGAAAAAATATCAGACTGTCCGTAATAAGGTCGACAAGACCCAAAAATACAATTTTCCCGAGGGGCTACAACTAACCCTGGAAACCGCTTATGCCCGGTTTGACGAGACGGTGGATGTGGCGGTGCGGTTAGGGGTTAATCCCCGTCATGCCGACCAGATGGTCCGGGGGGCGGTAGTCTTACCTAATGGCGTCGGGAAGCAGGTACGGGTGTTGGTTTTTGCCAAAGGCGAAAAAGAAAAAGAGGCCCTGGACGCCGGGGCCGATTATGTCGGGGCCGAGGATTTGATCGAAAAGATCAAGGGCGGCTGGCTTGATTTTGACAAGGCGGTCGCCACTCCCGACCTGATGGGTCAGGTGGGCAAGATCGGCAAGATCTTGGGTCCGCGGGGATTGATGCCCAATGTCAAGGTGGGGACCGTGACCTTTGATCTAGCCCGCGCGGTGCAGGAACTCAAAGCCGGTAAGATTGACTTCCGAGTCGATAAGGCCGGGGTGGTGCATGCTCCCATGGGAAAGGTCTCCTTTGGCGTGGAGAAGCTTTTACAAAATTTGGGGATGTTCTTTGACACCTTAATCCGCTTAAAACCGGCCACCAGTAAGGGTGCTTATCTGCGCGGGATCGCGCTGTCCACCACCATGGGGCCGGGAATTCGGATCGATCCCTTGGAGGTTAAAAACCTGATCAGAATGGCTTCCGCCTAACGGTCAGGGTGGCTAGCAGAATCCGGAAAAATCGGAGACGGAAGAGGAGCCGCAGGTGCTAAGAAGTGAAAAAAGCGGGGTCGTCGAAGCCCTGCATGAAAAGTTGCAACGGGCTGAGTTTAATGTGCTCACGGACTTCAAAGGTCTCAAGGTAGCGGAAATCACCATTTTGCGCCGGGAGATCAAGGAAGCCGGAGGCGAATTGATCGTGGTGAAAAATACCCTGCTCAAAAGAGCGGCGGCAGCAACGAACTCGGCGCGGCTGGAGGAATTTTTTAGCGGCCCCACCGCGGTGGCTTTGGGATATGACAATCCGCTAAATTTGGCCAAGGTGTTGACCAAATTTGCCAAGGATAAACCCGACCTGAAGTTGAAGGCGGGGGTGTTGGGCAGTTCGGTACTGGCCGAAGCGGATATCGGCGCGCTGGCCAAACTGCCGAGCCGGGAAGTTCTGTTAGGTCAGCTCTTGGCTGCCATGCAAGGCATACCCACGTCACTGGTAAATGTCCTGAGCGGTATAGTGCGCCAGTTACTTAATGTTTTAAAGGCCATTGAGGCCCAGAAGACAGCCCCCGGCGACTAGCCGGGGTTGGCGTTGGTTTGAACCAGAGTTAAATTTGGCGGCGATTGTGGATCGCTGGACTGAAATCGAGGTTATAAGGAGGACCCGAGCCATGGAGAAAGTAACCAAAGCCGAGGTGATTGATTTTATCGCCAATATGACGGTTTTGGAATTATCCCAGCTGGTCAAAGAGCTGGAGGAAAAGTTTGGAGTTACCGCGGCGGCCCCGGTGGCCGTAGGGGTGGCGGCCCCCAGTGCCGCGGAGGCGGCGCCCGTAGTGGAAGAGCAGACCGAATTTGAGGTGGTGCTCACCCAAGTGGGGCCCAACAAGATTCCGGTGATCAAAGAAGTCCGGGCCATCACCAGCCTGGGGCTGAAAGAAGCCAAGGACGCGGTGGAAAATGTGCCTACTACCTTGAAAGAAGCGGTTTCCAAAGCGGAAGCCGAAGAAATCAAGAAGAAATTGGAAGAACAAGGGGCTACGGTCGAAATTAAGTAGCCTTTTGATAATTTTGGTTTCGAGTTTGACTTTGGCCGCCCACCGGCCAACCAGCAACTCGAAATTGTAGTTGATTTACCAGCAAGGAGAACGAATGGCCGAGGTTTTCTCCCCTCAAAAGCTGTACCGTCGCAATTTCGGGAAGATTGAGCGTTTTATCGAGATTTCCAATCTGATCGAAATGCAAAAAGAATCTTATCGTCGATTCTTACAAAATGATGTGCCTCCAGAACAACGGGAGGATTATGGCCTGCAGGGGGTATTTAAGAGCGTCTTCCCCATCTGGGATTTTAGTCGGACCGCTTCTCTAGAATTTGTCAGCTACGCCTTTGCCGACCCCAAGTATGATATGGAAGAGTGTATCCAACGGGGAATGACCTATGAAGCCCCCATGAAGCTAACCGTGCGGCTGGTGGTCTATGAGGTCGATCAAGAGGCGGGGACGCAATCCATCCGGGATATCAAGGAGCAACAGATTTACTTTGGTACCATACCCTTGATGACCGACAACGGCACCTTTATCGTCAACGGGACCGAGCGGGTGGTGGTGAGCCAGTTGCATCGTTCCCCGGGCCTGTATATCGACCATGATCGGGGCAAGACCCATTCCAGTGGCAAATTGCTGTACTCGGCGCGCCTGATCCCCATGCGGGGGTCATGGATCGACCTGGAATTTGACCATAAAGATATTCTCTATGTCCGGATTGACCGTCGTCGCAAGTTCCCGGTAACGGTGCTCCTCAAGGCCTTGGGTTATACCATCGAGGAACTGTTAAATTATTTCTTTCAGACCGAGAAGATCTATCTGGAGCAAGATACCTGTCGGCGGCGATTCATTCCCGAGTTCTTGATAAACAAAAAAGCCATCACCGATATTGTCGATCCCCGGACCGGCGAGGTGATGGTCAAGAAATTGAAAAAGGTGACCCCGGCCTCGATCCGCCGGATGCAAGAGGCCGGAGTGGAATACTTATCAGCTACCCCTGCCGAGCTGGTCAATAGAGTGGTAGCCCATGATATTTTGGATCCCCAAAGCGGTGAAGTGCTGCTCCAATGTAATGAACCCATCACCGAAGAGAAATTGGAGCAACTGCGGGAGCGGGGCATCAAGGAACTGGACCTGCTATATATCGATGGGATAAATGTCAGTCCGTGTTTACGCGATACTCTGGCGGTGGACAAAACCTCCAATATGCGGGAGGCCATCCTGGAGATCTATAAACGGTTGCGTCCCGGTAATCCGCCCACCCTGGAGGTGGCCTTTAACTTTTTTCAGAACCTGTTTTTCAAACCGGAATATTATGATTTATCGCCGGTGGGCCGTCTGAAGCTCAACTTGAGGTTAAAACGGGACCAGGCCCTTACCCAAACCACGCTTACCCGGGAAGACATCCTGTACACGGTGCGGGAATTGATTAACCAGAAAGATCAGGAAGGGCCGGTCGATGATATCGATCATCTGGGCAACCGCCGGGTGCGGGCCGTGGGGGAACTGTTGGAAAACCAGTACCGCATCGGCCTGGTGCGGATGGAGCGGGCCATTAAGGAACGGATGAGCCTGCAAGACATCGACACCTTGATGCCGCATGATATGATCAACGCCAAACCGGTATCGGCGGTCGTCAAGGAATTTTTCGGGACCAGCCAGTTATCGCAGTTCATGGATCAGACCAACCCGCTGTCGGAGATTACCCATAAGCGGCGCTTGAGTGCCCTGGGGCCGGGGGGCTTGACCCGGGAACGGGCCGGCTTTGAAGTTCGGGATGTGCACCCCACCCATTATGGCCGCATCTGTCCGATTGAGACCCCGGAAGGTCCCAACATCGGGCTCATTGTCTCGCTTTCCACTTATGCCCGGGTAAATGAGTTCGGCTTCATTGAAACCCCTTATCGGGTGGTAGAAAAAGAAGAGAGCAACGGTCAGATCCAAACCCGGGTTACCAAAAAGGTTCGCTATTTAACCGCCTTGGATGAAGGTGACCATGTTATCGCCCAGGCCAACGCCCCGCTCGATAGCGAAGGGCGATTCGTCCGGGACCTGGTTTCGGCCCGCAAAGGCGGGGAGACCATCATGGTCCATCCCGAAGAAGTGGACTTTATGGATGTCTCGCCCAACCAGTTGGTAAGTGTGGCGTCTTCGCTGATCCCGTTTTTGGAAAATGACGATGCTAACCGGGCGTTGATGGGTTCTAACATGCAACGTCAGGCCGTGCCCTTGTTGACCTGTGCTTCTCCAGTGGTCGGCACCGGTATGGAGGACGTCGTGGCTCGGGATTCGGGGGTGACGATCGTTGCCCGACGTAGTGGAATTGTGGAGGATGTTGATTCCTCGCGCATCGTGGTGCGAGCCGGCAATGGCGGGCAGGGGGAGTCAAGCTCCCTGGTAGATATTTACAAGTTGATTAAATTCCAGCGTACCAACCAAAATACCTGTTTCAATCAGCGGCCTATTGTGCAGCGCGGCGACCGGGTGGAACAAGGGCAAATTATTGCTGATGGCCCGGCCACCGCGGCCGGGGAATTGGCCCTGGGTAAGAACGTCATGGTGGCCTTCATGCCCTGGGGCGGGTGTAACTTTGAAGACTCCATCCTGGTGAGTGAACGCATCGTTAAAGAGGATATCTTTACCTCGATGCATATCGAGGAATTTGAAGTTCTGGCCCGGGATACCAAATTAGGCAAGGAAGAGGTTACCCGGGATATCCCTAATGTGGGCGAAGAGGCCCTACGCAATTTGGATGAGAGTGGCATCATCCGCATCGGCGCCGAGGTTAAAACCGGAGATATTCTGGTCGGCAAAATCACCCCGCGGGGCGAAACCCAGCTGTCCCCGGAAGAAAAATTGTTACGGGCTATCTTTGGAGAAAAGGCCGGGGATGTCCGGGATACCTCGCTACGGGTGCCGCCCGGCATTGAAGGAGTGGTAATCGATGCCCGGGTATTTTCCCGTAAAGGGATTGAGAAAGATACTCGGACCCGGTCGATCGAAGATGAGGCGGTGGCCAAGTTGCAGAAAGATCAAGGCGATGAGCTGGCGATCCTGACCCATAGTTTTACCCAGAGATTGGCCGAGGTCTTGACTGGTCAGAAGGTTGAGACCACGCTGGAAGATGAACGGAAGGGGACGATCATTTTAGAGCAGGGTGGCGAGGTAACCTCTGACCTGGTGGCGCAACTGCCGATGGAATACTGGCGTCACATCACCTTTGCCCAGCCCGGAGTGGAAGAACAGGTAGATAAGCTCTTGGATGCCTACCAAGAGCAACTGCATTTGGTGAACATGATCTTCGAGGACAAGATCGAGCGGTTGCGCAAGGTCGATGAACTGCCTCCGGGGGTCATCAAGATGGTTAAGGTCTTTGTGGCCATGAAACGCAAGCTGGCGGTAGGGGATAAGATGGCTGGCCGGCATGGCAACAAAGGCGTAGTCTCCCGAATTCTGCCGATTGAGGACATGCCCTACTTCGAGGATGGTACCCCGGTAGATATCGTCCTCAATCCTTTGGGAGTGCCATCGCGCATGAACGTCGGGCAGGTGCTGGAGACCCATCTGGGTTGGGCTTCCCAGGCCTTGGGACACCAGGTCTCCCACATGATCGACCGATTTTATCAACTAGATGCCATTAAGAGTCGTTTGCAGCGGATTTTCCAGGAGCCCGCCTTGGACGCCTGGCTGGAAAATGCCAGTTATGATGATTTGCGGGCCTGGTGGCAAAAGTATTATCGGGAAGGCATTCATATGGCCACCCCGGTCTTTGACGGGGCCACCGAAGATGAAATCCGGTCCTGTTTAAAAGAGGCCGGAGTCCCGGAGGTGGGGAAGGCAATTTTGTTTGACGGTCGTACCGGAGAGCGTTTTGATCGAGAAATAACCGTCGGCGTTATGTATATGATGAAACTTCATCATCTGGTAGATGATAAGATTCATGCTCGCTCTATCGGTCCTTATTCCCTGGTTACCCAGCAGCCCTTGGGGGGCAAGGCCCAATTCGGCGGACAGCGTTTGGGAGAGATGGAGGTCTGGGCCATGGAGGCTTATGGTGCCGCCTACGCCCTCCAGGAGTTTCTCACCGTGAAGTCCGATGACGTTGCCGGTCGGACCCGGATGTATGAAAAAATCGCCAAGGGTCAATATGACCTCGAAGCTGGGCTGCCAGAATCATTTAATGTCTTGGTCCGGGAGCTCCAGAGTCTGGCTTTGAATATCGAGCTTTTGGAGGACCAAGAACATAAGGGCACAGAAAGCGATGAATAAAGCAAGAGAAGTAGCCTTAGAAGACTTAAACAGCATCTTTGCCAAACCCAAAGACCCGCTCAATTTCAATGCCGTGCGCATCTCGCTGGCCTCCCCGGAGATGATCCGCTCCTGGTCCCATGGCGAAGTCAAGAAACCGGAAACCATCAATTACCGAACCTTCAAACCGGAACGGGACGGGTTATTCTGCGCCAAGATCTTTGGCCCCACCAAGGACTATGAGTGCAATTGCGGAAAATACAAACGCATGAAGCATCGCGGGGTGGTCTGCGAAAAATGTGGCGTCGAGGTCATTCAGTCCAAGGTGCGGCGCGAACGCATGGGACACATTGAACTGGCCAGCCCGGTGGTGCATATCTGGTTTTTAAAAAGCTTACCAAGTAAAATAGGTAACCTACTTGATCTGACGCTGCGGGAACTGGAAAAAGTCCTGTATTTTGAATCCTACGTGGTGGTCGATCCCAAGGAGACACCTTTACACCGGGGCGAACTGTTGTCGGAGGAGAAATACCGCCAGGCCCGGGAAGAATATGGAGAGGAGTTTGAGGCCGGCATGGGGGCCGAGGCCATTGAGGCCATGCTCCGGTCGATAGATTTAGTCCCCCTGTCCGAGCGCCTGCGGGAGGAGATCGCCAAAACCAGTTCCGAGGCCAAACGGAAGAAGCTCGGCAAACGCCTCAAGGTGGTCGATGCCTTTAAAGACTCGGGCGTGCGTCCCGAGTGGATGGTGCTGTCGGTCATCCCGGTGCTGCCCCCAGATCTGCGGCCCCTGGTGCCGTTGGACGGCGGCCGGTTTGCCACTTCGGATCTGAATGATCTGTACCGACGGGTGATTAATCGCAATAACCGCCTGAAAAGATTGATGGAGCTCGATGCTCCGGAAATCATTGTGCGTAACGAAAAGCGGATGTTGCAGGAAGCCGTCGATGTGCTGTTTGATAATGGCCGGCGCGGCAAGACCATAACCGGTCCTAACAAACGGCCGCTGAAATCTTTAAGTGATATGCTCAAAGGGAAACAGGGCCGCTTCCGGCAAAATCTTTTGGGGAAACGGGTCGATTATTCCGGCCGTTCGGTGATCGTCATCGGTCCGGATCTGCGCCTGCATCAATGCGGCCTGCCCAAAAAGATGGCCTTGGAACTATTTAAACCCTTTGTGTACCATAAGCTGGTTTATAAAGGATTTGTCAATACCATCAAGGCCGCCAAGCGGCTGGTGGAAAAAGAGACTCCCGAGGTCTGGGATTCGCTGGATGAAGTAGTGCGTGAATATCCGGTAATGCTAAACCGGGCCCCGACGTTGCACCGCCTGGGGATTCAGGCCTTTGAGCCGATTTTAGTCGAGGGTAAGGCCATTCAGCTTCATCCCCTGGTCTGTACCGCCTTTAACGCCGACTTTGACGGCGACCAGATGGCGGTCCACTTACCCCTGTCTTTGGAGGCTCAGATTGAGGCTCGGGTCTTGATGATGTCTACCAACAACATTCTGTCCCCGGCCAATGGTGAGCCGATTATTGTCCCTTCGCAGGACATTGTGTTGGGGCTTTATTATCTCACCCGGGAACGGCCGCTGGCCAAGGGTGAGCGGGTGCCGATCAATGGCGAACAGCCGTTGCCCTTTTCCTCTCCCGAGGAAGTGCGGATCGCTTATGATCAGGGAGTAGTAGATCTACATGCCCGCATCCCGGTGCGGATTGAGGGCCAGATCGTCAATACCACGGTGGGCCGAATCCTGCTTAAAGAGATCCTCCCAGAAGGACTGCCCTTTGACGCCATTAACCGGACTATGACCAAAAAAGAGATCCGCAAGCTGGTAGGCCGGGCTTATCGGGAAACCGGAATTAAGAATACGGTAGTGTTGGCCGACCGTTTGAAAGATCTGGGTTATAAATATGCTACTCAGGCCGGCATTTCGATCTCGATTACCGATATGGTGATTCCGGCCCGCAAGGCCGAGATCCTGCGGGAAGCCCAGAGCGAGGCTTCCTTGGTAGAAGAGCAATATCGTGAGGGTCTGATTACTGAAGGTGAAAAGTATAATAAAGTCGTAGACATTTGGGCTAAGGCGACCGATGAGGTGGCGGCCGAAATGATCGGCGAGATGGCCCGGGAGACCGTCCACGGCCAGAAGGTTGATTCTCAGGGTCGGGTCCATGAGTTGGAAGAGGAGACTACCAGTTTTAACCCGATTTTCATGATGGCCGATTCCGGCGCTCGGGGCAGCAAGGATCAGATGCGGCAGTTGGCCGGGATGCGGGGGTTGATGGCCAAGCCTTCCGGCGAAATCATCGAAACTCCGATTACCGCCAACTTCCGGGAAGGTCTCACCGTCTTGCAGTACTTTATCTCCACTCACGGGGCGCGCAAAGGCTTGGCCGATACCGCGCTCAAGACGGCCAATTCCGGGTATCTGACCCGACGCCTGGTGGACGTGGCCCAGGACGCGGTGATCAGCGAAGAGGATTGTGGGACCATCGACGGCATTGAAGTAACGCCGCTGATCGAAGGAGGCGAGATCATCCAGCGGGTCGGGGAGCGGGTTCTGGGACGTAATGCCCTGGAAGACATTATCGATCCGCACACCGGTGAAATCCTGGTACGGGCCAACGAGGAAATCGATGAGGATGCCGCTGAGCGCATTGAAGAGGCGGGTATCGAGCGGGTCCGGATCCGGTCGGTGCTGACCTGTCAGACCCGACGGGGGGTGTGCGTGAAATGCTACGGCCGCGATCTGGCCCGTGGCACCCAGGTAAACATTGGCGAGGCCATCGGTATTATTGCCGCTCAGTCCATCGGCGAGCCGGGAACCCAGTTGACCATGCGGACCTTCCATATCGGCGGTACTGCCTCGCGGCGGGCCGAGCAAAGCTACCATATGGCCCGCAACCACGGTTGGGTGCGCTTTGAAAACATGAAGACGGTGACCGACGTGACCGGCAACCTGGTAGCCCTCAGTCGCCAGGCGGAATTAGTGGTGGTCAGCGAAAAGGGCATTGAACGGGAGCGCTATCCGGTGACCTATGGCGCTCGCTTGCGAGTGGTGGAGAACCAGGAAGTCTTTCCCGAGCAGGTGTTGATCGAATGGGATCCCTATACCAACCCGATCCTGACCGAGGTCGGGGGGCAGGTCAAGTTTGGTGATATCATCGACAATGTCACCATGCAAGAGAAGGTGGATATCGTTACCGGCAAGTCTTCCAAGGCCATTATTGAGTCACGGGAACCGGAAATGCGGCCGCGGATTTCCATTAAAGATGAGAATGGCAAGACCGCCCGGATACCTGGGACCCAAGCCGTGGCCCGTTATCATCTGCCGGTAGGGGCCATCGTGATGGTGAATGAAGGTGATAAGGTCAGTCCCGGAAATATTATTGCCAAGATCCCTCGAGAAACCACTAAGACCAAGGATATTACCGGGGGCTTGCCCCGGGTGGCCGAGCTGTTTGAGGTACGCAAACCCAAAGAGAATGCAGTGATCAGCGAAATCAGCGGGGTAGTCAGTTATGGCCGCCAGACCAAGGGGAAACGGAAGGTGATCGTCACCCCCGAGATCGGCGAGCCCAAAGAATATGTGATCCCCAAAGGTAAACATATCGCGGTGCAGGAAGGCGATTATGTCCGGGACGGGGAACCGCTTATGGATGGTTCGGCCAATCCGCATGACATTTTGGCCATCAGCGGTCTGAAAAAGTTGGCTCGCTACCTGGTGGATGAGGTCCAGGAGGTTTACCGTCTGCAAGGGGTAAAGATCAATGACAAGCACATTGAGGTCATTGTCCGGCAGATGTTACGCCGCGTCCGGGTCACAGATCCTGGAGATACCAATTTCCTGATCGGGGAACAGGTAGAGAAGTTTGTTTTTGAAGAAAAGAACGAAGAGGTCATGAACCAGGGTAAACAGCCGGCTACAGCCGAACCGCTGCTCTTAGGGATTACCAAGGCCTCGCTATCTACCGAAAGCTGGATTTCGGCGGCTTCCTTTCAAGAAACCACCAAAGTCCTGGCCGACGCCGCGGTGGCGGGCCGGGTTGATTACCTGCGGGGTTTAAAAGAAAACGTGATCATGGGACGGCCGATACCCGCCGGAACCGGGCTACCGCGTTACCGCCATCTACAATTACAATTTCCCGAGGAAGTTACCGGAAGTAACCCGGAATGATAAATACCTTGACAAGCCGGGCTGAACCCGGTATAAACAAAAGGTTTTAGTCAACGGCCCAACGGCCGGAGTTGCCAAGTGGAGTAAGGAATGCCGACAATAAACCAATTAGTTCGAAAAGGTCGGGAAAAAATCAAAAAGAAGACCTCGACCCCAGCATTGAAAGCTTGTCCCCAAAAACGCGGGGTTTGCCTGCGGGTCTATACCACGACCCCCAAAAAGCCCAATTCGGCCCTCCGCAAAGTCGCCCGGGTGCGATTGACCAACGGTATTGAGGTAACTACCTATATACCGGGGGTGGGGCACAACTTACAGGAACACTCGGTAGTCCTGATCCGCGGCGGCCGGGTCAAAGATCTGCCCGGGGTGCGCTACCACGTGGTGCGAGGCACGCTCGACGCCGTGGGAGTTCAAGATCGCCGCCAGGGCCGGTCCAAATATGGCACCAAAAGGCCGAAATGAGGTGGCAATGAACTTTTTCCCGGCATTATTATTGGGAGTGTTAGACCATGCCTAGAAAACGGGAGGTGGATAAACGCCCGATCATCCCCGATCCCAAATATAAGGACGCCCTGGTGGCCCGCTTTGTGAACGGCCTGATGCGGCGGGGTAAAAAGAGTCTGGCGGAATCCATTCTATATAATTCGTTCGACATCATCGGCCGGCGGGTGCAAGAGGAGCCTCTGAAAGTCTTCCATAAGGCGGTAGATAATGTTCGCCCACTGATTCAGGTCAAATCCCGACGGGTGGGGGGCGCGACTTACCAGGTGCCGGTGGAAGTGCGGCCTGATCGCCGGACGTCGCTGGCGATCCGCTGGCTGATCCAGTATGCCAAAGACCGGCCCGAGAAAAGTATGGAAGCCAAGTTGGCCGGGGAATTGCTGGACGCCTTCAATCATCGCGGTGGGTCCATCAAAAAACGGGAAGATACCCACCGGATGGCCGAAGCTAATAAGGCCTTTGCCCATTATCGCTGGTAAGGAGAGGATAGGTAGAGGGAGTTGCCACGGAGTATCCCGCTGGCGCGGGTCAGGAATATTGGCTTGATGGCCCATATCGATGCGGGCAAGACCACAACCACCGAGAGAATCCTTTACTATACTGGTGTGACCTATAAAATGGGCGAGGTCCACGACGGCCAAGCGGTGATGGACTGGATGGAACAGGAGCAGGAGCGGGGCATTACCATTACCTCGGCGGCCACTACCTGTTACTGGAAGGACCATCGCATCAACATTATCGATACCCCCGGGCATGTGGATTTTACCATTGAAGTGGAGCGCTCGTTACGGGTATTGGATGGGGTGGTGGCGGTCTTTTGTGCGGTCGGCGGCGTTGAACCCCAATCAGAAACGGTCTGGCGTCAGGCCGACCGTTATGGGGTGCCACGGTTGGCCTTTGTGAACAAAATGGACCGGGTGGGCGCGGATCTGTTTGCCGCGGTGGACATGATCAGGGACCGCTTACAGGCCAATCCGGTGTTAATCCAGCTACCCCTAGGTGCGGAAGAAAATTTCCACGGAGTGATTGATCTGTTGAATATGGAGGCCATTACTTACGATGACACCGCGCTGGGGGATAAATTTCACCTGGCGGCCATCCCTGTCGAGTTGCAAGACCTGGCAGAAGAAAATCGTCATCGACTGGTAGAGGCCCTGGCGGAAATAGATGATGACCTGATGGAGGATTATCTGGCAGATCGGCCGATTGCCGCGGCGGATTTGCGGCGGGTATTACGGCAGGCAACCATTAGCCTGAAGGTAATACCAGTGCTTTGTGGCTCGGCTTTCAAAAATAAAGGGGTCCAACCCCTACTCGACGCGGTAATCGATTATCTTCCGGCTCCGAGCGACATTCCGCCGGTAGTGGGAGTAAATCCCCAAGGGGTCGAGGAAGAGCGGCCGGCCGATGATCATGCGCCTATGTCGGCTCTGGCCTTCAAGCTGTTGTCGGACCCCTTTGTCGGCCATCTGACTTTCCTGCGAATTTATTCCGGGGTTATCCAGGGCGGTACCACGGTCTACAATGCCTCCAAAGGGGTGAAAGAAAAGATCGGTCGCCTGCTCAAGATGCATGCCAACAAAAGGGAGGATATTAAAGAGGCCTATGCGGGCGATATAGTCGCCGCGGTCGGCCTGCGTCAAACCACTACGGGTGATACCTTATGTGATGAACGGGCCCCCTTGGTGTTAAAAACCATGGAGGTGCCGATGGCGGTGATCGATATCGCCATCGAACCCAAGACCAAGGCTGATCAGGATAAGTTGGGGCAGGCGTTACACAAAATCGCCTCGGAAGACCCGTCCTTTCGGGTGCATAGTGATCCGCAAACCGGCCAGACGATCATTTCCGGCATGGGAGAGTTACATCTGGAGATCATTGTTGACCGCCTATTACGGGAATTTAAGGTCGATGCCCGAGTTGGCCGCCCCCAAGTGGCCTATCGGGAAACCATCAGCCAACCGGTCAAGGCTGAAGGCCGGTTTGTGCGCCAGACCGGCGGTCGGGGCCAGTACGGCCATGTGTGGCTGGAATTGAGTCCCGAACCCGCGGGCCAGGGTTTTAAATTTGAGAACCGAATTGTGGGCGGGGCCATACCCAAGGAATATATCCCGGCGGTAGAAAAAGGCGTCTTAGAAGCCCTGGAGACCGGCGTGTTAGCCGGCTACCCCATGGTGGATGTCAAGGTTGCCCTGATGGATGGTTCTTTCCATGAAGTTGATTCATCCGAACGTGCCTTTTATATCGCCGGGTCCCTGGGTTTCAAAGAGGGCGCCAAAAAAGCCAAGCCGATCCTGTTGGAACCAGTGATGGCGGTAGAAGTCGTCGTTCCGGAGGAGTATGTCGGAGAAGTCATTGGTGATCTCAATTCCCGGCGCGGACGCATCAAAGGTCTGGATGACCGTAAGGGAGTAAAAAATATCCAGGCAGAGGTTCCCCTGGCCAGTATGTTCGGCTATGCTACCGTGCTAAGAAGCGCCACCCAGGGTCGGGCGGTCTTTACCATGCAATTTGCCCGTTACGAACCGGTGCCCGCTAACCTGGTCGAAGACATTATCGGGCGAGGGAAATCGAGCAGTTAAGCCTTGTGACAGAGGGATAGTGGTTGAGATTATGAGAAGGAGTACAACATGGCCAAGAAGAAGTTTGAGCGCAAGAAGCCGCATGTGAATGTGGGCACCATTGGACATATTGATCATGGCAAGACGACCTTGACCTCGGCGATTACCAAGCATCTGGCCCGCAAAGGGATGGCGG
>JAQVHY010000186.1 GCA_028695935.1 Desulfobacca sp.
CTAAGCTTCATGAACACCTCCAATGCTATTGTTTTTTCAACTAAAACTACCTTAGCACAAGAGAACCCGTTCATGAAGCTTATTTTATTCTAAAATTCATTGTTATGAGGAGTTTTGCAAGAGCCTCAGTTTAAAGGATTTTTCCAAGGGCTCGTAATCAGACGGGGGCAGAAGCGGGCCATCATGGCGGTGGGTCATAAATTGCTGCAAGTTATTTATGTGGTCTTAACCAAAAAGGAGGCTTACCGCGACCCGGGCGTGGGCTACGAGAAACTAACGGTAGCTCGCAATGCGCCGCGCGGGCTTAAGGCTTTAGAAAAATACGGCTATGGGCCGAGTAAACCGTCCGTTCAAGCTGTGGTAGCCTGAGAGTGGACAGCCCTAGCCCCAACCCCTAGGCCCTAAAGACAAACTGCCTGGGATAGACATAATGGTTGAAAAGTAAAGGCCTGCAAACCTTGCAAACGTGGGTTAAGCTGAGAGCGAAGCACTAACAGCACAGAGCCACAACCAAGGAGGCAGGCCATGAGTAATAATGTATTGTATGTTGGTTTGGATGTCCACAAAAACTCCATTGATGTTGCCATTGCCGAAGCTGGAGGCGAGATCAGACATTACGGCAGCATCGGTGGCGAACTCAAGGACCTGGAAAAAGTGATCCGCAAACTTCACAGTAAGGGATCAGAACTTGTCTTTGCCTATGAGGCTGGACCCTGCGGCTACCAGATTTACCGCTTCCTCAAGGACAAGAGCTATTCTTGCTTGGTGGCCGCGCCCTCACTGATTCCCCGGCGCCCCGGCGACCGCATCAAATGCGACCGCCGGGACGCCTTGACCCTGGCCCGGCTGTTTCGGGCCGGAGAGCTCACCGCGGTTCGGGTGCCTGATGCCGACGATGAGGCCCTGCGGGATCTGACCCGAGCCCGGGAGGATGCCATCAGTGTCGAGCGCCGGGCCAAGCAGCGCACCGCCGCCTTTCTGCTGCGTCACGGCCGCCGCTATCCAGGCAAGACCACATGGAGCCGGGGCCACTGGAGCTGGCTGTTACAGCAAGTCATGGAGCACCCGGCCCAACAGATCGTCCTGCAAGAGTACTTGGACGCGGTGCGGGAGGCTGGCGTGCGGGTGCAGCGACTCACTGACCAAATTCGCGAACTCGTCCCCCGGTGGCGCCGAGCTCCCTTCGTCAAGGCCTACCAAGCTCTGCGAGGTGTCTCGCTCATTGCCGCGGTTACAGTAGTTGCGGAAGTGGGGGACCTCAATCGTTTTCACAATCCCAAAGAACTCATGGCCTATCTTGGTCTGGTACCATCGGAGCACTCCAGCGGCCCGTCGGTGCGACGAGGACGGATCACTAAAACCGGTAACGGGCATGCTCGCCGAGTCCTGGTAGAAGCCGCCTGGGCCTACCGTCTACGAGCCCGGGTCTCCCGGACCTTGTTCAAGCGCCAGGAGGACTTGCCGGAAAACATCCGCCAGATCGCCTGAAAAGCCCAGGTCCGCCTCTGTGCCCGTTACCGACGCTTGTTGGCACAGGGCAAAAGCAAGCAAACCATTGTCACCGCTATCGCCCGGGAGTTGGCAGCTTTCCTCTGGGCTATCAGTCAGGCTGTAATGCCCGTGACAGCTTAAAAAAACAAAAAACAAAGGCACCGGTAAAGAAAAAAAATTAAAAAACATTCTCAGGTCTCACCGGGGCGCGACCACGGTGAGGAGAGCCCTCGTTCACCCTAGGGGAATAGGCCAACGCTGAAACTCCCGTCGTTAGAGAGAGGCAGCTCCGTGACGAAGCCAGGTCAGGCGGTACCCAATCCGCGTATATCAGAGTGATCCAACGTCGCTAAAGCGTCCCGCCCCGATGAGGCCTGAGAATCATCTTGCAGCTTAACCATTAAAAAACAAGGAAGCCCCGCGCCTACTTGACAACTTTCAACCATATCAGGGTGCAAGCCTTACCGCCTTGGCCTATTTGCCACATACGTCCACCACCAAAACATGTTGCTCATGGAAATATTTCGGCTTATCAAGATGTTTAACCGGCGATAATACTTCCCTCCCCGAAGATAGGATCAGTATGTCCAACTATCGACCAATATCTACAAATTTAGCCGATGTTCCAACGTCTGGGCTAGTTTTTCCGGCCATTGACTATCGCCAAAATCTCCAAACCTCAGATCGCGGCCCGGTTTCTCTGCAAAAATTTCCTGCTTCCTAAGACATATTCTCATTCAATCCCCATAGGCGTTCCTACTGCGGTTAAGTTCAATGAATTCTTTCGGAAATGCTTGCTCGCAGGCTCGCCAGACTTCCGAAAGAATCTTATTCATTGTCGTCACGCGCAAAAATAGTTGACGTCGAGCAAATTACCGATTCACCTGAAATTATACTGATAATCAGGATCATCTTGCATTATCCTAATGCTGTAGGGATAATTCTCAATAAGCCAGGTGAAAAAACTGGTAACGTCAATTTTATCCTCCAGCATTTTCATGCGTCTTTTCTGAAACTCTTCATTCAAGTCAGGTGTGGATAGCAGGCTTTCCAAAGTCTGAATCAGCTTTTCAGGATTAACCGGCTTGATGCCATAGGTCAGCTGGTATTTATGCTCCAGTTCTTCCAGTACGCCGATGCGGCCGGCAAAATCATTGAACCTGATGGATGGTATACCCAGCATGGCTGCTTCCATGGTCATGCTCTGGCTGTCGGATATCAAGATAGACGTTCTGGACAGTACCCTGTGAATGTCATTGGGATTGATTCTCAGCACATAATCATCAAAAGAAGGTCCCATGGGTTTCTCTGATGACAGCAATATATTGAAATCGTCGGCCAGCCTCTTAATTATTTGTCCCAGCAAATCTTCATCAAATCCCTTGATTCCAACATCATGAAACGCGTCAAGATTAGAAAGGCGGATAAGGGCTGTCTTCTGGTTTTCAGGAGGTGCGCTTTGAAAATGGTTGGGATGCAGATAGGCGAGCTTCATGTATCCTGCATAAGATATTTTCTTATAATTCCATTTGCCGCAGTCACAGGATTCTGGGGCTACAATAAGCGTGGTAAAGGGAAAAGTTATTTGGGCCAAATCATAAATGACATGAACGTCGTCTTCCAAGACCGTTAAGGTTGAAACCCTCAAAAGCTTTCCAATATGGGCCACTGAAGGATCAGTGCCCAACATCAGGTCTGGTCTAAACCGCAAGGCCTCCCTAAGAACCTTGACCTCCCGTTTGACAAGACCCATAATAACCCCTATTTTTGTGGATTTTCTACCCTCGGGCAAAATGTTTTTGTATTCAACTTTGTCCCCCCTCAACAGAGGTTCAAGCACTTCCTTTGTCTTGATCAGGTAGCTGACCTGATGATCTTTCTGGAGATTTTTAATAATATTCTTGAAAAAATGATACTGAGCCGGATGCCCGAGGTAGATAAGGAGTTTCATATCTACGATATCCTCACTTAGTACAGCAGTTCATAAATTCGCTAACGTATTTTTAGCCCTATGCCGCGAGACCTTCTGTGTCAAGCCAAGGGCCGTTGATCCTATTAAGCAGAGCGCTCAAATCGCGTCTTGTAAAACGCCACTCA
>JAQVHY010000076.1 GCA_028695935.1 Desulfobacca sp.
ACCCTGATAACCTCTCACCCGTGGGGTTTGCTGGAGCAAAGTCTATAATGGTTTATTGCTCAATAATATCTATAGGTTATCATGGTTTTTGCTAGAGATCAAGATAATAATCGATCAATTTAGGTTTGATAGTTGTTCTTTAACAGCTACAACCGTCGGAATATTTTTTTGGAGCACGCGTGTCAACGTGAGAAACACGCGGTTGTAATTCTTGGTTGTCATTCCGCATACCGCTCGACGAAGTAGATAGGATTCCAATACCTCTGATACTCCGCAAACCTCTTCATCCGACAGTCTGGCATTGAGTAACGCCAGCAGAAGCGGGTATGTTGTGCGAACATCAAACAAATCAAGGAAGTTCGCCAGGGGATATAGCGGGTCATCCTTGGCTGGTGCAATTATTCTGCGAAAGTCATCCCCCTGTCGGGCAAGTGTGGCTAACTCGCTGCGCACGTTTTCGAATGGTCGTTCTTTCTCAATCCAGTACTTATACTCGACGAAGAGGTTTTTGATGGGAATATCAACCGCCAGGCGACTTGCTAGGAAGTGCTGCATGAAAAGATCACTGCGCGGTCTGAACAATCGACCTTGTTTAACCTGTTGCCGCCAAAAGGGATCATCAAACCGACGCCAGAACTTATCATATAGCTCCTCTTGGGGCTCTCCCTGCCGAGCTGCACGAAGGAAAATGTAGTTTCGTAATAAATCCGCTGGTAGAAGAGGCTCGCCCCGTGCGTTAAGGGTCTCAAAGATGACTTGGGGATCGTCGTCATGCTCTAAATCAATGGCTACAACTTGGAGCACGTTCTTAAGCGCTTGGAAACACTCTTCCAGCCTTGTAGCCAGCGGATAGTTGGAACAAAGCGGAGGCTCGTCATTCGAACCTTTGAAAAACTCGGAAAGATGATCATAAAAACATAGGTATGCCTCCACCATACGAGGCCGCGGATTCGGCTTCCTTGCGTACTTGCGGTAAACAAGTGGATGCCGCCTCTCTATCTCTGCACGGGACATTGATAACATCACTTCACTGAACACTGCCCGATCAAGCTGGGTTGGCCAAACCTTAAACTTATCAACCGCAGGGTCTTGCATCATGCCTTTGTTAACAGTGAATGACTCACATTCTTTTGCCAACTCTTCAATACCATTGGTGCGGCAAAAATCCCGGAAGGCAGCCAAAAATATTTGTAGCGTTGTCAGGCGCTGTTGACCGTCGATGATCTGACGTTTCTCTACATGTGTCGTCGGGGTTTGCTTTTGATCAAGCACCATTGCCCCTAAAAAATGAACCGGAGCATCTTTCCGTCCTTCGAGGTAATCTGTAAACTTGTGGAAGATGTCTTCCCAAAGCGGCTCCCATTGTTGCTCACGACTCCAAACATATTGGCGCTGAAACAGCGGTACTTCGAGGCGCATTTTCTTCTCAAAAATAGCAAGTAGGGAAACAGCGTTAGCCTTCATTAGTGATTTACCTTTTGATTAATTAATGCCATGAAATCATATATCTGCCTAATAAAAAGTTTAGACCATGAACGTCTTCATTTAACCTTTTACCAAATTGTAATTGGGAACGGAAATTTTTGTCAAGCTTAACTTGGAGAATATAAAACCATTCCCAAGCTTAGCTTGGTAACGAGAAAGGCAAAAATAGCGTCGGTCCCTATTTTCTCCGGATCACGTAATGGTTGTGAAACGTGTGAATAACGATTCGCCCATCATTGGAATAGGCATCAAACAGTTTCAGGGCCTCCCGCTGGTCCATCTCAGCAAAATGATTTCCTAACAGGAAGCGCAAAATCTTTAGGCGGTTCTCTTGTGTGTCTGAGAAGTCTATCTGGTAAGGAACATTATACTTCTGGAACGCTATACCAAGGCGGGCCAGAGATGCGTCAACCTCTTCCGCCCGATAATAAGGCAGGGGTTGATGGAGCAGAGCAAAGCAGCGTTCGATAAACTGCATCAGGACATTCTGACTGCCGGCGATGGCCATCAGAAACAGGCCGCCCACCGTTAGCGCATTCAGAATCTGCCGCAGAGTCTCATCAAGGTCAACGACGTAGTACAAAACGTGATTGGATAAGGCCAGGTGGAAGTAATCTTGCACTTCAGTCGGCAGGGAGGGCCACGCGGCCACGGACGCCGTAGTGAAAGCCTGGGTGCGGGTCACCGCTTGCTGCCGGTAGACGTCATCAGGTTCTACCAGGGCTATGGTCAGTCTGTTGGGCCGGAAGCCAGCGCCAGAGAGGAATCTGTCCAAAAACTCTCCCGCTCCGCAGCCGAAGTCCAGCAGCCGAACCAGCTCTCCGGATTCCACCAAAGAACGCACGTGGGGCAGGTAGTGGTTTACGTCTTGCTCGGCCTCGGTAGCATGCTCCGCGAAGAAAATGTAATCATCGTGGATTGCATCGAAATGCTTCCTGCTGTCGGGGCCACTCTGGCTCATGGTAGAATTGCCTTCGGTGATAAAACCTAATTTTTCCCTAGTTCCCGAGTTGTACTTGGGAACGTGAGATATTTGGGCTAAAAGTCGATATACGGGCCACGGGCCAGGGTACGCAGGTGGCAGTTGTCGTTGATGGTGACGATGTTCCAGATAGGGCCGACCTTATCAAAGCGGTTGACCGCGGTAGTATCCTGGCCGATGCGCCAGAAGTGCGAGTTATCCAGCCCGATAAACGCGGCGATCAGCACCTTGTTGACCACCCGGTGGGCGGCCAGGAGGATGCTTTGGTCCGGATGGCGCTGGAGCACGGTATCGACCGCGGCCAGGGCCCGCACCCGGACTTCCTCTAAGGTCTCGCCATTGGGGAAGCGCACGGTTTGAGGCATGGTTTCCCACTGCCGATAGAGCTCGGTATATTTTTCCTTGACCTCGGCCAGGGGCAAACCCTGCCAGTCGCCATAATTAAGGTCAGCCAAACCTTCCAGTTTCTGCACCGTGAGGCCGTGATGGCGAGCAATGTTTTCCGCGGTCTCCATGGCCCGGGAGAGAGGAGAACTATAAGCCGCGTCGATCTTTTCGCCCTTGAGCCATTCTCCGGCCAGCCGGGCTTCTTCCCGGCCGGTATCATTCAACGGGATATCTACGCTGCCTCGAAAAATTTTATCTTTATTCCAAGGGGTTTCGCCGTGTCGGACCAGAATAATACGCGTCATAGGGCTCTCCTCTTCTCCTTCAAGGGGTGGCATAAATCATCTCAGCCTCAAAATAATTCCTTGGCCTGGTTAATATTTTATTCTCCCTTAGATTTTGCCAGATCCTCCCGGGCTTTGTCATAGGCCTGGTTCAACTCCTTCATGGCGGACTCTAATTCCGGTTTGGCACTTTCCCAGGCCTGGCCACCTTGGGTTTGCAGTTCATCCAATTTCTTCTGGATGTCCTGTTTTTGTTGTTGCAAGTTGTCCAGTTGTTCCTGGAACTTGGCCTTGGCATCAGCGGTTAGCGTTTCCAACTTGGCTTTCAGGTCCGCGGTGTTTTTATCCAGGTCCTGGAGCTTATCATTGATTTGCTTCTGGTACTGTTCTTTCTGCTGTTGCAGATAGGCCGCGGCCGTGTCTAAGGCGGACTTGGCCTTTTCCTTGACATCTTGACCGGTGACGCTCGGCTCTTTCTGGGCCGGTTCCGGCTTGTCGCCACAGCCCACTGACCAGCAAATAATAAAGGTTAACAACATACCCCATACCGTCAATATTCTCCAGTATTGCATATTTATCCTTTCTGTTTTTAGGCTTTATTGCTATTAAAAATTTATTACAAAGAACCTGCCGCTTTCTGGGCCCCCAGTTGGGCATGGGCGGCGGCCAGTCGGGCTACCGGCACCCGTAAAGGTGAACAAGAAACATAATTGAGTCCCAGTTCGCGGCACATGCTGATGGAGCGCGGCTCTCCGCCATGTTCGCCGCAGATCCCCACCTTGAGATCGGAGCGGGTCTTGCGACCCCATTCGATGGCCACCTGCATCAACCGGCCCACCCCTTTGATGTCCAAAATCTCAAAGGGATTATCCTGCAAGATCTGGTGTTCGGTATAAAGCGGCAAAAATTTATTCTCGGCATCTTCCCGGGAAAACGAGAAGGTCGCCTGAGTCAAGTCGTTGGTCCCGAAGGAGAAAAATTCGGCCACCGAGGCCAGCTTGCCGGCTCGCATACAGGCCCGCACCACTTCGACCATGGTACCAAACTTATAATTGATTTTGACGTTATAACGTTTCTCGATTTCTTCATGAATGGCTACCACCCGACGATGGACCCAGAGCAATTCCTGTAAGGTGCAGACCTGGGGGACCATGATCTCGGTCTTGACCTCCAGTCCTTCCCGTAGGCCCTGAGCCGCGGCTTCAAAGATCGCCCGCACCTGCATTTCATAGATTTCCGGGTAAGAAATAGCCACCCGCACCCCGCGATGACCCAGCATCGGGTTAACTTCCTGCAAGGCTCTGACCTTGCGCAGCGTGTTTTCTTTCTGTTTGAGCAATCTTTCATCCAGGCCGCGCTGCTTATAGTCGCTAAACTCCCGGCTCACGGCCTCGATTCCCGGGATGTACTTGCGGAGTTCAGGATCCAGAACCATCAGGGTCTCGGGCAGTTGCTCCAAGGAGCGCATGATCTGGTTAAATTCCTTCAGGTTGCTGATCTCACTGGCCAGTTCCTCGGCGGTGGGCAGGAATTCATGCAAAGGCGGATCCAATAAGCGGATGGTCACCGGCAGCCCACTCATCGCCCGGAAAATTTCTAGAAAATCCGAGCGTTGCATGGGCATCAGGCGATCAATCGCCATCTTGCGCGCCTCGGGGCTGTCGGCCAGGATCAACTCCCGCACCACCGGCAGACGCTCCGGATCGTTGAACATACGCTCGGTGCGACACAGACCGATACCTTTGGCCCCATATTTGCGTGCTAGGGCCGCCATCTCCGGAGTATCAGCATTGGCCCAGACCTCCAGATCGGCATGCTCATCGGCCCAGTCCAACAGGGTGAAGACATCCTCAGAAAATTCCGGCTCCAACATAGACACCGAGCCCAGGTAGACATTGCCGTTGCTGCCGTCAATGGTGATAACATCGCCTTCCCGGATGGTATGCTCCCCGATCCGGGCTTCCTTAACATCATAGTGAATCTCTAAGGCCTCGGCTCCGGCCACGCAGGGTTTGCCCATGCCGCGGGCGACCACTGCGGCGTGGGAAGTCTTGCCGCCCCGGCTGGTCAGGATGCCTTGGGAAGCAAAAAAACCATGAATATCTTCGGGCTTGGTCTCAATGCGCACCAGTATGATCGGCTCTCCCAAGCGGCCCAATTGTTCGGCCCGATCCGCATCAAAGACGACCTTACCGACGGCCGCGCCCGGCGACGCGGCAATGCCGGTGATGATCGGCTCCATTTTGTTATCGGGGTCGATCCGGCGATGCAGCAGTTGTTCCAACATCTCGGGTTGGACCCGGGAAATGGCGACTTCCTCGTTGAATAGTCCTTCATTAACCATATCGACCGAGGTCTTGATCAAGGCCCAGGCATTCATTTTGCCGTTCCGGGTCTGAAGGGCGTATAATTTGCCGCGCTCGATGGTGAACTCAAAGTCCTGCACCTCCCGATAATGCTTTTCCAAAGTATGACGCAGTTTCTCCAGCTCGCGATAGACCTCCGGCATGTCCTGACGCAAGTCCCGCAAGGGCCGCGGGGTGCGAATCCCGGCCACCACGTCTTCTCCCTGGGCATTAATCAGATAATCGCCATAGAGGCGGTTTTCCCCAGTGCCCGGATCCCGGGTGAATCCCACTCCGGTAGCCGAATCATTACCCAGATTGCCAAAGACCATGGTGACGATATTCACCGCGGTGCCATTGGCCATCTCGGGGGTGATTTTGAACTGGCGCCGGTAATCCACCGCCCGTTTGCCCATCCAGGATCTAAAGACCGCTTCGATGGCGGTTTCCAGTTGCTGCCAGGGGTCATGAGGGAAGGGACTGCCCGTGCGTTTCTGGATAACCTCTTTGAAGCGCTCGCTGACATCGCGCAGGGCCGCGGCGGTCAACTCGGTATCGAAGGTGGCATGCTGCTCTTCCTTGACCTGGTCAAAGACCTTATCGAAATGTTCGTCGGCCACCCCTAGACAGATCTTACCGAATAATTGCAGCAGCCGACGGTAAGAATCATAGACAAACCGCTCATTCTGGGTAAGCTGAATCATGCCCTGGACCGTGTCGTCATTGAGCCCCAGGTTAAGGATAGTGTCCATCATGCCCGGCATCGATAGGGCTGAACCCGACCGGACTGAAACCAACAGAGGATTTTCTCGGTTCCCTAAGCCTTTGCCGGTTTTCTCTTCCAAGTCGGCGATATGTTGCCGGACTTCGTCCATCAGGCCTTCCGGGAGTTTTTCCCCTTGCTCGAAATATTTCAGGCAGGCCTCGGTGGAAATCACGAATCCGGGGGGTACGGGCAAGCCGATCTGGGTCATCTCGCACAGATTTGCCCCTTTCCCGCCCAATAACTGTTTGTTTTTGCCGTCTCCCTCTTCAAACGAGAAACAGTAGTGCCCAGGTGCCATCAGCTCTTCCTCCTTAAATTATGGTTGCGGAGTTGCGAGTCGGCTAAATTGCAATTATCATTAAACCATGGCTTATTTTTTTTATAATATATTAGTTTTTATCAAGTTTACAACTGATTTTGGTTAATTTACTTATTAGCCTAGTTTTCATCCGGAAACTCTCCCGCCCCTGGGGGGGAGGGAGTTGGAGGGAGGGGGTATAAATTTCAACATATTAAGTTTTATGGTATTTTTTATAGCTACCCCAAACCTCGCCCATCAAGGGGGAAAAGAACAATGGGTTTACGGATGGAGACTAGCCTAAGTCTGCCATTGATGGATTAACAATGAAATTCCCGGCCTGGCTGGTGGACCATCTGATCGCCACTCAGCATTTTCCGCCGCCTTCAGTTTATCAACAAACTATCCAGATTTTGCGCGGCTTGCGACTGAAAACCATCTGTCAAAGCGCCCGCTGCCCTAATCTGGGCAGTTGCTTTGCCCAGGGCGTGGCAACCTTTCTGATTCTGGGCGAGGTCTGCACCCGGGGCTGCCGGTTCTGTGCCGTGCCCCGCGGGCAACCGACGCTGGTGGCCGAAGACGAACCTTTCCGCCTGTTGCAGGCCGTGCGCGAGTTGCACCTCAGGCATGCCATCTTTACTTCGGTAACTCGTGACGACCTGCCGGATGGCGGCGCCGGTCATTTTGCCCAAGTGGTCCGCACCGTGCGTTTGGGCACCCGGGGAATCACTATAGAGGTCTTGACGCCAGATTTTAACGGCCAGGCCGAGGCCCTGGAACACGTGGCGGCCTCTCGCCCCCAAGTCTGGGCCCACAATGTCGAAACCGTGCCCCGGCTCTACCCCCAGGTACGACCAGGAGCCGGTTATCAGCGCTCCCTCCAGTTGCTGGCCCAGATCAAAGACCTGGCCCCGGAAATCGTGACCAAATCCGGGCTGATGCTCGGTCTCGGGGAGACCCCGGACGAGGTTTATCAGGTTCTGCAAGACCTGCAAAGCGCGGGCGTGGAACTGATCACCCTGGGGCAATATCTGGCCCCTTCGGGCGCGCATACCCCGGTAGCCCGGTATGTGCCGCCGGAGGAATTTGACCATTGGGCCCAACTGGCCCATGAGCTAGGCTTCCGGGGAGTGGCCGCCGGACCGTTGGTCCGCAGTTCTTATCACGCCGGAGAGCTGTACCGCAGGGCGGCATTACCTTGACAGAACTCCCCGTTGTCTGATATTTAATGCCAGATGTGTGCTCAGTAGTTAAAAATAACTTAGTGGAGTACCTACATGACATTTAGGCTTTTCTGGTCGGCGCGGTTAGCGCTGTCAGTCCTGATTTTTCTGTCCACTTTAGCCATCCCCGCACTCGCTCTTACCCCTCAGGAGGTAGTGGCCCGGGTGCAACAAAAATATGATATTACCGGGGCCTTTAAAGCTTACTTCCGGCAGGAGTCCCGCCTGCGCGCCTCGGGGGCGGCGGATACCGGCGAAGGTTGGGTATATTTCCGTAAACCCTGCCAGATGCGCTGGGAATATCAAAAGCCGCCGGGACAGCGCAAAGAGGTAATCTCTGATGGCCAACAGGTGTGGATTTATATTCCCCAGGACCACATGGTAATGGTTTATCCCCTGGGCCAGGTCTTGCGATCAGACCTGGTAATGCGGTTCTTCTCCGGGCTGGGTAAGCTGCAGAAAGATTTTAACATTGCCTGGCGGCGACCTTATCAGGAAGGTCAGCCGCTTAAAATCGATCTGAGGCCGGTGGCCCCCCAGCCCGAACTGCAATGGCTGGCGCTTACCATTGACCCCCAATCCTATGTCGTTCAGGCCCTGGAATTTGCCAATGCCTACGGTGATCAGACTTACATAACCTTTAACCAGCTGCAGCTTAATGTGCAATTAAAATCAGACTTTTTTACTTTCACTCCTCCGCCGGGCGTTGAAGTGGTAAAGGACGCGATGTAATCCTAAAGTGCGATCAGATGGATCTTTGGGTCACGGCTTGATTTATCAAGCCCCTAAGGCGCTATATATTACGCCCCTACCATCCAGGGAAAATAGTTTTTTAAAAGCAACTCGGAGTAAGGCTTGACAATCGGCTAAACCCCCAGACTTGGAGGCCGGGATGATCGAAAAGTATAGACTTAGAGATAATTCGAGATGAACTCAACCCCCAAGCAACAGGAAGTGCGAGAGTGGTTGGCCCGACGTCAGGCAATTCTGTTGGCCCATAACTATCAACCCGGAGAAATCCAGGACATTGCCGACCTGACCGGCGATTCTTTGGGTCTATCCATCGAAGCGGCCCAAACTACCGCGGCCGTGATCGTGTTCTGCGGGGTCCGTTTTATGGCCGAGACCGCCGCCATCTTGTGCCCGGATAAGCTGGTACTGCTGCCCCGCTTGGATGTCGGCTGTTATATGGCCGATACCATCACGGCTGCCGCCCTTAGAACCCGGAAGGCAGAACTACCTGGGGTCCCGGTGGTTACTTATGTGAATTCCTATGCCGAGGTTAAGGCCGAAAGCGATATTTGCTGTACTTCGGCCAACGCCGTCAAGGTAGTCAACTCGCTCCCCGATTCGAGGGTGTTGATGGTACCGGATCGCAACCTGGCCCTCTATACCGCCCGCCATACCACCAAACAGGTCCTGTATTGGCAGGGATGTTGTAATATTCACGATAATTTCACCCGAGCTGAGGCGGAGGCTTGCAAGGCCGCTCATCCAAAGGCGATTTTCATGGCCCATCCGGAATGCCGCCCTGAGGTTTTGGACCTGGCGGAAGTAATTCGCAGTACCTCCGGGATGTTGGTCTATGCCCGCCAGTCAGATCAAGCGGAATTTATTGTCGGCACCGAAATGGGCCTGATCCATGCCCTGCAAAAGGAAAATCCCCATAAAAGATTTTATTGCCCCTCGTCCTGCCTGCTCTGCCCGGACATGAAGCGCATTTCTTTGGATGATGTTATTTCAGCCTTGCGAGAGCTGCAGCACGTCATTCAGATCCCCGAAGCGACCCGTCTTAAGGCCCTGACCGCGGTCAACCGGATGCTGGCAGTGCCCCGCGATTAGCTTTCTAAGGCCGGGTTCCAGATGGCCGACTCGGGACCCTGGGCCTGGGAGGCCAGATCCTGCCAGAGGACAAACAAACGGCGGAATGCCGGTGTAATCTTGAATCCCGGATTTCGCAGCCAGCCCTCAATTTCAGCGATGCTAAAAAATCCGCCGGTGTCGATCTCCTCTGCGTTCGGGTGGGGTTCGGTCTCTGCCCGGCAAGCATAAAATTCAACATGTTCCCAACCGGTCTGGGCCGAGGGACCGATCCGGGCCAACCGGCATAGTGGGGCGCTAAGCCCCAATTCTTCCCTTAACTCACGTCGGGCACAAGCTTCATAACTTTCCCCCGGGTCAACATGTCCCGCGGCAGAAGAGTCCCAATGTCCCGGGTACTGGTCTTTTCGGGCACTGCGCCGTTGCAGATAAAGACGACCCTGATCATCAAACACAAAGATCTGGACAGCCCGGTGCATTAACCCCAAGCGGTGGATTTGGCAGCGGGAAGCTTGTCCGATAACCAAATTTTTTTGGTTTACTACCTCAAGTTTTTCCATCATGCTTCCGATAACTAACCTACAGGGTGGAGACCCGGGCAAGCCAAAAATTGTGGGGTATCCCTATCTTTAACTGCCAATCCCTGATTATCTTAAAATTCTGAATCACAATGAGGGAATTTTCGGGTTACTCCTGTTGCTAAATTTTTGATCATCGGATTCTGATCCCAGGGTGATTTAAGAAACCACCCAGATTTTACCCCCAGGCTTTTCCTATGAAGCTTTTATGGTTGTATTATAAACAACTTATAAAAATGGCGTAAATTTTGCATGCTCCAATCTACAAAGAAAACGGTTATCTGATGCACATGAGATCTCAAATCGGCAAGCCTCCCGCTTACCAAAGATAGGAAACTACGTCGATGGAGGGGCCTGTAACCGTAGATAGTGCTGCTATCAAAAATATCCGTTTGGCGCTCAAAGAATTGGCCCAAACCATGATCATGGTCAATGGGAATATAAATTTATTATTAACCGAACTCAATCATGAACTTAACTATAGCGAAGCCTTACAAACCGTTAACCAACATTTAAAAGTCATCTTGCAAATCATCTCTGAAGTCAGAAGTCAAATTGCGAGATTAGACCAGCACAGGGAATCCTTCATGACATTAAAAGAGCAACCCCAACCAAATTATACCCCTCAAGGGCAACCTGACTCTACTAGTGAAGGACCCGGCCTTGCAGTAACACCAGAATTTGTTAAGGATCTGGCCAACACCGGCCAAAATATCCGCCAAAGACTGCATGAATTGGCCCAACCCCTAGTGGTGGTTACGGGAACGGTTGATTTGTTGCTCATGGAGGTCGATCAGGATTCCAAGCATTATCAAAGGCTACAAACCATCAGCGAGAATTTGGAAAATATTGTTATCATCATTGATGAGGTGCGCAAAGTGGCCCGCAAGGTTGGCAAAGCGCTTTGAGATTACCATCGGCCGACCTTATTCTAGGTAAGAGGATTGTCAGTTATTAGTTTATGAGGCGAACACCTAGCCGCCAATCTACTTTAGACCCAGAAACCTAAAAACCGCGGCCAATAGCCCTTTGATCAAACGGCCAGGGACGATTTTCTGACCCCGGGACCCACAATACCTGCCCGCGGTGCCGCCAACGCCAGATAATCCCCCAGCAACGGGGAGAGACTTCTATGACAGTGACTGGGGAAAACACCAGGCTCCTTGTAGCTCTCGTCACCATAATTTATTTAGATAGCTAAGAGAACTAGAGCCTTAGCTCGGCGCGTCTGGACTCAGCCCAGATGGCTTCGGGTCGGGTCAGTTCCCCTGCCTGGAACATAACTCCCAGAGCCTCCTGGAATCCCTGCAGTAAGGCAGTCTTAAGAGTTGCCAAGCTAAATGGCAGTTGCAGAATTTCAGCCATTGCCGTTAGCGGCATGGCTTTAACAGACTGGGGCTGGCAGTTAGATAATAACCGCGGCCAAATTTCTGCCTGAGATTGTAGAATGATAGAGCCCTGTTGCAAAAAAGACTGGCCCCGCCAGACCTGGGCGCTGCCCATAAATTTGTGCCCCTGCCAGGTAAGGTCGGCCGGGGTTGCCAGCGCAAAACAGGCAAAGGCGGCCCCCAGTCGAAAGGCCGCACCTGACTCAGCCACAATGCCCAGTCTCTTCAGACCCGTCTTGAGAGCCTGGGACAGAAGGCGATAGACCAGGGTGGTCGACACCGGGAATCCGTCCCGGGCTCCGGCTATTAGGCTATAGGTCAGATCGCCGCCATGTAGGGCCGCCCGTCCGCCAGTCGGCCGGCGCACCACAGCCAGTCCTAAGTCCCGACAGGTTACATCTAGGGAGGGGAGTGGCCATTTTTGCCCGGCTCCCAAAGATAGAGTTGGGGTTGACCATTGATAAAATCGCAGGGTCGGGGGGCCTTGGTCATCAACATGTGAGGCCAACAGGGCTTCATCCACCGCCAGATTCCAGTCCGCCGGGCTGGGGCCGTGGTCAAGCAAACGCCAGACCGCGGTCATGGCCCTGGTCGCAGCTTTCCCGCGGCTATCTGGCTGCGAGCCCGGGTCTGAAAGCAGATAAACAAAACACTTTTCATTTATCTAAGTAAATTATGGGGTTCTTGTTTAAACCGAAAATGGCGCTGGGCATTTTTTCGACTTATCCAATACCCTACCTCTAATCTTGGAGCCAGCCTTGCACATGATCCCCTCGGGAAGATGCGTGGAAGCGATGATTATCTAAAATTGCATGTCCAATCGGGTTATGGCGGGATTCACCGTTGTGCGAGCTTCGTCGCTCATCTTCAAGGTCGGGGTAATTAATAACATATGCTTGAGGTACTGATAGCCAAATCTGAGCAGCTCCTCATCATCGGTTTTAATCCGGTTTTGTAGCTCCTGACTGATCTCGAAGACACTCAAAAAAGGGGTTTCGAACACGAATTGGCGGAATTGGTCCAGGTCATAGGCCACCATATAGAACAGTCGGCGGACGCGCTCATTTATGACGATCCGATCCTCGGGGTAGTCCATCAGCATCATGATCTTCCATTCCCGGTTCAGGTCGTCGTATTGATCAGCTCCTTGCTCATGCCGCCAGGCGGCCACCGTAGTCTCAGTGCCCTCGCCAAAGCCCTGGCAATGCTCTTCCTGGATATAGACATAAAACTCTTGCAGGCCGTCATTGGTCAGGACGCTTCCCTGACCCAGGGGATAATAGCGACAGGTGACCGGCCGGTCTTCATAAACCTGACACCCCTGTGGTCCCACAAAAGGGCAACGGCCTTCCGGGTCCTGGCTCATGTCCAAATAAACCTCTGGCAAACCGGATTTCGCATGGATGTCCTGACGGGTATAACGCTCTAAAAACTCACCAGAAGTAAGACCCAATCGCCGGCGCAGCCGTAGTATATCATAAGGGGTTAATCTGATTGTCGTCCGGGCACAACAATGGGTAAAACAATCCAACCCCTTATGACAGTGAAATTTAAAGGGGCTGTCCAGTGACAGTTGGACCGGCTCGATTTCTTGTTGATTACCTGTGGTCATTTTTTCTCCTCTGAAACGTTAAAACAAATTTTTAAAGTTTCTTAAAAACAGAGCATTGAAAAGCACGCCTCCAGACCCGAGCAATGGGGCGTATCTTTTGGCATTACCAGATCTGGCCTGCTCTCATTCTCTGGATCCACGATAATTACCAGAATACTCAAATTATCAATTTTAGCTTAATGATTATTTTGGTAAATGTCAAAGTCAGCCCCGGCCTGATGGTCAATCTAAACCGCTTCTGGCTGCCCTTGGTCTCCGATCGGTCAATCTATGACTTTATATTCAGTCAGACCTGATAACTGCCCTGACTGCGCCGGAATAAGCCGGATCTTAAATCGACGTGGAATAAACGGCGAATAAGAATTCATGGTTCAATGGGAAGATTTTGGAGCTCCTTGAGACGCTTATAACACTCCTCGATTTCCAGCCGTCCTTCCAAAAATTGGCTAAGGGTCAACAGGGCCGGATGTTCAGCGAAAAGACGATGTAGGCCGACTCGGTCGCCGAGTTCGGGAAAATTTATCTCAATCTGATAGACTTCCAATAGTTGGCGATATAATTCCTGCTGTTCGATCTCGGCCTGACGCATCTGGGCTTCGATCTGAAACATGAGCTTACGCATTCGGGCCAGATAATTCTCTCGCTCCTGGAACTCCTGGCGTTTATGCTCCAGCAAATGAAACTGCTGTTGGCGGGCCAAATCGCTGAACTGAATAACCTTGCTCATAGAATCCTCAGGTTAATTTTGTATTAAAAATTATCATCGCGGCTTGCGAATTCAAGCCAAAAGGAGTATTTTTTCTGGAAATAGACCGCCAGTTCTTCAAGAAAGGTTAATTCAGTGTTAGATTTCAGCAAACTTAATGGTCTAGTGCCAGCTATTGTTCAGGACTACCAGACCGGCGAGGTCTTGATGCTGGGCTTTATGAATGCCGAAGCCTGGGAACTTACGCGGGCCACGCGTCGGGCCCACTATTATAGCCGGACCCGTCAGAAAATCTGGATTAAAGGTGAAACCTCGGGCCATATCCAGTTGGTCAAGGAAATCTATCTGGATTGCGATCAGGATTCAGTGCTCCTCAAGGTGGAGCAGGTAGGCGGGGCCGCCTGCCATAAGGGCTATCGGAGCTGCTTTCATAATTTAGTGGAAGGGGAGAACTATCGCGCCGTGGGAACCAAGGTCTTTGATCCTAAGGAGGTTTATAAGTGAACAACCTGAAACTGGGTATTCCTAAGGGTAGCCTGGAAAAAGCCACCATAGAACTGTTTAATAAATCCGGGTGGAAGCTCTCAGTGAATGGCCGGAGCTATTTTCCGGATATCAATGACCCCGAGATCAGTTGCTCGATGTGTCGGGCCCAGGAGATGTCCCGCTATGTCGAAAACGGCACCCTGGACTGCGGCCTTACGGGCCGGGACTGGATCATGGAAAATGACTCCCAGGTGGTAGTGGTAAGCGATCTGATCTATTCCAAGACCAGCCCCAAGCCGGCCCGCTGGGTGCTGGCGGTCCCGGCGGAGTCCCCTGCTAAATCTCTAGCAGACCTGGCTGGCAAGAAGATCGCCACCGAACTGGTCAATTATACCAGACGTTACTTTGCGGAACGCCAGATCCCGATTAAAGTTGAATTTTCCTGGGGGGCCACCGAGGCCAAAGTCGCCGCCGGGTTGGTGGACGCGGTGGTCGAGGTTACCGAAACCGGCAGCACGATCCGGGCGCACGGCCTCAAAATCATCCATGAACTCTTTCAATCCAACCCGCAATTAATTGCCAATCCCACGATCTGGGAACAGGATGCCTGGAAACGGGAGAAAATTGAGCACATCGCCCTATTACTAAAAGGAGCTTTACAGGCCGAAAAGATGGTGGGCCTGAAAATGAATGTCCCGGAAAAATATCTAGCCTCAGTGGTAGACATGCTCCCCTGTCTCCAGGCCCCTACCATTGCTTCGCTGTATAAAACCGACTGGTTTTCGGTAGAAGTGGTGGTCCATCAGGCTGAGGTGCGCAGTCTCATCCCCCAACTGATCAAGAATGGGGTTACGGGAATTATTGAATATCCCCTTAACAAAGTCATCTGACTCCTATAACCACCATAGCGCGCTTCTTTGAGCTGCCGGCCAAAGTTTTATTAAGGCTGCCGGGTGCTCAAATTGTTAGAAAATTTGGTGGCACAGGTGGTTAACCTGTGCCCAGGGGGCCGCATCGCGTTTGCGGTTTTCTCCTTTCATTTAAGAAGATTAATTTATTCGTAACACTTCAGTCATCTGAGAGAAGGAAGCATCGCAAAAATATTTCACAAGCGAACTTGTACTTTTTTAAAAGTATGTATAATTGGTCCGGTGGGAACAACACTGGACCAGAAATTCACTTTC
>JAQVHY010000187.1 GCA_028695935.1 Desulfobacca sp.
TATCGAGCGGGCCAAGCGGGCACGGGAACGGGCCGAGAAGCGCCTGGCCATGGGCCGGACCGCAGAAATCGACTGGGCCCGGGCTGAAGCCGCCCTACGGCGCTCCATTTCCCGAATGAAGGTCGCCGGCCGGTAAATTATTTCTAATCTTAACCCATCTATCAAAGGCAAGCCAACAAGGCTTGCCTTTGGTTTTTGGGAGATGAACCAGATACCAATTAACATTTTGGGGCGAATACAAGATTCGCCTCTGCAGTATTGGACGGCGAAAATGAAATTTGCCAAATCCTGCCAATTATGTATAATTTCCTTCACTGCCTTAATAAACAAGGCAATCCTGGGAAACAATCCCAAGACCGAGGGAAGCCGGTATTCGGCGGAACAGACACGAAAGACGCGATGCCCTTCCCTTGCCGGCCTGGCAGACTATTTTTTAACTCAATTGAAAGGTGAAATACTCAGACCAATTAATGGATCGGGTAAAAATGATGGTATCCGCAGCTCAGGAACGCCTCTGGTTTTTGCAGCAAATCCAACCTGATAGTTTCGGATACAATATCTCTGGGGCGTTAGAGTTAACCGGATCGCTTGATATCGGCGTCTTGGAGGAAACCCTTTACCAGATAGTCCGACGCCATAAATTCTTGTCGGCAGAGTTTCCTTTCCGCGACGGAAATCCAAGCGTGGCCTTTATTCACCCTCCCCATCGAAACCTCGAAATCATTGATCTAGGAGAAATACCCTACCAGTCACGGAAATCTGAGGCTGAGCGTTTAATGATTGCGGCAGTAAAAGTCCCCTTCAATTTAACCAGCGGCCCTTTACTGCGGATGACCTTATTTCGCCTCAGCAATAGCGAAAGCATTCTCTTTCTGCTGCTGCACCAGATTATTTGTGACATGTATGCTATTAAAATCCTCTTAAGAGAGGTAATCGAGGTTTATCAGTCCATTTCGTCCGGCGCCTCCCTACCATCGCCCCCGGCATCCGATTATGACTCTTATTCTGATAGGTTACCACTTGAAATGGGTCAAAATCGGATCGAGGCTGACCTTTCCTATTGGAAAAATCAGCTCGGCAATCTTCCGCCGTTGGAGCTTCCCATTGACAGGTCTCGTCCGCCGATTCAGACGTATGGGGGAGCAACCCAATCCGTAGTTCTCCCAGGTACCGTGGCCGAAGCACTGCAAAGTTTGAGTCAACGGGAAGGAGCTGACCTGTCTCTCCTCATCCTGGGAGCGCTGTTCACCCTGCTCTACCGCTATACCCACCAGCCGGATCTTACTGTGGGATATTCCCTTCCTGGCCGGACTTGGCCGGGATCTGAAAATCGTATCGATTATTTGGAAAACTTCCTGGTACTGCGGACGCAGGTCTCTGATATGCATTCCTTCCGCCAGCTATTAGAGGAGATTAAAATTATCTACCGGGAGGCCCTTGCCCACCAGGGGGTTCATTTTGCCGAGATTGTCCAGGCGTTACAGGTAGAACGCGAGTTAAGCCGGACACCCTTTTTCCAGGCGCGGTATAATTATGTTTCTACCCCGACAATCCGGGTGCAGTTGCAGGATCTGCTTTTTGAGGAAGTAAGCTTTGATCCTGGCATAGCGCCGTACGACCTCAGCTTAACGGTTTGGCCGCGGGACGATGGCATCCATTGTTCCTTTCAGTACAATACCGATCTCTTTGATGCGCCTACCATATCGCGCCTGACGGGGCATTTCCTGACGTTACTGAATGGCCTAGCGACTCACCCCGAGGAACCTATCTGCACCTTGCCGTTCCTGACCGAACCGGAAAGGCATCAGATTCTGGTGGAGTGGAACGCCACTGAAACAGATTATCCGAAAGATCAATGCATTCATCACCTTTTCGAAAACCTGGCCTTGCAAACCCCTGAGGCGCCGGCCTTGAAGTTCGGCGGGCGTCAGCTTACCTACCAACAACTTGACGCCTCAGCAAACCAGTTGGCCCATTGCCTCAAAAAACTGGGAATCGGTCCGGAAGTTCCGGTAGGTATCTGTGTGGAGCCCTCGCTGGAGATGATGATTGGAGTGATAGGCATCCTCAAAGCCGGCGGTTGCTATGTCCCTCTTGATCCGGAATATCCCCGAGAGAGAATCGCTTTTATGCTTGAGGATACTCAGACCCCGGTACTGCTCACCCAACAGAGCCTTGTGGGGCAAATGCCTAAATTGCCGATTCAAACCATTCTGATGGACAAGGATCGCGGTAGATTTTCATCAGAAAACACCGAGAGGATCGCAAGCGAAGCCAGGTCGGATCTCCCGGCCTGTATATTTTATACCTCGGGATCGACGGGCCGGCCCAAAGGGGTGCCTGTCCCCCATTATGCCATCAACCGCCTGGTACTACATACTAATTATGTCCATTTTCAGCCATCGGACAGGGTTGCCCAAGCATCCAATGTCTCGTTTGATGGCGCCACCTTCGAAATCTGGGGAGCCCTCCTCAACGGGGGGTGCCTGATTGGAATTCCTAAAGAGATTCTCTTATCCCCAACCGATCTGGCCGACTTTATCCGAAAAGAGAAGATAAATGTCCTGTTTCTGACGCCAGCCCTGTTTCATCAATGTGCTCGTGAAGTCCCTGATACTTTTCGACCCCTTCGAGACCTGCTCATGGGCGGAGAAATTCTGGAACCGCGTTGGGTCAGGAAAGTGATGCAGCATGGTCCCCCGGCCCGTCTGCTCAATGCGTATGGTCCGACCGAATGTACCACCTTCGCCACCTGGTATGAAGTATCAGAGATTCCAAGGGAAAACATTCCTATTCCCATCGGCCGGCCCATTGCGAATACGTCGATTTATATTCTGGACCGCAAGCTCCAGCCGGTCCCCATCGGCATCACCGGGGAATTGTGCATCGGCGGTGACGGCCTGGCCCTGGGCTATCTGAGAAGGCCCGAGCAAACAGCCGAAAAATTCATTCCCGACCCGTTTCATCCGGAGAGCAGTTCTCGCCTTTATAAGACCGGAGATCTGGCCCGTTATCTACCGGACGGGAATGTTGAGTTCCTGGGACGCCTAGACCACCAGATCAAGATTCGCGGCTTTCGCATTGAACCGGGAGAAATTGAAGAGGCCTTACTGAACCATGCCGGGGTTAAAGAGGCCTTGGTTGTAGCCCGGGAGAACGAATCCGGGGATAAACGGTTGCTGGCCTATGTTGTGACCTCCCGAGAGGCTTCGGTTACCAGCGAGGCCTTGCGAAACTTTCTCCGGGACCGACTGCCTCCCTACATGATACCGGCCTTTTTTGTCTTTTTAGATAAATTCCCTTTGAATCCGAATGGAAAGATAGATCGACAGGCTCTGCCTATTCCGAATCTGGCCGATCGCACTGACGCTCGGGGCTCTGTAGGTCCCCGGGATGCGGTCGAACGACAATTAATCCAGGTCTGGGAAAGGGTTTTGGGTATCCGCCCCATCGGCGTGTATGATGATTTCTTTGCTCTCGGGGGACATTCCCTGCTGGGCGCTCGGATATTTATTCAGTTGGAAAAACTATTCGGTAAAAAAGTTCCCTTGTACAT
>JAQVHY010000077.1 GCA_028695935.1 Desulfobacca sp.
CTCGGTGCGATGGTCGGGTCTGCAAGATCCTCCACGATCCCGATATCCCGCCGCTCCACCAGTATATTGCCACTTATATGTATATGGATCGTATTTTCGGGGCTGATGTCCTGATCCATGTGGGCACCCACGGCAACCTGGAATGGCTGCCGGGCAAGGGGGGAGTTGTTCGCCTACCTGGGGCTATCAAGTTACTAGTGGGGTCTTACAAAAACTTGATGTGTAACCCCATGATATTTTGACACTAAGTGGTCTTTTTAGTTTTTCTTTAATTCCTGTTGGGTGGCAGATAGGCGTTCACAACATACTGGGAAACCATGCGTTGGGTGTTAAAAAAGGAGCCATTCAAGGCAATGGCGTAGCGCCGGATTTGAGCGTAACCGGTCTGATTGCCATAATATTTGGGCATAATTACCCGCTCCAGCTGGTCGTACAGCGAAGCGGCATCGCGGGCCTGGTCGCCCGGAGTTTTCAAGTCCGCACCGATGGACCAACCGGTCACCTCTTCGACGTGGCCCTCCACCCACCAACCGTCCAGGACACTGAGGCTGGGGACGCCATTCAAGGCCGCTTTCATGCCGCTGGTTCCCGAGGCCTCTTGGGGCCGAAGCGGGGTATTCAACCACAGGTCAACCCCGGCACAGATGAGCTTACCCAGGGCCATGTCGTAGTTTTCCAGGTAAACCACCCGTACGGCGTCACCCAAGGTGGCGGCGGCCTGAAACACCCGCCGGATCATCTCTTTGCCGCCCTCATCCCGGGGGTGGGCCTTGCCGCCGTAAATCACCTGGAGCCGGCCCACTCGTTGGGCCATGGCTTTAAGGCGCTCCAGGTCGTAAAACAGCAGGTCTTGCCGCTTATAAGAGGTCGCCCGCCGGGCGAAGCCAATGGTCAGGACATTATCGCTTAAATGCCCCCCGGTGCGTCTCTGCACTTCGCTCAGGAGTTCTCGTTTGGCCCAGGCATGAGCTTCCTGGATTTCCGGGAGAGAGATGCCAATGGCATAACGCAGGTAAAAGTTGTCCTGCCGCCATTCCGGGATATGCCGGTCATAAAGCTCAGCAAAGGCGGGTGAGGTCCAGGTAGGGGCATGAACCCCGTTAGTAATCGCGTCAATAGGATAATTGGGAAACATGCCATGCGATACCTCACCATGCCGCATGGCCACGCCATTGATATAACGGGCAAAACGTAGGGCCATGTAAGTCATGTTGAGCCGGCCCATAATGCAGCATTCCGTGGCTTGTAGGAGGACGGCCCGTTTCCTTCCCACAACCCGCTCCAGCAGGTCCCAAGGAAACTGGTCATGGCCGGCCGGCACCGGAGTGTGGGTGGTAAACACACACTGCTGCCGTACGGCCTCTACTTCGGCCTCGGTGGGAGGCTGATCTGTCTGGGGTGGCATTTGTCGCTCCAGCAAGGCCAGGGTCAGGAGGGCGGAATGGCCTTCATTCATATGATAGATGACTTTGCCATCCAGTCCCAGGGCCGACAACAAGGCTATGCCGCCCATCCCTAGGACCACTTCCTGGCACAGGCGGTAATAGTCATCCCCGCCATACAGATGGTCGGTTATGGTCTGATCCCAGGCGCGGTTTTCCGGTAAACGCGTGTCAAGGAAATATACCGGTACTGTATGACCGGAATAGCCTTGTATTTGGTAGCGCCAGGCTCGCACCTGAACCGGCCGGCCCTCGATGGTTATAGTAACTGTTGGCGCCAAGGGTTCCAGCATGTCCTCGGGGTTCCAAAGTTCGGCGCTTTCGGTCTGATTTCCCAGGGCATCTAGATGTTGTCGAAAGTACCCCTTCCGGTGCAAGAGGGTTATTCCCAACATGGGCACTCCTAAATCCGCCGCGGAGCGCAGCGTATCTCCGGCCAGTATGCCCAAGCCGCCGCTGTAGGTGGGAATCTCGGGCTCGACCCCAATTTCCATGGAGAAATAAGCCACGGTCGCCATGGAAAGGTTTGACCTTACAGACATGGGAAGTCCTTTCTTGACGCAGATTTATTAATCAACGGGTATAGTTAATCGACAGGTCAAAATGTATATATTTATCATTCAAACCACTTCGGTCAAGCAAAATCGGTGCCCTTGCCGGATGGCGGGAAAATTATCGGAATCAGGGGATCCCCCCTTGTAATAATGCACAACAATTTTTAAAATCTGGTAATCTCTTAACCTGAGCGGATTTTTCTGTGAAGAAAACCAGCCCCCTGACATTTTACCGGGTCCGGCCCCGAAGCCGGAAGCTTAGCCAAGCCAATCAGCGTCCCCCCCGCCCAGGAAAGCCGGCGGTTTTTCCAAGCGCTTATGCTAAACTTTTCTTTGCCGCTCTCACACTTGTTGTTCTTTATTTTTTCTATATAATTATTAAGCCCTACTTGGTCCAGATCTTTCTGGCCTTTGTATTGTTCTTCACCACCAGACCACTCTATCGGGGCCTAACCGTGCTGATGCGCGGGCAGCGGGCCCTGGCAGCCTTCTGCACCTGCGTCGTCCTGAGCCTGCTGATCACCTTGTCCCTGTGGACTCTGGCGAATATTATGGCCAAACAGGCCCTGGAACTTTACAGTTCCGTGAGTGCCGGGTTGAAAAGCGATCAGGTCTGGCCACAAATCAGCGCCAAATGGGATCTGGTGAGAGACTCTTTGGAAAATCTGGGTCTGGCAGTGCCGGAACAGGCCGATCTGGAGGATGTGCTCCAAACGGTGTTAAGCCAGGTTAGCCTGTTCATTTACGATAATGCCATTAATCTGGCCAGAAGATTCATTTCTTATTTTCTTAATCTCCTCCTGGTGTTATTTCTCACCTTTTTTATGTTTCTCCAGGGAGACGCCTTCATCGGCGAAATCAAGAAACTTTCTCCTCTGGATGAAGTTCATAACCAGGAAATACTGCAAGTCACTGAAGCTACCATCAAAGTCACCATCCGCACCACTTTGATCGTGGCTCTCATCCAAGGAATCCTGGGCGGGTTGGGCTTTTTCCTGTTCCAGGTATCGGAGCCAGTGTTCTGGGGGGCCATGATGGGGGTAGCTTCGGTTCTGCCGGTAGTGGGTCCGGTCATCATTTGGCTCCCAGGAGTAATTTATCTTTACTTCCGGGGGGACCTTGGTCTGGCTCTCGGTCTCTTCCTGTGGGGAAGCCTGATTATCAGCATGGTGGATAACTTGCTTCGACCGATCCTGATCAAGGGAGTGCAATCCACTTCGACTGTTCTCATCTTCCTCAGCATCCTGGGAGGTATTAGCTACTTCGGGATGGTCGGGTTTATCCTGGGTCCCCTGATTCTCTCCTTCCTCCTGTCTCTGCTGCGCATTTACCAAAAGGCAGCTCTGGAAATCTTCCCAAGAGATGCTACGCCCGTCCGTATTCCAGAAAGTCAAGAAAAGTAAGACCCTACTTTTGGGGCCGCGTCAATCAGATGATATCGGCTTTGAGGAAGTTGGTAACGCTGCGTTTGCCAAAAGGTGTTCCGGCGGTAATCATTACCCTTTCCCCCTGGGTAATCCGGGTCAACCAGGCAAAAGTTATGCCGAAAAGCCGCAGACGGTATTTGTATAGGTGTCCTTCTGAATGATGATCGTTTGGGGGGAAACGATATGGAAATGCAACTCCGGCGGGGTGATAGTTTCTAAATTGTTCGCCTCCGCAAAGAAGCCAAATACTTCCGCTCGGGCCCGGGGCACTTGCATCGACACTGATAAGAGGTGTTTCATAACGGCAACAGGTTTCTATCTTGATTATGCCGCAGTAAAAGATGGGAATCAGCATAAATATTTTATATAAAGAGGATAATTTAATGCCGGCATCAACCCAGGCGGACTACCATCCAATCTCTGGTGAGAGGAGTTAAAAGGTGAAAATCGACTCAACAGCCTCCGGCTCCGAGAATGGCTTCATTATTATCGAACGGGCCTTTTCCAGCGAAGATCGCCATCTTTCCCTGGGCATCGCCAATTTACACGCTGTGGTCCCCGACATTGAAGCCAACAAGGACAAAATGCTCCGGGCCCTGGAGGTCTTTAAGGCCAAAAAGGTCAACCTGGCCATCTTTCCCGAGTTTTCCCTGTCTGGCTATTTCTGGGAGGATGAACCACGCTGTTGGCGTTACATGGAGCAGGCGGTCATTGAGAATAACACCGACTGGGTTGATAAACATCTCCAACCTTATCTCGGTGACCAGTTATGCGGCATTATTTTTAACACTGTCCGCCAGGGGCCCAACCATAAATTCTTCAACACCAGCTTTCTACTGTGTAAATCTCATGACTATTGCAATCCAAACGAAGTTTACGATAAGATTTTCCTTCCCCCTCTGGAAAGGATTTTTACGAACTCCGGCAATGATGACCGCCTCATCGTAGATGAAAAACATGGGCGGTTCGGTTTCACCACCTGCTACGATATTCTGTTTTCCCAGTTGGTTCTGGAGTATGCCAAGATTGATGAGGTGGATGCCATTATCCAAATCGCCTCCTGGCGATCCCTGGCTCGGCGGGATTATCCAGGAATGAATGTGGGCTCCGACGTGTATTATGGCAATCTCTGGGATATGGTCATGCCGGCGGTTGCAGCCACCAATCAGGTGTGGATCATTGCTTGTAATGCCGTGGGCGAACACGGCATCACCGGAGCCCATTTCTGGGGCGGCTCCGGCCTTTGGGCCCCTTCCGGTCTGAAACTATTACAGGGCTCCAACATCAACGAAGAACTGCTGATCATTCATAATATTGATCTCAGGGAACAAAGAAAGCGGGAGAAAGACGATTTCAATTATGCCTTTGACTTTGGCTCGGTTTATCGCCCTATCGAGGGCAAGCGCGCTTTCACTAGGATAGAAGACTGACCGGTCCGAGAGACACCATAAAACGGAACTTCCAGCTAAGAAATGACAAAGATTTGGTTAAGCTATTAATTTTAATTGATCAATGGATTCCTATTCCAATGCTGGCTCGCCGGCTCGGATGAGCAGTACTGGCGGGCTTACCGGCAAAGACTTTCCGGCACCTGAACCAAGGCCAAACTGAGACACAAGGTGGTAGGGCGGCGGATTACCACCCGCCAGGGAGCTCCCCGGTGGATGGCAACCGTCTTCGATATGAGCTGGCCTGATGCTCCTGGTCTTAGGTTGTCGCCACAGCCGAGCCGGGCGTGCTATAATAGGTAAGAATTTCCCGGGGATCTTGACCGCTAGCCAAGGAACTCCTGCCTTTGCTTGCCGGTCTCCTTATCCTGAGAGCAAGATCAGCCTGCCCGGCAAAGACTGGAAACATATGGAATAACGGTCTGTCCCGGCAAATCGTGGAACAGGACCAAGTTAATTTTACCGACCCCGGACAAGACGCTATTTGGGATGGAGGGTAACCTATTTCAATCAGGTGAACTTGGCCTTGGTCTTGCATTACTAAGTAAATAAGATCCTTATGCCCTAGATGACTGCGTCCGGCTGGAGTGGATCACCATAGCAAGCTCTTCCCCAACGGGAGCCCCAAAATGCCAGACAATTCTTCGTTAGCTAGCAAAGCCGGGGAATGGGAAGAATTTTCCCGAATAGTTATTGATAATATCATCGAAGGTCTCATTACCGTTGGTGAGGACGGCATCGTCGAGATGTTCAACCCCGCGGCGGAGCGCATCTTTGGGTACGCGGCCCCTGAGGTGATAGGTCAGAACGTCAACCTGCTGCTGCCGGAACCCTACCGCAGCCAGCACGATGGTTGGATGCTTAACTTCCGGCGCACCGGTGGCCCGGAAGTCGTCGGCCAGGGGCGAGAGGTCTGGGGCCAGCGTAAAGACGGCGTTATCTTCCCTATCTACTTGACCGTAAACGAGATGCGTTTGGGTCAAAAGCGCAAGTTTGTGTGGATCATCTGCGACCTCAGCACCTTCAAGCAGACCAAGATGGCCTTGACGTTAAGCGAGCGGCGTTTTTACCAGATAGCGGATCAGGCCCCGGTGATGATCTGGTTGGCCGGGCCCGATAACCGGCGGGAGTATGTTAATCAACCCTGGCTGAAGCTTACCGGTCGAACCCTGGAACAGGAGCGCGGCCAAGGCTGGCAGGAAAGTGTGCATCCCGATGATTTGCCGGCTTGCCTCAAAGTCTATGCCCAAGCCATTAAGGAATTGCAGCCCTTTGCACTCGAGTATCGACTCAAAAGATACGACGGGCAGTACCTCTGGATTTTAGAAACAGGGGTGCCCCGGTTAAACGACGCCGGAGATTTTGTCGGCTATATGGGGTCATGCCTGGATATCACCGATCGCCGGCAGGCCAGAACCGCGCTGCGGGATATGACCATCATGCAGCAGGCGATCCTGGACAGCGCCAATTACAGCATCATTTCCACCACTCCAACCGGCATTATTACCACTTTCAACGCCGCGGCGCAGCGCTGGCTGGGCTATACCGCCGAGGAAGTGGTGGGGGAAAAAACCCCTGAGATAATACATGACCCGCAGGAAGTCAGGCGCCGGGCCCAGGAACTTTCTGAGGAGCTGGGCGTCCCGGTGGCCCCGGGTTTTGAAGTATTTGTCGCCAAGGCCCGCGGGGGAGCCCCGGATGAGCACGAATGGACCTATGTCCGCAAGGATGGCAGCCGTTTTCCGGTGCTTTTATCAGTGACGGCGCTTACCGACGACCAGGGACTGATTACCGGATTTTTGGGCATTGCCAGCGATATCACGGATAGAAAGCGGGCTGAAGAGGCCCGGAGCCGATTGGCCTCTATTGTTGAGAATTCCGACGACGCCATTATCGGCATGACCCTGGATTTTATTATTACCAGTTGGAATCGGGGCGCGGAGCTGATTTACGGCTATACCGCTGCAGAAGTCCTGGGCCGTCATATCTCGCTGGTGGTTCCACCGGATAAGGCGTCGGAGCTACTGGAAATATTAGCTAAGATCAACCAAGGCAAGCGGGTCGAACACCTGGAAACCGTCCGGATAAGAAAAGACGGCCGACTAATCAACGTATCTTTGACCATCTCTCCCATAAAAGATGATGCGGGCCGGATTATCGGAATTTCCAACATTAGCCGGGATATTACCCGGCAAAAACAAGCAGACGCGGAGCTGCGCAAGTTATCCCGGGCCGTGCAGCAAAGCCCGGCGACGGTGGTGATCACCGATGCCCAGGGCAATATTGAGTATGTCAATCCGAAGTTTACCCAAATAACCGGCTATAGTTTTGCAGAGGCTATCGGTCAGAATCCGCGAATTTTGAAATCAGGGGAAAAATCCCTGGAGGAATATAAGGAATTGTGGGACACCATCACCGCGGGACGGGAATGGCGGGGCCTATTCCATAACAAGAAGAAAAACGGCGAGCTTTATTGGGAGTCGGCTTCTATTTCCCCGATTAAAGAAGAAAGCGGTGCCATCACACATTTTGTGGCGGTAAAAGAAGACATCACGGCCATCAAGCAGGCCCAGGACGAATTGGCGAAGCTCTCCTTGGTGGCCAGTAAAACCGATAATGCCGTGGTCATTACCGATAAGAACGGTCTGACCGAATGGGTCAATGACGGCTTCACCCGGATGACCGGTTATACCCTGCCCGAAGTGCTGGGGAAAAAACCAGGGGCGATCTTACAAGGACCTTTGAGCGACCCGGCCACCGTCAGCCGGATCAGAGCCCAGTTACAGAAAAAAGAGCCTTTTACCGAAGAAATTTTAAATTATCACAAGAATGGCCGGCCCTATTGGGTATCCCTGGACATCTCTCCGATTTGCAACGACCGCGGCGAGGTGGTCAGATTTATTTCCATTCAGCGTGATATCACCCGAAGGAAGGAAACCGAAGAGGAGTTGCGCCAGGCCAAGGAAGCCGCGGATGCGGCCAATCGGGCCAAAACCGAATTTTTGGCTAGTATGAGCCATGAAATCCGGACCCCGATGAACGCCATCATCGGCATGGCCGAGCTGTTGGATGAAACTTCCTTAAGCCTGGAGCAGAGGAAATTCGTGGACGTGTTCCGCTCCGCCGGTGAAACCTTGCTGAATATCATCAATGATATTTTAGATCTGTCCAAGGTGGAAGCCGGTCAGATAACCGTGGAAAACATTGACTTCGATCTAAGGGAATTGGTAGAAAAGGTTTGTGAGGTAATGGCCTTGCGGGCTCATGAGAAGGGCATTGAACTGGCCAGCCGTCTTAGGCCGGATACGCCGGTGCATCTGGTGGGCGACCCCGGACGATTGCGGCAGGTGCTCACCAACCTGGTAGGCAACGCCATCAAATTCACTGAAAAAGGCGAAGTATTCCTGGAGGTCGGCTTGGCGACCGCGGATCAGGAATCAGCCGGGGACTCCGGGACCTGCACCCTGCAATTTTCCATTAAGGACACCGGCATCGGCATCCCCCCGGAGAAAATTGACTATATTTTTGAAAAGTTTACCCAGGCCGATGTTTCTACTACCCGCCGTTATGGGGGCACCGGCCTAGGCCTACCGATTACCAAGCGGCTGGTGGAGTTGATGGGAGGTCGGATCAAGGTTGAAAGCCAGCCCGGTCAGGGCAGCACCTTTTCCTTTACTCTCAGTCTGGCCAAACAGGCGGAGCCCAAGGAGTCGCAACCCGTCCCGGTTACTGACCTCCGGGGGCTCAGGGTTCTGGTCATCGATGACAATGCCACTAACCGTCTGATCCTGCGGGAGACCCTCTCCAGCTGGGGGGCGCGGGTGGACGAGGCTGCGGATGGAGAACTCGGCCTGGCCCGGCTAAAACAGGCGCGGGATGCGGGAAGGCCTTATCGCCTGGCCGTGCTTGACTTCCGCATGCCAGTCATGAATGGTCTGGAGGTTGCAGCAGCCATTAAGCAAGATCCCAGTCTGGTCGGCACTACCTTGATGATGTTGACCTCGGACAGTCGCGGCGGCGATCTGGCTACCGCTAAAAGCTTAGGGCTGAAGAGCTACCTGGTCAAACCGGTAAAGCGGACCGAACTGCGGAAAGCCATTAATTTAGCTTTAAGCCAGATCCCGGAGCCCACCGTGCCTTCGGCTCCGGCCGGGGTGCCGACCCAGGTTGACCAATGTGCCTTACGGATTCTGCTAGTGGATGATTCTCCGGATAACCGCCTGCTGATTCAGGCTTATGTGAAAAAGAGCCCCTATCAACTCGACCTGGCGGAAAACGGGGCAGTGGCAGTGGAGAAGTTCACCTCCGGGCATTACGATCTAGTACTCATGGACATGCAAATGCCGGTGATGGACGGCTACACCGCCACCCGGACCATCCGAGAGTGGGAAGGCCGGTCGGGCGTCCGGCCCACCCCGATTATCGCCCTGACCGCCTTTGCCCTGAAGGATGAAGTGCAAAAAAGTCTGGAGGCCGGCTGCAACGCGCACCTGACCAAACCGATCAAAAAGGCCACGCTGCTGGAAGCGCTAGCCAAAGTATGTCATACGCCAGGGGAGGCTTAGAAGTGGAAAAAATTGTCGTCCGAATAGATGCTGACCTGGAAGACCTGATTCCGGGATATCTTCAAAATCGCCGCCAGGACCTCGAGGCCATCTTGGCAGCCCTGGAAAGGCAGGATTTTGAGGCCATCCGGGTTTTGGGCCACACTATGAAGGGCACTGGCGGCGGCTATGGCTTTGATGCCATTAGCGACATCGGGAGGGACCTGGAAGCAGCCGCCCAAGAACAGGACATTCCTGCTATTCACCAGGGGGTGGCGGCTCTCCGGGATTATCTCCAAACCGTAGAGGTGGTTTTTCAATAGGGCGGGGCAGATCTTTGTACTCTCTGGAGACCAGGAATTTAGATGCCTGATAAAATTCTGATCATCGACGATAGTGTCGAAAACCGCGTCCTACTCTTGAGAACTTTGGGCAAGGCCGGATATGAAATCACTGAGGCGGGTGACGGCCAAGAGGGTTTGACCAGGGCCCGTGAATTCCTCCCTGATCTGATCCTGCTGGACATTGTGATGCCGGAACTGGACGGCTATCAGGTCTGTGAAGCCCTGAAGCGGGATTTACACACCGCTGATATCCCGGTGATTTTCTTGTCGGCCAAGACCGAGAGCAAGGATAAAATCAAAGGCCTGGAAATCGGCGGGGTGGATTATATCACCAAGCCCTTTGATCGCGGCGAGGTCCTGGCCCGGGTGCAGACGCAACTGAAAATCCGCCACCTGATGCAGGAGTTATTGGAAAAGCAAAAACGTCTGGAGGAGGATCTTAAGGCCGCGGCCTGCATTCAGGAGACGCTGCTCCCCACCGAGCTGTCCGTTTGGCCGGAGCTGGATATTGCCTGGAAATTTTTGCCCTGTGATCTCATCGGCGGGGACATCTTCAATGTCGTGCGTTTGGATGAAACCCACCTGGGATTTTATATGGTGGACGTCAGCGGCCATGGGGTGCCGTCGGCTATGGTGACCGTTTCGGTGTCCCAGCTCATGTCCCCGGAGCGCGGTTATCTTAAAAAGAAAGCGCCCTCCCCGCCCTATTACGAGATTGTCTCGCCCCAGGAAGTTTTACGCGCCTTGGATGAAGAATATCCTTTTGAGCGCTTCCAAAAATTTTTTACCATCGTTTACCTGGTGCTGGATCTGGCGCTCTCCAAGATGGTTTACAGCAGCGCCGCCCACCCGCCGCCGCTCCTCTTGCATGCCGACGGCGGCCTGGAACTTCTGGACAAAGGGGGCACCATCATCGGCTTAAACGGCGTCGTGCCCTTTGAACAGGAGGAGAAACGGCTGCAACCAGGGGATAAGGTTATTCTTTACACCGACGGCGTGGTAGAATATTGCAACCGGGAGGGAGAGCCTTTTGGCGTTGAGCGCCTTTATCACATAACGAGAAGTTGGCACCAACGGCCCATTAGCGAAATTCTGGACGGCATTCATCAGACCCTGACAGATTTTGGCCATCAGGCCAAGATAGAGGATGATATCAGTCTGTTGGGATTTGAATTCAAAGGGTGACGACAATCATTAAAATTGCCTCGCCACCGGCAACCATCGGAGAATCGGCCATGGATCTTGAAGAGAAACGTCGGGATCAGCGTATTCCTTTGGATGCCGTGCTCCTCCCTTTCCTGGGTTCCCGGGAAGAAGACCAGGCGTGCTTCGAATACCTGCCCCTGGACATCAGCCTCTATGGTGTGGGGATCGTCATCCCCCAGTGGCTGGTCAACCGGGAAAGATTGCGGAAAGGTGACCTGATCAACCTGAATGTCCCCTTTGAACTACAGGGCAAGACCTTTCATCAGGGCAAAATCGTCTGGACCCGTTGGGATGACTCGCTCCAGGGACAGGTAAGCGGTCTCTCGTTGGAGAAGGAGATGCCGTCCGATTATCCGCTTTACTTTGCCGTGGAAACGTCCAGGGTTATCCCTACCTCCCCGGACGTCTCGATCGAAGGCCTGTTGGTAAGGGTTTTGAAAGATGCAATGCTCCTGAAAAAAGGCATCGCGATCTATTTTAATCATCTGATTCCCTATTTTTCTAGGATAACCGGATATCCCGCAAAAGATTATACTATCTTAAAAGAAGTATTTTTACATGATATTAAGCAAAGACTGACCGCTAATCGAGATAAACTCCAGGAATTATACGAATCTTTCAGCAGGTCTCAGGATAGTTATAAAGACATGGCCAGACACTTAAACCTGGAAGATTTACGAGAAATCATTGAATCGGAGATTTATATCGAGGTGATGAAAGTTACCTTTGAATCAGACGCCGCCCTGCAATATTTATTGGCCATAAAGCAACTAGAAAAAAAACTATATTATAATTATAATACTATAGTAATGATTTATATTGAGTCATTATCTTAAGTTACTGGTCAGATTTTTCAGCCATTGCTGCGCCCCAGAAGTCGCTTCAGTAATTAAGGAAACATAACTAAGGTCCTCTCCGGCGTTGAGGCGCCAGTCCACTTCTTTGTTGACCTGAAACCAGATGATCCCCTGCACTTGCCAGGCTCGTAAAACCGGGATAGCGTCTTTGATCCAAGCGGTTTTATCGCCCCCTTGACGGACGGAAGCGGTTTCAAACACCAGGAGGGGCTTGTGAGGCGCCAGGGTCCGCAACTCTTTATACAGCGGGCCAAAGATTTCCTGGAAAGAGCGCCACTGGCTTTGCCAGCCATGTTTTTCCAGGGTTTGGGTGGTGCCCCAGTTATAGCCGTCCATGCCCAGGATATCGACGTAATCGTCGCCAGGATAGTAGTTGCCGGCCCGGTTCCAGCCGGCCCCCGCCTCATGGGCCGGGTTAGGGAGGGATTCGGCATTGGGACAGAAGGCCCAGAAGACCTGATAAGCCCCGCCTTTCTTAAAAATATCAACTACATAACGGTACAGACGCTGATAGATCGCCGGGCTTTGCGGGCCATAATGCTCCAGGTCCGTTCCCCAGTGATATCTTTTGAGGTTCATCTCATGGGCCAAGCGGATGATGAGGGGTTGGCCCCAGGCCGCGGCCTGCCGGGCAAACCTGGTCAGGTAAGCATCGTAATCGCCCCCCAAAATCTGTTCGTAGGGGATCGCCACCTCGCCCTTATCCTGAAGGTATAGCGGTTCCCAGGTAAGGCAGGGCACGGCCCCTCGTTGCCAGATGGCGTCCAGGCTGGCCTGGGGGAATTCTCCAGACCCGCCGGGGGCCGGCCATTGGAGGTAGAACAATACTAATTGCGGGCGAAATCCCAGCTCCTTCTCGACTCGCGCCAATCTAGCCGCAGTGATGGGGTAGCCCTCCAGCGCTACCCCCCAGAAGCAGTGATCTGGCGGGGCCTGATTCGCCCTCCCGCAACCGGTCAGGATCAGCAATAACAACATTAATCCCAGCAGCAGGCCGGTCCTCATGGCTTACTCCGGCTCTTCGGGAAAGTTGAAATACAACACGGTAGAAAACAGCAAAAAATGATAGAGGCACCAGATACTGTTCACCAGAATTGCATAAAAAGGCTCTCGCTCATAATATAGCCGCAGCATCCCCCAGGCTATCGCGCCGAAACTCAAAGCCGCGGTGATTAATTGCGGCCACAAGGCCTTGAGGGGCAAAGCCCGACTCTGGCCTTTGGGGGTGACCGCGAAGGTGCCCCGCACCCCCAGCATGGCCAGGGTCGAGGCCTTGATGAACACCGGGAAGGAAATGGCATTGAGCAGCATGCCCTGAAAAATATCACTGGCCCGATACTTTCTGAGGTTTAGGGTAGCGAAGAACAGGGTCAGTGACAGGACAAAGTAAGGCACAAAAAAGACGAAATAAACCTCGGGCCGGACAAAGAAGCTGGGCACATTAAAATAAAGAAAGAGTATCGGGCAATAAGCCATGACCAAAAAGACCCAGCCCACGAAATACCACGTCCCCGACAGGAAATATTCCCACCATTTGGTGGCGGTGAGTTGGAACGGGTGGCGGAAAAATTCTTTCAGGATGGTGCGGAAAAGCCCTACGGTACCCAAGGCCCAACGAAACTGCTGTTTGAAATAGCCCCCCAGGTCTTCCGGACCCAGTCCAAAAGCGAGAACCCGGTTCATGTAGGCTGAACTCCAGCCCCCCATATGAAACTTCAGGGAAGTGGCGAAATCTTCGGTTACGGAGGACTCATCAAAGCCGCCGACCTCGACCAGGGCCTCTCTTCGGAAGATGACATTAGTGCCGCAACAGAACATGGCATCATCAATGCTTTTGCCTTCACAGATGTATTCGTAAAATACCACCTGTTGCAGGCCGGCGGCCCGGGCCACGCGGTTGCGCTCAAAGTTGGAATAATACTGCGGCGTCTGGACAAAGGCCAGCTTGGGGTTGTCCTCCATGATGGCCACCAAGGGTTCCACAAAATCCGGGAAGGGGTTCATATCGGCGTCAAAGACAAAGATATATTTCTCCTTGACCGTCCGTTTTTTCTCGGCAAAGGGCAGAAAGGAAAAGCCCGGTTTGGAGTGGCCTTCGATGAAGTCCAGGAAATCATTGATCATACCGGCCTTGGCCCCCCGCCACTGCCGCCGGAACAGGTTCACCCCCAGGCGTTGGCACAGATCGTCAATCTGCTGCCGGTACCGGGCCATGGCCTGGGGGTCGTCCTGCGGCAAATCATACCGGGTGTCGTCTAGGAAAAAGAGGTGTTTGTTGGTATAGGTGAGATTATAAAAACAGGTGAGGGTGTCCTCAACTACCGCCAGCGGCTCCCGGTAGGAAGAGACAATAATGGCCACCGGGGGATAGGATTTCAGCGGCGGGATAGGGGCGGTGATACCGGCGACCGCGGTGGGATGGGTAAGGACATGGAGAATATTAAAAAAATAGCCCATGCCGTGCACCAGCAGAAAACCCTCGGCGCACAGGAGAAAAAAGGCGACAATTTTTTCATACCAATGGTAGTCGGAAATAATAAACAGGACCGACCTGACCATCAGATAAGCAAACATCAAAAGGATGGTCGACGAGATCAAAACCGCCAGGAGCGCGACCTTCAGGGAAGGTTTTTTCAGCTTAAACATCAGCGTGGCGAACCGTTAAAATTGATAGCGGATAAAGGCCCAGGCGGCATTGGCATCCCATTCATGGGATCGGTTCAGGAATCCTTTAACATTAACCGACCAATGTTTCCTGAACTCATAATTCCATTCCCCTTCGAAGCCATAACCCTGGTTGCCGGTGGTATCGCTGGACAAAATGGTGCGCAGGGCATAATAGTGCCTGTCGCTGCCGCAAAAGAACAACCTGGAGAGATCATGGTACCATTCCAGGGTTAAGGCGCCCCCCAAATAGTTTCTGGGCGTCCAATAAGGATGGACGATGTTCAGCAACTGGTTGCCCTGAAAAATATATTCATTGAGCTTGGCCGTATCCCGGTATTCCCCCCTGAGTCGGACTCGAAACACCCGGGGATGATCGGTGAAATCATAACTAGTGGCAAAAGAGTAAACCTGTTCGTTGTTACTGTCATTAAATTTGAGGTATCTAACCTGGGCCTCCACCTCCCACTTGCGGGTCAGAAAGGAGGATAGGGACACCCAATAATTATCCGCCTGGGTACCTTGTTGGATGCCAAAAGCATTATAAATTTCGTTGGTGCGTTCGTAGCCCAACCCCAAACTGGCATAGTCCCGCAGGTTGAACCAGAACTTGGCGTGGCCGGTATGGCGATCCGGAACCGAATCGGTTTCGTAATATTTTCCGGACCAACTTAGATCATAGCTGAAATAGGGATTAAAGATGCCGCTGACGCCCACCGTGTGGCCGTTGGCCCAATATGGGCCGGGTCCTAGCTTGGGCCGCTCGAACCAGCGATGTGCCTTAAACTTCAGGTGATGCTGGCACTTGATAGGCACATCCAGGGCCAAGTCAGTAAGGTTGCGGGTGATTTGCGATACCGCGTGCTGCCCCCGCCCTTTGTCCTCCCAATAGCTATGTCCTACCTGGACAGAAGGATGGCGGCGGATTTTTTGGCGCTCCAGGGCCAGACCGGCCAGATTGTGCAAGGGGTCGATGCGGAGCAGCTCCCGGTAGGTTTTGGCCTCC
>JAQVHY010000078.1 GCA_028695935.1 Desulfobacca sp.
GATCAGGAGCCATCAGCAATACCTGCGGTTTAGTGGAGTTTCTTTCCACCTGGGCGGACTCCATCGCCCTTTAATTAATTTTTAACCCAAAGAACTAAATTGTCAAGCATGATGAATCAAACATTATTTCTTGATATTGACATTATATGAAACAGAGGTTAATATTTGATATAAAAGGCGATGAAGTCCGCCGCAACCGCCTCGGCTCCCATGCCGGGGATAATGACTTCTGCCAATAACCGGGCAGAAGTTTTTTTTTGGCCCGGTCCCCGGAGGACTCTATGGGAACTTATCAACAACTAAAGGAGACCCTGGAACAGCAACTCCTCCATTTGACTAAACTTCCAGAGCTTCAGACCCCTCATCTGCAGCAGCTTTTGGATAAGCTGCGTCAGAATCGCTTTCACCTGGTGGTACTGGGGGCCTTTAAGCGGGGCAAGAGCACCCTGATCAACGCCCTGCTGGGAGACCAGATTCTACCCACCGCCATCATCCCGCTCACCTCGGTGGTCACCATCCTCAGCTACGGAGACCGGTTAACCATCGAAGTGCGCTTTCACAATGGCCAGCGGCGGCAGATCTCCCAGGGCGAACTGGTGGACTACATCACTGAAAAAGGCAACCCCGGCAATCGCAAAGGGGTCCAGGAAGTAGAGATCACCTACCCCTCCGAATATCTCAAAGACGGGGTGCGCATCATCGACACCCCCGGTGTGGGGTCGGTGTATAGCCATAATACCGAGGTAGCCTATAACTATCTGCCCCAGGTGGACGCCGCGGTATTCGTGGTCACCGTGGACCCGCCCCTGTCGGCGGCAGAACATGAGTTTCTGCGGGACATCCGGGACTATGTCCACAAGCTCTTTTTTGTCCTGAACAAAATCGATTACGTGGCAGAGGCGGAACGCCGGGAAGCCCTGGAATTCACCGCCCAGGTGCTGCAGACCGAGTTGGCCGCCGAACAGGTAAAAATTTTCCCTATGTCCGCCAAGATGGCTCTGGACGGCAAGACCAACGGGCATCCGGAACTTATCGAAGCGAGTCTCCTGCCCCCCTTCGAAGAACATCTGCGCCAGTTTCTTTACCGGGATAAAGGGCTGGTCTTCCTGATTTCCTGTGTCAGCGGGGCCCTGAAAGCCATCACCGACTCCACCCTGGCCCTCAAGGTGGAACGCCAGGCCAGCGGCATGCCCCTTAAAGAGTTGGAAGAAAAGATCGCTCACTTTGACCTGGAATTGCAAGGGTTGGAGAAAGAGCGGGAAATGTCGCTGCTCCTGCTGGAGGGCCGCATCAAAAATGTGATTGCTCAGGTGGACGCCGACTTGGAGGCATTTCGAAAAGAGACCAGCGCCCGCTTGCGCCAGGAGGTGGAAGAGACTTTCCGCCAAAAAATCCGGGACGCCCAGGACCTGCGCAAGGAGATGGAGGACTTCCTCTTTGCGGCGCTGCGGGATCTCTTCACTACCTGGCGGCGTCAGGAGATCGAGAAGCTCTCCCAGGCATTGGCCGAGACCCACCAGGACTTCGCCACCCGCATCAACGCCATTCTGGAACGGTTAACTCAGTTAACCGCACGCATCTTCGATTTTTCTCTCCGGGGCTTTGCGGTGGAGGAGGCTTTTACAGAGCTGCAGCAATTCTGGTTCAGGTTTAAGGATGACCCGGTAGGGCTGGAAATCTTGCAAATGACCGCCACTTCCCTCCTCCCCCGGGCCTTGACCAAGGGTTTGTTGCTGAAAAAGCTGTTGGAGAATATATCCGAAATGGTGGATAAGCATTGCGGGCGGCTGCGCTACGATTTTCACCAGCGCCTCCAGGAAATTGCCCGGGACTTCCGCCAGACCTGGCTCGCACGGATCGACGACACCACCCAAAGCATTCGCCAGGCCCTGGAGCGGGCCCGGGCTCAGAAACAGACCAGCGCCCAAGCGGTCGCAGCGCGGGCCGGGCAATTGGATCAGAGTCTGACCGCAATTATGAAAGCCGAATCTCAACTACTGGCCTTGAAGGAGCGTATCCAAGCAGCCTGGTAGTAAAAAGTTAATCTATCTGGCTAGGTACCGTAAAACATTCATTGAATTCGCAGTGACTTGAATCTAGCAAATTTGAGCTTGTTTTCTGAATAGTGCCCCAATTCTTTTTAAAAGGTAACAGTTAAGGAAACTTAAACGCTTTTGTAAACCAAAGGGAGGATTAATGACTCAGATTATCTTGGTCCGCCATGGCCAGACTCCGTGGAATAAAGATAAGATTTTTCGCGGCTCCAAGGACATTCCCTTGAACGACCAAGGCCAGGAGGAAGCTCGCCTGGCCGGAGAATGGCTGAAAGATGAGACCATCAATGCCGCCTATACTTCGCCCCTCTCCCGGTCACGAGAAACCGCGTTGGCCATTGCTCAACATCACAACCTCGAAGTACAAGACCTAGCGGGCCTGAGCGACCTCTGTTACGGCGATTGGGAAGGCTTGCCTCTTACAGAGGTGAAGGTAAAATATGCCGACCTTTACCGCCAATGGGAGACCGCTCCCCATACGGTGCGCTTCCCAGGGGGTGAAACTCTGGAAGAATTGCGCAGTCGCGCCCTGGCGGCAGTGCAGGATGTCGTTCAACGCCATCCCGATCAGGTCGTCCTGCTATCGGCTCATCGCGCCGTAAACAAGGTGCTGATCGCCGCCCTCATCGGCCTGGACAACTCGCATTTCTGGCGCATCGGCCAAGACACCACTGCCATCAACCAGTTTTCTTATGTTGATGGCGTCTGGCAGATCTTGTCCCTCAACGAAGTCTGTCACCTGCGCGGGATGCAAAGGGGAGCCTATGTAGATTTTTAGGAGAGAAAAATCTTTGTCCTTGGTGCTTTGCTCACTACCATACCCGATGGAATAGTTATCACCGGACCATCAAAAATTGTAGAGATTATCTGCATATAGGAGAGTGCGGGTGTATACTGGCAGAGCGTCTACGAGAGCCTGGAAGCGGCCGGGATCAACACCCATCTGGTGAATGCGCGCCATGTGAAGAATGTGGCGGGTCGGCAGACGGATATTAAGGATAGCGAGTGGTTGGCGGAATTGGCCCGTTGCGGCTTGTTATGAGGCAGTTTTATCCCCCCACGAGACCTGCGGGAGCTGCGTTTCCTGACTAGGTGATTTTGCTAACCTAAAAATGACCCCCCCTGTCCTGTCCTGAAAATTTCGTTTACGCGGCCTCCTGATTACTCTCTTGGAGACTCACCTGATAGCCCATGTCCTTGATGCGCTTGAGGAGGTGGGGTAGCAGACGATGAGCGTTAAGTTTGTCGAAGTAGTCGCATCCCAGCTCACGGTAGTCGGAACCATGTTTCAGCATATGGTAGATAATAGTCAACAGCGAGTGGGCCACGGCCACTATAGCCCGCTTCTTACCTCGGCGGCCAGCCAATCGGCGGTATTGAGCCTGAAAGTAGGAGTCTTTTTTCCGAGCGGCGGCCCAAGCCGATTGAGACAGAGCCGAACGAAGCCAGCGATTGCCTTTGGTTGTCTTGCCACTCTTGCGTTTGCCGGCGCTCTCGTTGTTGCCAGGGCAGATGCCGGCCCAAGAGGCCAGGTGCTGCGCCGAAGGAAAGACGTCCATGTCGGCCCCGATCTCCGCCACCACGTTTTGGGCGGACCGCTGATCAAACCCCGGCAGGGTCGCCACCTTGGTAATGGCTGGAGCGAAAGGGCGGCTCACCTCCTCAATGCGACGACTGAACCCCTCGATACGACTCTCCAAGTATTCAAGGTGGTTCAGGAGTTCAGCCAGCATAAACCGGTGGTGTTCCGTAACCTTACCCTCCAGGGCCGGACGCAATTCGGGGATCTTGGACCGCAGTTGACGTCGGGCCAAATCTGCCATCTTTTTTGCGTCGGTCTCGCCGCGGATCAAGGCCCGGAGCATGTCCCGTCCGGATACACCCAAAATGTCAGAGGCTACCGAAGCCAGCTTGATGTTGGCGTCTTCCAGAATCTTCTGGATGCGGTTGGCCGCCCGGTTTTTCTCGGCCACCAATTGAGAACGGTGCCGAGTGAGGTCACGCAGCTCCCTTTGAGGACGATCCGGGATAAAGCTGCCTTGAAGCAGCCCAGCTTGCAGCAATTGGGCCAGCCACTGGCAGTCCTTGACGTCGGTCTTGCGACCCGGAACCTGTTTAAGATGGCAGGCATTGACCAAGACCAGCTTGAACCTGCCCTCCAGGATGTTGTAGACCGGCTTCCAATAGGAGCCGGTGGATTCCAGGGCCACATGGGTGACGCCCACCGCCGCCAACCAATCGGCCAACTCCAAAATGTCCTGGGTCATGGTGCCAAAGGTTTTGGTTTCTTGATGAATGTTGCCGTCTTCCAGGAAACGGCGCATACAGGCCGAGATGCTGCGCTTATGCACATCCAGGCCACAACAAAACTTGTAGATCAGTTCCATGGCAAACCACCCCGATAAAGAAACTCAACGACGGCAGACATCGAAAACAAAACAGTCTGTCCTACGCGCTCCTTCTTCCATGAAGGGCAACACTTTAGGGTACGGGGCGATGTCCAGGTCAAACTGTTCTGCGAGCTCTTGGCATCACAGAGGGACGACCTTCGCACATCGTTGGTCATAATAAATTAGCATGAAAACCTACACTTTTCATGCTTTACGGGTGGGCCGCAGGCCCATGAGGAACTGTTTTGAAATTAAGTTTCGATTCGATTCTGGAGAGTGGTTTTTGGGGCTGATCTACTGGTGAGCCGTTGTTTTTTTTTGCCAGGGGCGCGCCCTTGGCAAAAATAGCTTTACCATTTTGATGAAGGATGTTATACATGTTTGGCTTTGGGTGCTAATTGATGATTTCCTCCGGTCCGCGGTATTATATTTTGACTACCTGCCTATCCATCGAAAGCCGTAACCCATAGTAATTATTTATTATACAAACCAAGCCACACAAAAACTGAGCCTAAGTGGAAAATTTGGAACCCCGACGCGGTCCTCCTTAGGGGTTAATTGGCCATTTAGTAGTAATAGACCAATCTGGACCGCAAGCCGAGAGCTAGGGATGCTGGCTGCAGGTCTCGACTTGTCAAGGCCTTGGTATTGATATTCAAGCCGGCCAAGTTACTCGCCCCCATCTCATAGCTAGGAGAGATTATGTTAGAAGATTACCCCAAAAAGATTACCCTCCAAGATGGTGCAGTGCTTTCCTTACGACCCATGAGCAAAGATGACCAGTATCCGCTCTATAGGTTTTTTGTCTCCCTTCCCGAAGCAGACCGGAAATATTTGCGGAATGATGTCACCGACCGGAAACTTTTGGAAAAATGGGTTCGGAACCTTAATTATGATAAGGTCTTACCCATCCTGGTGGAGACGGACGATCGGATCGTCGCGAATGCCACCCTGAACCGCCAAACTTTCGGCTGGGGTCGCCATGTCGGTGAGGTGCGCATTACCATCGACGCTGACTTCCAACGCCGTGGCCTGGGCTCCCTGCTACTTGACGAAATAACCAATTTGGCTGCCAAAGCCCAGTTAAAAAAGCTGGTGGCCCGAATCGTCACCACCCGCCCGGAAGTGATCAAGGCCTTTGAAAAAGCAGGATTTTCGCAGTTAACCGTGTTGAAGAATTACGTTAAAGACGTTTATCAACAAAGCTACGCCGACATTGCCATCCTGGTAAAAGATCTGGCCTAATAAAATAATAAAGTATGATGGAGGTTATATGGCTGAAGTGGTAATTGCCAGCGCGGTGCGCACGGCGATCGGAGTTTTTGGTGGTGCCTTAAAAGAAGTGCCAGCCGTAGACCTGGGGGGCCTTGTAATAGAAGAAGTGCTGCGCCGGGCTAAAATCAGACCGGATATCGTGGATCAGGTGATAATGGGGAACGTGCTCCAGGCCGGATTAGGTCAGAACCCGGCCCGGCAGTCGGCGACCTTGGGGGGGATCTCCCAATACACGCCGTCGGTGACCGTGAACGTGGTATGTGGCTCGGGCCTGGAGTCTGTGATTATGGCCTCCCAGATCATCTCGGCCGGGGATGCGGAGATTATCGTTGCCGGGGGCATGGAAAGCATGAGCCAGGCCCCGTTTGTGCTGCCCCAAACCCGCTGGGGCCATCGCATGGGCCATATGCAAGTGATTGACACCATGATCCAGGACGGGCTGTGGTGTTCTTTTGAAAACATTCATATGGGCATTACCGCTGAAAATGTCGCTGAGAAGTTTAAGATCAGTCGGGAAGAACAAGACGCCTTCGCCGCCCACAGCCAGCAACAGGCTGAGGCAGCTATTAAATCCGGACGGTTCAAGGATGAAATTATTCCGGTCGAGGTCCCTCAACGGCGAGGCGAACATATTTCTTTTGATACCGACGAGTTCCCCAGATTTGGCACCACGGTGGAAAAATTAGCCAAGCTGAAGCCGGCCTTCCGGAAGGATGGGACCATCACCGCCGGTAATTCTTCCGGGATTAATGACGGCGCTGCGGCCCTGGTAATTATGTCCGCGGAAAAGGCTTTGAAGTTAGGCCTCCGGCCCTTGGCCCGGATCGTCGGTTATGATATTCAGGGCTGTGAGCCGGAACTGATGGGCACCGGTCCGATTTTTGCGGTCCGCAACGCCATCGCCAAGGTAGAGGCGCAACTGGGCAAGGGCAAAGAAATCGAACTGGTGGAGCTCAATGAGGCTTTTGCCGCGCAAAGTATTGCCTGCCTACGGGAATTGCATCTGAATCCCGAGATTGTTAATGTCAATGGCGGCGCCATTGCCCTGGGCCACCCGATCGGCTGCAGCGGAGCTCGCATCCTGGTAACCCTCCTCTATGAGATGCAAAAACGGGATAACCAGGTAGGATTGGCGGCGCTGTGCGTCGGCGGCGGTTTGGGTCTGGCCATGATTGTCGAACGGAGCTGGTACTTTTAAGCCTCCCAAGATATTCAGGGCGTCATGATTGATCGGAAAAATTCGCAATAGATTTTCGGGAGAGGGCGATGACCACGCTTAAGGACCTAATCATTAATAATTACCCCAAAGAAGTTAACCTGGAAGACGGGACGAAGGTTATTTTTCGACCTTTGCTTAAGGACGATCAACAGGGGCTGTTAGAGTATTTTCAGAGTCTTCCCGAAGAAGACCGGGCCTGTCTGAAAGATGAGGTTACCGATCCCCAGGTCATTGAAAACTGGATCTATGATATGGATTATGATAACCTACTGCCTCTCTTAGCCCTGCACCAAAGACGGATTATTGGCGACGCCACCTTACATTTCAGTCAGATTGGCTGGTCAAAGCACCAAGGCGAGATTCGCCTGACCACCGATCCCCAGTACCGGGTGCGAGGTCTGGGGACCCTGCTGGTGCAAGAACTGATCGATGTGGCAACCCAACTGGGGTTGGAGCAGCTCAGCGCCGAAATGCCCCCGGAGCTGGATAAGGCTTTCTACCTGTTTGAGAAATTGGGTTTTAAGGAAACCGCTATTCTCAAGGATTTTGTTAGAGACCTGAAAGGTAAAGAAACTGATTTGGTGTTAATGACTAGGTCTCTGATTTAACCGGGATAGCCTGGGTTCGGCTGGAAACCAGGCATCCCTCCAAGCTTAACCACCTTTAGAGTTAAAAACTACGACCCTTCTGGGGGCGCGCGGCCTTTAAGCCGAATAACCATTAGCGGCCATCTTCATCTTCCGGTTTGGCCTCGGCCCCAGCCTTGAAAAATTCCATAAAAGGGTTAAACGGAGGTAGGCCGGTCATGGTCTGTTGCGCTAGGGCCGAAAAGTCTAGACCCAGATCAAGCCATTTACGGAATTGCTCGTCCACCGCGGCTTTATAGGTTAGATAATTCCTTAGCGTTTGTTGCAGATATTTCTCGAAAAATTCGCTGAGCACGGTCTCCCCATAGCGGATGACTAAATGCAGCAAGGAGACCGGCAACAGGGCATGCTTGTTTTTGGCTTCTTCCAAAATAATCTGGGTGAGGATGAAAGCAGTGACATCCTCTTCGGTCTTGGCATCGATAACCTCTACCTGCCGTCCCTGCCTAATCATCTCGGCCACCTGACGCAGGGTGACATAGGCGCTCTGTTCGGTGTCGTATAACCGCCGATTAGAGTATTTCTTCAGGAGTACCTTCTCAGCCATAGCATTTCTCCGGCGCAAAAATTAAATCAATTTTATGACATGCTGCAAAAAATTAGAGTATAATTTTATCGACATTAATAATGTATATCTAAAAAGCATTTATTTTGCAATATCTTAACTTATTAAATTATCCAGCAGCGCAAATTAATAAATTGTGCAATGCAAAAAAAAAGCTTGACATCCCATTACCCTCAATTTATATTTATCCTAAAGCCTCGTCGAGGAAAAACAAGAAAACGGGTACATAAATAAGGAGAATTTAAAAGAATGGAACCCCAAAAGATTGCCAAGCAAATGATCGATTTTTACAAGGCCAGTTTTGACAACACCTTTACGGCCATGACCATGCTGCAACAGCAGATGGAAAAAATGACCGGCATGTTGGTGGAGCAAAGCACCTGGCTGCCCGAAGAAGGCCGGAAAGTCCTTCAGGAATGGGTTAAGGCCTATAAAAAGGGCCGGGAAGATTTCAAGGCGGCTGCGGATGAGAACTTTGCGCGGGTCGAAAGCTTCTTTGCCGAATCCGAAACCAGCGCTCCCATCAAGGCTGCGGCTAATTCTTAAGCCCGGCCAAATAATTAAGGAGAATCAATCATGGATCAGAAACAAATAGTCAAACAACTAGTCAATTTCCAAAAAACCACTTTTGACCAAACCTTTAACGCCCTGACCATGCTACAGGAGCAGACCGAAAGGGTGACGGAGCTGTTTTGGGATAATACCCTCCGGCTTCCCCAAGAGAGCAGAAAGGCCATGACCGACTGGCTCAAGCCTTTTAAACAGGGGTGTGAGGATTATAAGAAGCTAGTCGATACGGGCTTTAAAAATGTAGAAGCCCTGTTAGGTTGATCAAGACCGCGCCTAAATCAATACCTGTTTAATGGAACAGTGGGCTAAGGGGCCTCTGACCCGGCCCACTATTCCACAACAAATCATTCAAGGTTCAGGAGACTTAAAAATGGATCAGAAACAAATGTTCAAACAAATGCTAGATTTCAACAAGAGTGCCTTTGACAATACCTTTAATGCCATGGTCATGCTGCAAGAGCAGACCGAGAGAATGGTCAACCAATTTTTAGAAAAGGCCGTCTGGCTGCCCCAAGAAGGCAAAAAGGCTGTTGATGAATGGGTCAAGTCCTACAGGAAAGGCTGTGAGGATTACAAAAAGCTGGTAGATGACAGCTTTAAAAAAGTGGAAGCTTTTTTTACGGCCAAGTAAGCGGCTCCGGACTGCATACTCCTTGGGGGTTAACAATGGATGATTGGTTTACCGCCTCGGGCGAGCTATCTACGGCGCTGGCCCGTTCCCTGGAAGAATTCTCGGCCAAAAATCTGAAAATGCTGCAGGCCACTTTTAACCAGGTTTCTGCCTGCCAAACCTATTGGAACGGTATTTTTAGATACATCAATGAGTTTATGGCGCCCTCCTGGGAAGCTCTAACCTACCTGGGCCCGGCCGAAAAAGATAAGCTGCAGAGCCTCCCCCCCTGGCAGAGTGTCAGGGATTACCTGGAGCTGCTGCAATTTAATCTGCAATTAATGCAGAAGGGGCTAAAAAGTGGTCTGCAGGAAATGCACAACTATCACCTGGGCCAGTTAAACGAGGCGTTGGCCGCCTGGCTGAACACCATCTTTGACCAGGAGGGGGTGGATATTGCCGAATTTATGGCCCAACAGGCCAAGCTCCTGGACCTGGTGGTCCATGGCTATCCCCAGGCTATCCAGGCTATCGAAGCAGAATATGGCTTCCATTTCGATACCGCCGGTTATCTCAAGGTGGCGGAAACCGAGCGCTTCTGCCTCTATCAGGTCCTGCCCTGGGATAAAAAAGTCAAGGTTCGGGACCAGGGTAAGCCGATTCTGATCATTCCCCCCTATGTCCTGGGCGCCAATATTCTGGCCTTTTTGCCGGGAGAAAATAAAAGTTTTGTGCATTGCTTTGCCAACCAGGGGATTCCCACTTACATCCGCATAGTCAAGGATATCGCCCATAGCCCCGCGGTGCAGACCATGACTGGAGAGGACGATGCCCGGGACACCAGGTTATTCTCTGAACAGATCAAAAACCGGCATGGTCGCCCCCTAACCCTGTGCGGCTATTGTCAGGGGGGATTCACCGCGGTGATTAATCTGTTGTCCGGAGAGTTGGACGGTCTGGTAGACTCCTTGATTACCTGCGTGGCCCCGATTGATGGCACCCGCAGCCAAGGATTGGTGGATTTTATGGAACTGCTTCCGGAACGCTTCCGGGAACTGGGCTATGCCGTCAAGACCTTGCCCAACGGCCACCAGGTAGTGGATGGCAAGGTGATGAGTTGGGTTTATAAGCTAAAAAGCATGGACGAGGAGAACCCGGTCACGGCCTTTTACCGGGATCTAAAGCTCCTGGCCAAGGGCATGAAGATCCGCAAGACCGCGGCAGCCATTAACTACTGGCTGCTCTACGACAAGACTGACCTGCCGCTCGATATCATCAAGATGAGTTATGACTCCTATACCGTGCCGGTGACCCCGGAGGGTACCTTGCCAGTGCAACTCTTTGGCCGTCCGCTCAACTTTAAGCGGATCAAAGAGCTAGGGATCAAGTGGCTGATCTGTTGTGCCGAAAAAGATGATCTGGTCGAAAAAGAGGCAGCTCTGGCCCCCCTGGATTGGGTAGAGGCGGAAGTCACCATGTTTCCCAAAGGCCACGCGGCCATCGCTACTTCCTGGTCGCTGCCGACCTCTGAGTGTGCCTTTCATACCTGCTTTGTTGACGGCTGTCGGGGGCCGGTGCGTTTCCACCTGGATCTGGAAGCCGCCATGGCAACGCCAGCGCCAAAAAAGTCACCTAGTGCGGCCAGTAAGGGCAAGTCCAAGAGTTGAGGAGACTAAGGCGTGGATAAACATTTTCTGGAATTCTGGGGTAATTTTCTCATCAATGCCGCCCAGAGTCAGAGGAAATTAGAAGATGTTACCAAATGGGTCCGCCGGGGGTTTGTAAATGTCGGTGAACTGGGCGATCTATTCCGCCAGACTTACGGCCTGGACCGTCTGGATAAAGATAGTCCTGATTTTTTACCAGCTTGGCAGAAAGCCGAGGAGGATTTCCGGGAATCATTTCAGGATTATCTGGCCGTGCTCGGGGTAGTGCCTCGGGATGAATATGTAGCCCTGGCCAAAAAATATGAGGAACTTAAGGAAAAGGTAGCTGCTCAGCAGGAGACCATCAGGCATTTGCGTATGCTGCTTGCCAAAAACGGCATTGATTATGGCGACTTGACCGGGGGATTCCAGGAACTGATCCGCAAGCAGACCGACCAGTTTCAAAAAATGATGCAGGACTTAGAGCAACTATTTCAAAAAGACTGTGACCTGCATTGACCATAACCGACAAGCATGGCGAAAGGGGAGAATATGCTGGAGATTAACAATGCGGTGGCGGTGATTACCGGAGGTGCCGGCGGCATCGGTGCCGAACTGGCGAAATACTGGGTCCGCCAGGGTGGGAAAGTGGTTTTAAGTGATATTTCTGCGGCGGGTTTAAGTGAGATCGAAGCTGAAATTAAAGCCCTGGGGGGAGAAGTTGCCACCCTGGCCGGTGACATCACTCAAGAGGCTGACTGTGCGCAGCTAGCAGATCTGGCCATGGAAAAATTTGGGCAGATCAATTTAGTGGCCCCTTGTGCCGGGATCATTCAGGATGGCTTACTATTGGCTCCGGACCGGGAAACCGGCCAGGTCACCAAAAAAATGTCCCTGGAGCAGTTCCAAAAGGTCATCAATATAAATCTGACCGGGGTTTTTTTGACCGTCCGGGAGTGCGGCGAGCGCATGATCAATCATCGCTGCCGGGGTCTGATCTGCCTGTTTTCTTCCACCGGCTCCCTGGGCACCGCGGGTCAGATCAACTATTCCGCCACCAAAGCCGCCATGTCGGTGATGCCCAAGGTGATCACCGCAGAGTTCTTCCGCCGCGGCCTGGCCAATAAGATCCGCTGCGTGGCCATTGCCCCGGGCTATGTCGGGACCCCCATGGTTGCTGGCATGAAACAATCCGCCCTGGAAAAGATTCTGGAGCAAGTGCCCATTGGGCGGCTCGTTGAACCCGCGGAAGTGGCCTCGCTGATCGGCGAACTTTATCGGAATGAAGCCCTGGCCGGAGAGGTTTACTTCATCCACGGCGGTCTGCGGCTGGGGTCCAAGGGTTAAGCCAAACCCATCAAGGAAGGGGGAGAGGAGGCAAATTTCCTGGCCCCCTGATCATAATTTTACCTTTCCTAGCAGCTCTCCGTGCGCCAAACCCCTAAAACCAGGAGCGGTGGCTCCAGAGTTCATCCTTCAAATCTTCCATATCCTGCTGAACCATGATATACAGCGAGGCATTCTGGATGGCCAGACCCCCCAGGTAGGCCAAGGCCGTGACCATCATGATGTCGTCCGCGGTAAAATCCCGGGGGACGGCGCTATACAGCCGCAGCACCCCGATAATTTTCTCCTTGGTCTGGATGGGCACTGAAAGTATGGAGACAATGCCTTCCGCGGCGGTTTCCTGTTTATATTGCACCCGATTATCCGTGCGGGCATCCTTAATCACCACTGGTTTGCCGCTCAGGGCCTGGGTCATGCTCTTCTGAGCCGATACCGGACCTTTGTGTAGGAATTTTTCGCTCAGGCCATAGCTGGCGGCCAACTCCAGGGTCTGGCGATCTTCGTCCCACAGTCGGATCGAGGTACCCTTGACTCGCAAAGCCTCGGCGATCTCTGCCGACATGATGTGTAGAATCTTTTTGATATCCAGACTGGAACCGATGTTTACCGCTAACTCCAGGAACAACCTAGTTTTTTCCCGGAGTTGATCAAGCACCTGGCCATGCTCCACGATCCCGCCGCTCTGCTGGGCCAACACCCTCAGGAAGTCGATCTCGTCTGCCGAAAAGTCCCGGGGGGTGGCGGTGAACAGACAGAACAGGCCCCGTTGTTTGCCCTTTACCTTTACTGGCAGGGCCATAATAGAGGCGATCCCTTCGGCATGCTTGGCCTGGGGATATTTCAGCCGGGGGTCGGCAGTCGCCTCCCGACTGAACAGATAGCCGTCCTGGGCAACCAGGGGGATGATCTCCGGAGTCAACAACGATTGTTTGGAGCGGAAGTAGCTTGCCGATAAACCGGTTTGAGCTACCGGGATCAATTGCTGGTTATCCGCATCGATCAGATAAAGACTGGCGGCCTTGGCGTTCAGGGTCGTAATGGCGCTCTGTAAGATCAGGTCCAGAAGTTCTCGGCGGCTGTGGGCGGTGCCAAACGCCTGAGCTAATTTACTCATAATCTTAAAATAATCCGGCTTGTCAGTCACTGAGAGCCTCCTACCAAAAAGTTTATCTGGGTGGCACCGGCTGAGAGCCTGTTTCAGTGTTTTTTTATTAACCTAGTGTTTACTTAACCTCGGAGGTTGACTGTTTCGCCCGCCTTTTAACTATCTTGTCCCGGTCGGCCAGCCATTGAGCGATCTTGGGCACCAGTTCTTTCTGACATTTGGCACTGACATAGATGCCGATATGTCCGGTTTCCAGGCAAATGTCCTCAGTATCTCGGCTTTTTACCTTGTTGGTCAAATGTTCACAGGCGGCTGGGGGCACCAGGTGGTCGTAGCGTCCGTAGATATTTAACACCGGCATGGTAATCTTGTTCAGATCGATGCGTTGCCCGCCCACCAGCATTTTGTTCCGGATAAGCAGATTCTGTTGATAACAATCTTTAATAAACTGCCGGAAGGTTTCGCCCGAGACATCCGGGCTGTCGAAGATCCATTTTTCCATGCGGATAAAATTTTCGACGAACTCCTTGTTGTTAGAATTGTCAAGAAAACCAACATATTTGTCGATCAATAAGCGAGCCGGATTGAGCAGCAGAAAACCGATATTTAATAACTCCCCGGGCATATTGCCGAAAGTATCCACCAGCCGGTCGGCGTCAATTTGCTTCAACCAGATATGGAGCAAGCCTTTATCGGTATCAAAGTTTATGGGAGTTACGGTGGTAATCAGATTTTTAATCTTCTTGGGATAAAGAGTCGCATAGATGACCGAAAAAGTCCCCCCCATACAGATGCCCATGAGATTGAGCTGGGAAAGATTATGCCTCTGGAGGATAAAATCAACGATATTATTGAGATAGCCATTAATATGATCGTCTATGGTCAGGTAGCGATCCTTTCGGGTCGGGTAGCCCCAATCAATCATATAGATTTCGATACCCTGGTTAAGTAAATTCTGGATCACACTGCGGCCTGGTTGCAGGTCCAGCATGGTATCCCGGTTAATCAGGGCATAAACCATTAACAACGGGGTTTTGAGCCGGGCTTTTTCCGGCACCGGGTAATGCTTTACCTTGACCCGGTCTTCTTGATAAACCACCTCAAACGGGGTGGTGGCAATGGCGGTATCAAGGGGACCCAGCAACACCTCCTGGGTTTTCTTGATCCGTTCCGGGGCTTGCCCCACTTCTTCGGCCAGCCGGGCCAGAATCAGCTCAACTGGAATCTTTGCGGTGGTCATCAACTCCCCTTTTAAATCATTTAAGTCTGAGACCTAAGCTGGTCCACTGTTCGGGCCAGTTCCTTGACCTGTTTCTTAAGCAGATAAAGTTCCTTATAGAGTTCGTCCATATCTTTATGGGTAGGAACCGGCAAGGTTCGGAAGGCCTCTGCCAGCAGTTCTTGTTTGGCGATACTAAAATCGTTGAGTGCATTAACGGTCTGCCGCAAGGCGTCCAGGTATTCCGGCGACTGGAATATGATCAGGTAATGGCCTTCTAAGATCTTGATCCACATTTTATAATAGACCTTGAAATCTTCCGAGAGTTTTCCTTCCTGGGTAGCCTCGGCCAGCTTGGCCTGCATGACTAACAGCGATTTTTCCAAGGGCAAATAAAGCAGGTACAGAAAATCAGCCAGGGCTGACTGAAACCGGATGGACCGATCTACCATCTGGTTGATTTTCTCCTGGGACACTCGGGTCAGACCCAATTGCGGAAGATTAAGCCAGGGCCGCAAATCCTGTTCATAGAGTTCCATCCAGGCCCTAAAGGTATCTCGATCCAGGCCCTTGAATTGGTAAGGTTGGACGGGTTGTCCAGCTCGAACCATGCCCTGCTGCCATTGTTGAAACAGCAGAAAAAATCCCTCGCCCCAGGTTTGCGCCAGTTTGAAGAAAATTTCCGGGACCGCCTGGACACCCTTAACCGCGGCCGCGCCGGTTTCCGGCTTAGCTAGGGCCGAAAAAAATGCCTGCCCCAGCTTAAGAGATGATGCCCATGATTCCGGGGGCCGACCG
>JAQVHY010000079.1 GCA_028695935.1 Desulfobacca sp.
AGGCCGGACTGAATAAGGCCATTCTGGATCAGGGTTGGTATGAATTTCGGCGTCAGTTAGCGTATAAGCTGGCCTGGGCCGGCGGTATGCTGGAACTGGTGCCGCCGCATCACACCTCACAGATTTGCCCGGAGTGCGATCATGTTTCAAAAAATAACCGGCGGTCGCAGGCGGTATTCCGGTGTGAGGAATGCGGCTTTGAGGATCATGCGGATCCATGTTGCGTCAATAAACATATTAAGAAGGGCGGGGCACGCCCGGATAGCCTGTTTGGAGCCGCACGGCCTCGAATCCCACGTAGCGCAGGGATCAAAGGCCCATTGGGGCCTGTTGGCAGGAACCACCCTGGCTGGCGCGACGCCAGGAATCTCCGTCCTCTAGGACGGAGAGGATGTCAAAAATTCGGTAACTTCCGCTGGTTCTAATCCCAATTTTTGCCCCTGGGAGCGTGATCCAGTTGGAAGTCTCAAGTTAGACCAGATTTCACTCTCACAACCGCCGCCAAGTAAAAGCTAAGCGGATTAGGCAATATTTTCCTATACAATCCAGATAGTTATTCTATTTTATCAATCAATTACATTAGATAGCCAAGTGGTACGCTTGTTGCAGTGAGGACTGCATAAAATCCGTAGAATCTAAATCTATGATGGCCAGTTGATATTTTTAGGAAAACTTCCTTTTATTTTTCAGGATCTTTACTTCTGTGAGTCTAACACTAGGGCGACCAGGTAAAACCTTTCTGGAGGATGAGTGAAAATGAAGGTGGTCATTCTTGCCGGTGGTCTGGGTACCCGGATGGTAGAGGTGACCGAAGTCAGACCCAAGCCTATGGTAGAAATCGGGGGGCAGCCCATCCTGTGGCATATCATGAAATTATATGCCCATTATGGCTTCAAGGAATTCCTCATTGCCTTGGGTTACAAAGGTGACATCATCAAGCGCTTTTTTCTGGATTATTACCGGCTCAACGGCAGTATGACCATTAACCTGTGGAACGGCGACGCCCTCATGCATCATAAGAAAGTGGAAGACTGGGTGGTACATCTCCATGACACCGGTGCAAGGACCATGACCGGGGGCCGCATCAAACGTCTCGAACCCTATCTGAAAAACGAAACCTTCATGGTGACCTACGGGGACGGCGTTAGCAATGTGAACCTGCAAGAACTACTGGATTTTCACCATTTGCACGGGCGGATCGCTACCGTCACGGCGGTACGGCCCCCGGCCCGTTTCGGCGGTCTGATCTTTAACGGTGACATGGTGGCCCAATTTACGGAAAAACCCCAGATCGGCGAAGGGTGGATCAACGGCGGGTTTCTGGTCTTTGAGCCGGCGATCTTCTCCTATCTGAAGGGAGACTCCGACAGCCTGGAAGTTGATCTTCTAGAACGGTTGGCCTCGGATGGCCAGCTGGCGGCCTATCGCCATGACCAATTCTGGCAATGCATGGACACCCTCAGGGACGTGGCCCTGTTGGAAAACCTGTGGCAAAAAGGAAATCCACCGTGGCAGGTGTGGTCGTGAGCCTAGGGCAACTATCGCCTTTCTGGCAGGACCGGCCAGTTCTGGTTACCGGGGCTACCGGTTTTTTGGGAGGCTGGCTGGTGCGGCGACTGTTGGATCAGGCTGCCGAGGTCGTCTGTTTAGTACGAGATTGGGTCCCCCAGAGTGATTTAATTTCTAGTGAGTTACAAAACCGGGTTAAATTGGCTCACGGCGAGGTCCAGGATCAGGGTCTCATGGAAAGGGTACTGGGAGAGTACGAGATCGACACCGTCTTTCATCTGGCTGCCCAGACTATTGTGGGGATTGCCAATCGCAATCCGGTCTCTACTTTCTCCTCCAACATCGCCGGCACCTGGGCCGTGCTAGAGGCTTGCCGACGCAGCCCCACCGTGCGGCAGATCGTCTTGGCTTCCTCTGATAAAGCCTATGGCGAACACCAGGGCGAGTCCTATAAAGAGGACCATCCCTTGCAGGGACGGCATCCTTACGATGTCTCCAAGTCCTGCGCCGACCTCATTGCCCAATCTTATGCGGCCACCTATGGATTGCCGGTAGCCATCACCCGCTGTGGCAATTTTTTTGGCGGTGGCGACCTAAATTGGAATCGCCTGGTGCCGGGGACCATTCGCGCTATTCTGCGGGGGCAGCGACCGGTTATCCGTTCCGACGGCCGCTATGTGCGGGACTACTTGTATATCGAAGATGCCGCGGCCGCCTATATGTTGTTGGCCGAAAAATTGGCGGACCACCCGGAGTTACGGGGGCAGGCCTTCAATTTTGCCCACGACACTACGTTGACGGTTCTGGGAATGGTGGGGCGCATTCTGGCTCTCATGGGATCTGATCTGCCGCCGGAAGTCAAAAACGAGGCCAATAACGAAATCCGTTATCAGCATTTGGACGCGTCCAAGGCCCAGGAAACGTTGCAGTGGACGCCGCTTTTTTCCCTGGACGCGTCTTTGCAAAAAACCATTTCCTGGTATGAAAAATTCCTGGGGGGGACGGATGACTGCCACCACGTCTGTCTGTCGATCCTGCGGCTTTGAGAATCTAAAGTTGGTCCTTTCCCTGGGCCGCATGCCTCTGGCCAACGCCTTGGTATCCCTCGATCAATTGGAGATGGCGGAACCGACCTACCCCCTGGACTTGGCCTTTTGCCCCCAATGCTCCCTGGTCCAGATTACCGAGACAGTGCCGCCGGAGCTGCTCTTTCGCGAGTATCTCTATTTTTCGTCATTTTCGGACACCATGCTACGCCATGCCGCAGACTTGACAGGGCAGATCGCGGCTTACCAGGGCTTGGATGGCCACAGCCTGGTGGTAGAAATCGCCAGCAACGACGGCTACCTGCTCCAATATTATCAGCAGCGGGGCATCCCGGTTTTGGGCATCGAACCCGCCCGGAACGTGGCCCGGGTCGCCCAAGCAGAGCGGGGCATCCGTACCTTGTGCGAATTCTTCGACCCCGCCTTGGCCCAAGATCTCCGGGCCCAGGGGATACGGGCCGATATCATCCATGCCCACAACGTCCTGGCCCATGTGGCGGATTTAAACGGCTTCGTTCAGGGCTTGGGGATTCTTTTGCACGACGAGGGCGTCGCCGTCATCGAGGTTCCTTACCTCAAGGACCTCATTGATCATTGCGAGTTCGACACCATTTATCACGAGCATCTCTGCTATTTCTCCCTCACCGCGTTGGATGATCTCTTTCAACGCCACGGCCTGACTATTTATGACGTGGAACGCGTCCCCATTCATGGCGGTTCGCTGCGGCTTTGGGTGGGACACCGCGCCACGACCCGGTCCGGAGACCGGGTGCGCCGTATGTTGGCGGAGGAGATTGCCTGGAACGTAAAGGGGGAAGCATGCTATCAGGAATTCGCCCAGCGGGTGGAAAGTCTGAAGGCTTCTTTAAATCACCTCCTCCGAAATTTGAAAAAAAAGGGACGGCGGATGGCGGCCTATGGGGCCGCGGCCAAAGGCAGCACCCTCCTTAATTATTGCGGCATCGGCCTGGAAACCTTGGATTTTGTGGTGGATCGCAGCACCCATAAGCAGGGCCGCCATATGCCTGGGGTGCGCCTGCCCATCTATCCGCCTCAAATGTTACAAGATTCCCGACCTGATTATGTGCTGCTGTTAACCTGGAATTTTGCGCAGGAAATTTTATCGCAGCAAGCGGCATATCGACAAGCCGGGGGGCAATTTATCATTCCCATACCGGAACTGAGAATCGTTTGAACTTTTTCAAGGCTGGCAATTTTTTCAGGGAGACTTCCCAGTGATTTTTCAGGAGCTCAAAATCAAGGGAGCGTGGCTTATTGAGCCTGAGAAACAGGAAGATGAGCGGGGATTCTTCGCCCGCACCTGGTGCCAACGCGAGTTCGCGGCCCGGGGCTTAACCACCATGTTCGTGCAATGCAATATTTCCTTCAATAAAAGAAAAGGCACCTTGCGGGGCTTGCACTATCAAGCAGCGCCGTACGAGGAGGCCAAGATGGTGCGGGTCACCAAAGGGGCAATTTACGACGTGATCGTTGATCTGCGCCCGGATTCTCCGACTTACCTGCATTGGCTGGCAGTGGAGCTAACTGGGGACAACTACCGCATGCTCTACATTCCCGAAGGCGTGGCCCACGGTTTTCAGACTCTTGAGAACAACACAGAGATTTTCTATCAGATGTCAGAATTTTACCACCCGGACGCCGCCCGGGGCATCAGGTGGGACAACCAAACTCTGAACATTACCTGGCCTTTGCCGCAGCCGATAATTTCCCCCAAAGACCTGAGTTTTCCGAATTTGGGATTTTGGAGAACAGCAGGTGACCGCCCGGTTCTGTTTGAAGCCGGCAATTCCATTATGGATGAAAATTGCCCATGACAAGTTTACCCCTGAAAGAACAAATCAAAGCCTACTGGGAAGAGCGAGCCGAGCTTTATCTGGCGGATCCCGCGTCCACCACCAATGACGTGTATCTGCGGGAACTGGATATTCTCACCATTGTCCAGGTCTTAAAAACCCTGCTCGGGGCCGGCCCGAAAAAAGTGCTGGATGTGGGATGCGGAGAGGGTTATTCCACCCTTAAGGTGGCCCAGGAACTCCCCCACGTCTCATTTACCGGTATTGATTACAGTCCCAACATGATCCGCCTGGCCCGGGAAAGACTGGCGACTATTACTCAGTAGGCGGTGAACTTTGCGGAATAATTTCTTTTTGTGCTTTTATCAGAGAAAAAGATAGTAATAGAGACTCAAGAAATGAGATTGGGAAAATATAACGACAGGAAAACAATAGCATATAATAATGCTATTAAGGAAACTTTTTTATTTTTAAAAAATACCGATAGCTTGCACGAGCTATATGCTAAAAGTATAGCGTTGCCTGAAGAGGCTGGGTATTTGCTTCCAATTTGTAAATTACATCTCAATAACACTGAGCTGATAGCTACTCTTGGTAAGTGGCGGGAAGAAAATGCTTTTGCTTTTCCAAATCAATTTCCTGTTACCTTAGAAGGGACCGCATCTTGGCTATCGAATATTTTAAAAACTGACGACAGGATATTATTTCTAATTAAAGAAAGACAGGGTAACAAAATAGGACATATTGGGTTTGCAAACGCAATTAATGATAATAAAGAAATGGAAATTGATAATGTCTTAAGGGGAGTAAAAAACAGCTATGCAGGAATTATGTCCAAGGCTTTAAGAGCTTTGATTAATTGGGCGGAGGAAATATTCAAACCTAATGTGATATTTCTTCGAGTTTTAAACGATAATAATCATGCAATTGAGTTTTATCGCAATTTATCATTCAAAGAAAATAAAATGATTCCACTTAAAAAATGGGTTGATTGCGATTGTATTTCTTATCGTCCATTGGATGAAGATGATACATCAACACCTGATAAATATTTTTTGCGAATGAATTACTCTCCCAATAATATAAAGTAAATATTGCTAAAAGATCCAAAATAAGAATGCTGGTTTTAAGACGAAGAACAAATTAAACAATAACAGAGGATATGGCGCTATGAAAGCCTTGTTTGAAGCGGAAAAACGCAAAAATATCTCGGAGCTCAGGGATAACCAAGAGCTCAAGTCCTTTTCCAAACAATGGATCGCGGATGTTTCTCGATATAAGTATTCCTATAATTTTTCCTGGTTGGGGCGCCCCATCATTCAATTCCCCCAGGATATCATCGCCATGCAGGAACTTATCTGGCAGATCAAGCCGGAGCTGATCATCGAAACCGGCGTTGCCCATGGCGGCTCCCTCGTTTTCTATGCCTCGATGCTCGAACTCCTGGGTGAAAACGGCCGGGTGGTGGGGATAGACATCGATATCCGGGAACACAACCGCCGGGAGATTGAAGCGCATCCCCTTTACCGGCGCATCCACCTCGTTCAGGGAGATTCCACTACCCCGGCCATAGTTGACGAAGTTTATGGACTGGCCGCGGGCAAAGCGCCCACCCTGGTGGCCCTGGATTCCAATCATACCCATGAGCACGTGCTTAAAGAATTAACTCTGTATTCGCCATTAGTTACCCGCGGAAGTTATTTAGTGGTCTTTGATACCATCATCGAGGATTTCCCGGCTGGCTATTTCCATAACCGTCCCTGGGACAAGGGCAATAATCCCAAAACTGCGGTTACTGAATTTCTGGCGGCTAACGATCGCTTCATTTTGGATCGGGACATGGAAAGCAAGCTGCTGATCACCGTAGCGCCGGGTGGGTATTTGAAATGCATCGCTGACTGATGCAACGGTAATTTTTTCTGGCCACGGAGAACAATCATGAAAAAGGTACTCTTTATCACGTTGTACGATGAAATCTGTTATGGTGTGAGATTATTATCCGCGGTAGTCAAAGAATGCGGCCTGGAATCTCACGTGGTGTTATTTAAAGGCGAAACTTCTTATGTGCCCATCTGGCGTGATAAAGATGAATATTCGTCTTATCAGTACTATTACAATGGGCTATTAAGGGGCTCTTTTTATGCCGTAGACCCCATCACACCCCAGGAGATTGACCTTCTGTTGAGATTGATCCGGGATATTTCTCCGGACGTTATCTGTTTGAGTACCCGCTCCTTCGCCTACGCTCTCTGCAAAGACCTATTCTCCATCATCAAAGAAAATAATCCCCAGATACCTATTATCGCCGGTGGCTGGGGGCCGACCCTGGAGCCGGAAAAGTTTTTGGAATTCTCTGATTATGTCTGTTTCGGGGAAGGAGAAAAAACCCTCACGTCGATCTGTGACTGTCTCAAACAAGGCCGGGATTTCCGGGAGGTTAACAATCTTCTTTATTACGACGACGGCGTCATGATGCAAAATAAGGTAGAGAAGCCCGTAACCGTGAAAGAAATGAATCTGTTGCCCTTTCCGGATTTCAGCGTGGATAACAAGTATCTCATCCACCAAGGTAAATTACGCCTCGGCAAGGATTTTTATAACGAGAAGGTCTACGATTGTTTTGCGGCCAGGGGCTGCCCCATGAACTGCTCCTATTGCATGTCCAGCAAATATGGTTCCGTTTACCGGGAGAAAACCCAGCAGGGCTGCCCCAAGTATCGTCTGCGGGATATCGACGTCGTCTTACAGGAAGTGAAAGCCGCTAAAAACCGGGGGGCCAAGCTGATAAGGTTCAAAGACGAAGTTTTCCCTGTGAAGCCCAGTTGGGTGAAAGAATTCCTGGTCAGGTATAAAACGGAAATAGATTTGCCCTTTTTTGGCTATATCCGCCCCGAATTTCACAGTCTGGAGACCATCAAGGCTCTTAAAGAAGCGGGTCTATTCCTTTCCATGGTGGGCATCCAATCGGGCGCCGCGGCAATCCGGGAGATATATAACCGTAAGTTGCCCAAGGACAAGGTTATCACTTTTGCCCGGGTGTTAACCGAAAACCAGATAGATTTCTGCTATCATTTCATTTATCGCAATCCCTTCGAGAAGGAAGAGCATTTACGGGAATCCTTAGAGTTTACCTACAGTCTGCCTTATGCCAAGACTTTTATCTTTAAACTGGAGACCTTCCCCAAGAGTCCCATCAGTGAGATGATCGTGGCGCGTCAGCCGGTGCATCTCCCTAAAAATATTCAAGATTGGTATGCTATCCTTCATTCCTTGTCCCTGAAGAACGCCTCGTTACGGAAGGTGGCTCAGATAGCCCATTCCTATAATCTTTTCCGGAAGCATCCAGGGATGCTCAGCATCCTCTTTCTCCCTGCCATTCTTAAGGAAATCTGGAACTTCGTTAAAAATAAGTATCTGTTCAATGCAAGACTCCAGTTTTCACCGCAAGCCTCTCAGAAAACCGGACCCATAGCTAGACGCCCCGCTTCAGCCTTGAGCACCAGCAGCAGGGCTTGATTATGGAGAATATTCCCGTCTCCGGTCCTTGGATTACTGAAAAGGAGATCGCTTACGTTACCGAAGCAGTCTCCTCCGCCTGGTACAGCCAGGCCAATGTCTTTCACCAGCGATTTGAAGAAAAATTTGCCGATTACCTGGGTGTGCGCTATGCCGTGACTTTGCCCTCTTGCACCGCGGCGATTCATCTGGCCCTGGCCGCGTTGGGTATCGGGCCGGGAGATGAGGTGGTCGTTCCGGATATCACCTGGATCGCCACCGCCGCGCCTATCTCGTACGTGGGGGCGACGCCGGTCTTTGTGGATATCGATCCGCGAACCTGGTGTCTTTCGGCGGCATCCTTGGAGGAATGCCTCACGTCCCGAACCAAGGCGGTGATTCCCGTAGACCTCTACGGGGGCATGCCGGACTGGGACGCGATCCGGGCGGTGGCTGTCAGGCACAACCTGGCGGTGATTGAAGACGCAGCTGAAGCCTTGGGTTCAGAATATCATGGCCGCAAAGCCGGAAGCCTGGGGGATCTGGGAGTTTTCAGTTTCCACGGCTCCAAGACCCTGACCACCGGCGAAGGCGGCATGCTGGTCACCGACCGGACCGAGATTTATGAGCGGGTCTTATTCCTCCGGGACCATGGCCGCCGGCCTGGGGACAAAATGTTCTGGAACACCGAGGTCGCCTACAAGTACAAAATGAGTAGCATGCAAGCCGCCCTGGGACTGGCCCAGATGGAGCGGATTGAAGAACTGGTGGACCGCAAGCGCCGCATCTTCTCCTGGTATCAGCAAGAGTTGGCCGGAGTGCAGGACGTGACCCTCAATTATGAAGCTCCAGGGACCAAAAATACTTACTGGATGGTGACCGCGGTCCTGGCTGAGGAATTGGGTTTGGAAAAGGAGCGGATAATCGAACTCATAAGAAAGGACGGCATTGATTGCCGGCCTTTCTTCTACCCCCTCAGTTCATTGCCTGCTTACCAGGATCTGCTGTCGGCTCAACAGGCCCGGAGACGTAATCACGTCAGTTATCATCTCAGTCCCTATGGCGTCAATTTACCCTCGGGCATGAATATGACCGCGAAGAAAGCTCGATATGTCAGCCAAACTTTGCACGGCATATTAGGTGGCAGCGCGCGGCATGCCCCACCTGCATACCTCAAAACCGCCTACCTGACGGAAGGATAATCATGACTAAGAAAAATAATCTGGTGAGCATCGGCATGCCCGTTTTTAACGGCGAGACCTTTCTGCGTCAGACCCTGGACTCTTTACTGGCGCAGGATTATGAGAATTTCGAGCTGATCATCTCGGACAACGCCTCCACTGATGGCACCGCGGCCATCTGCCGGGAATACGCCGCCCGGGACCGCCGCATCCGGTTTTATCAGAACGGCCGCAATCTCGGGCCGGTGTTCAATTTCAGGCGGGTCTTTGATCTCGCCCGGGGCCGTTATTTTATGTGGGCGGGGGATCATGACCTCTGGCATCCCGGGTTCATCAGTTCCTGCCTGGAAGTGCTGGAAAAAGATCCTGAAGTCGTGCTGGCTTACACACATACGCTCTTAATAGATAACAACGGCAATACCTTGGAAATGATGCCTGACCAATTAGACACCCGGGGGCTCAATCCTTTAGATCGATTTAAGAAAATTATTTGGGAATTGGGATTCTGCAATATGTTCTATGGGCTTTTCCGCGCGGATGTCCTAAAGAAGATCTCCTTTCCCCGACGCGTGGCCATCGGCGGGGATAATGTCATCCTGGCAGACCTCAGTTTACATGGCGCCATTGCCCAGATTCCCGCCCCTCTATTTTACCGCCGGGACAATCTGCCGGGAGAGACTCCGGATCAGGCCAGAAAAAGACGGCTAGATGTGCGGAAAAAGGCTGGCTATGATTATGAGGTCATCATCCCTTTTACTTTGCTGGCGTATGCGCATTTAGAAGTAATAGAGGATGCAAAGTTAACTAATTCTGAAAAAAAATATCTATTTGACGAAGTAAAAAGATGTTTCTTCCCAAGATATAAACTACAAATGGAACAGGAAAAAGAAGCTTTTAGAATTACTATGCAACGTGTAGCATTCGATAAGTTGACTAATAAAGATTATGATATAATATGCAGGTTGGAAAAAGCCATAAAAACATTCTTTCCTAATATTAAACTACCTGATAGAAGTAACAAACAATCATTCGATTTAATTGATATAAAATCTACACAAAAAATGCCCTTTATTAGCATCGTCATCCCTACTTACAATCGTGCTCGTTACCTCGGTGATGCGATTAATAGCGCCTTGGCCCAGCAGTATGAGAATATGGAAGTTCTTATTGTCGATGATGGTTCGACAGATAATACCCCTGAAATAGTATCCGGGTTTACCTCAGAAAAAATCAGGTATTTGTTGAAAGAGCATTCCGGCGCTCCGGCCACTCGCAACTATGGGGTAAGGGAGGCAAAAGGTGATTTTATTTTATGGTTGGATTCGGATGATGTTTTGCTTCCGGATACGGTAAACACTTATGTGGCTCTCTTAAAACAGTTCCCGAAGGTCGATGTTTTTTATGGGAATCTTTTGGTAACTAACGATCAATTAAACGATCAGAAAAAAATCCAATATGAAGACTGGTTCGGACGCAATTCGGAGCTACTCGCCAAGCTGTTTAAAGTAAACTCCATTCCCAACCCGGGGAGTATGGTGCGTCGGGAGTGTTTTCAGCGGATTGGCATGTTTGATGAGACATTTAAGAGGGCCCACGACTATGAATGGTGGTCGCGTTTGGCTCCTGTGGCGAATTTCAAAAATGCTCAAACTCTGGTGGTGAAGTGGCGGTGGCATAACAGCAATATGTCTTCCGAATCGGTAGAAATCGATTGGAGTTATGATGCCCGCATAATTCATCTCATGCTGGAACGTTATTCTTTGCGGGACCTCTTCCCCCAAATAAATTTTTCCCAACTGTCACCGCAAATTGCCGAAGGATTGGCATATATGCAAGTGGCGCAGCGTTTATTGGAACTTAAAGATAAAGAAGGAGCATTAAGATATTTAAAGATGAGTCATGAACTCTATCCTTCTGGACAGACATATGAAGTTATAGAAGAATTAAGTACGTCATTACCTTCTGCTTCAAAGAATAATAAATCGGAATTAGACAGAAAAAGAGAGGTCCCCAAAGGCGTTTTGGGACCGCGGCGCCCAAACTTGCTGCATAATCTGGGTAGAAACGGCGAATCCAGTGCTAAGAGAGCTACGTTAAAGGCTGCGGCTCTGAAAGGCTGCAGTTTCTATTGCCCCTTGTGCGAGAAAAGCTATCCACAATTTCTTCCTTTCGGAGTCAAGCCACGCCCAAACGCTTGCTGTCCAGGCTGCGGATCTCTTGAGAGGCACCGGCTTCTCTGGGTAACTCTTTGCGCTCTAAAGGAAAAGGGGTGGTTACGCCCAGGGGGCAGATTATTGCATGTGGCTCCTGAACCCTGCCTTACCGAAAAGTTAAAGACTGAATACGACTACCTTTCGGTCAACCTGAACGGTAACAAGGCAATGATGGCCATGGACATAACGGCCATGACATTTGCGGACAACACGTTTGATGCGGTTGTCTGCAATCATGTTCTAGAGCATATTCCTGACGACATAAGAGCCATTAAGGAACTTTTTCGGGTGTTAAAACCCGGCGGCTGGGCAAGCCTTCTAGTGCCGATAAAAGGAGATATTACCCAAGAGGATTTGTCGATTACTGATCCTAAAGAGAGGCTCCGTCTTTACGGCCAGGAAGATCATGTGCGTTATTACGGCCGCGATTTTGCCGACCGTTTGCAAAATGCCGGATTTGAAGTGCTGCTTATACCCAAAAGTGACTTACTAGACCATTCTGAGCTGGAACGCCTATCGGTAGATTGTGAAAATTATGTTGTGTTATGCAAAAAACTTAAAATAAACTATCATAAGGCAGCAGATTCAGAGGTAATGTTATCCCAGAATGAAATGCTGGGCCAGAATAAACCAAGCCCTGATAGCCTACAAGCGTACCATAATTCTGCTGAACTAATTAATCAAGCCTCCAGGACTTCAGAGGCCCCGGTCCAGCCCCTGGTCTCGGTGATCGTGCCGACCTTCAATCGGCCGGATACGCTGGTAGTCGCTTTACAAAGCATCCTGGACCAGACTTTCCAGAATTTCGAAATCATCGTGGTTAACGACTACGGCGTGGATGTGGCCGATATTGTGGGGTGGCTCAATCAACAGGGGAACATTACCTATGTCAAACATGACCGCAACCGGGGGTTGGCCGCGGCCCGAAACACCGGTCTGAGATTGGCCCGAGGAAAATATATCGCCTACCTGGATGACGACGACCTCTTTTATCCCGACCACCTGGAAACTCTGGTGAATTTTCTAGAAACCACCAATTACCACGTAGCCTATACGGACGCCCACCGAGCCTACCAGGTCAAGGATAAGGGGAGATACGTTACCAGGTACCGCGATCTGCCTCACTCCAATGATTTTGATGCCGAACGCCTGCTCATAGTCAATCAATTCCCGGTGCTTTGCCTGATGCACGAGAAATCCTGCCTGGAACCAGCCGGTCTCTTTGACGAGACCCTGACAACTCATGAGGACTGGGATTTATGGATCAGGCTTTCCTTCCATTATCAATTTTCTCACATTAAAAAGGTCACCTGCGAGTTCACCTGGCGCCAGGACGGCAGCACTATGACCAGCCACAGGACCACGGATTTTGCTCGCACCATGGAGATCATTTATGAAAAGTACCGCCCCCTGTTGCAAGATAAGCCCCATATCCCGCAGATTCAAAGACAATATCTCGAGCAATACCGAGCCCTATTAAAGGCTTCTCCTTCGGCACCCCAGGCCAGCGCCGAAGACCTACTGGCCGCGGCCCAGGCCGCTCTAAACCGCCGTGATTGGGCGGCCGCCGAAAGTATCTTAAGACAATGTCTGAATAATTACCCAGATATAGTGGAAACCCATCTGGTTATTACCAGGGGAACCTCCGCCTCCCAGATTTCTTTAGAAAGTAGCCCTCCTCGCATCTCCGTCGTAATTCCGGTGTTTAATAACCTGGATCTCAACCGTCAATGCCTGGACAGCATCTATCGCGGTACCAACCTGCAGGGAGTCGAGATTATCGTGGTGGACAACGGCTCTACTGACGGCAGCACCGACTATCTGCGCCAGGAAGAAAACTGCGGACGACTTCGGCTTATCGATAATATAGATAACCTTGGGTTTGCCAAGGCCTGCAACCAGGGTGCCCGGGCCGCTCGAGGAAACCTTTTGGTCTTCTTGAACAATGACACCGTTGTCCAGCCCGGCTGGTTGGAGGGGTTGACGAGATGCCTGGAGAAAGATGAACGCATCGGCATCGTTGGCGCTAAGTTGCTTTACCCGGACAACACTATCCAGCATGCCGGCGTAACCTTTGATGACCATAAAAGAGTTGGCCATATTTATCGGTACTTTCATCATAGTCATCCCGCGGTAAACAAAGAACGAGAATTTCAAGTAGTTACCGCTGCCTGTATGATGATCAGAAAGACCTTGTTTCTTGCCGTCGGCGGCTTTGATGAACATTATCAGAACGGCTTTGAGGATGTGGACTTGTGTTTACAAATAAGGCACCTGGGCTATAAGGTCTATTACACCCCCCAGTGTGTGGTATACCATTTGGAAAGCAAAACCGCTGGCCGGCACGCCAGAGAAAAAGAAAATGGCCGATACTTCATCTCTAAATGGGGAGAGCGGATAATTCCTGACCAGTTTAAATATTATCAGGAAGACGGCATTTCCCTGGAATTGGTGGGACATCATGATAACGGCAAGCCCACCTATGTCATGCATGACCATAATGTCAATATTTACTGGCAGGAAGCGGCCAGGTGTAGAGAACAAGGAGTTTTCTCCCAAGCCATCGAGAACTACCGGTTGGCTTTACAGTTCAATCCTTTTGATCACCGGCAATATGCGATTGCTACCGAGTTCGCTGACACCTATGAATTAATAGGTAACATCCCTGAAGCAGTCAAGCTGTATCAACAGATTGTAGACCTCAGCCTGGACCCTAAATGCCAGTATAAGCTGGCCTGGCTACAAAAAAAGCTGGGTCATTTTCAGGAAGCCATCAAAAACCTGGAGCAGGCCAAGGAAACCTTGGAGAAATCAGCCGCCCCCCCACAGAGACCCGGCAGTAAAAAAAGATGCCTCCAGGCCACCAAATTAAAAACTAAAGACCCCGAATTCGAAACCAATAGTGACTGTCTAGCCAGTCAACTACCCTGCCCTGAAGGGCGGAGCTTGTGAGAGCTCAAGTTGACTAGCCTCAGCCAGGGCCGAAAGGCTATCGGGCTACGTTGGAAAGGTCAAGATACCCTGGGATATTCCGCACGTTCCAGGCTCTATCGCTGGTGGCAGGGGACAACGCCCTGTCAGTCAGGAGCAATCCTGATCGGTTAACAGTGCTGTGAGGTAGGCGCGGTGCTACCGGCACGACAAGCCTTGCCAACCTTGGCGATGCGGCCCTAACTCCATAAGGAGAACGAAACTTGAGAGTATTCGTTTTAAATCGCAGGGGACAGTCATTGATGCCCTGCCAGCCATCCCAGGCCCGCCGGCTATTGAAGGACGGCAAGGCAAAAGTGGCTCAAAGAACGCCGTTTACCATTCAGCTTACCATTGCGACCGGAGAGACAGTGCAGCCGATCACGTTGGGAGTTGATAGCGGGTATCTCCATATTGGCCTGTCTGCGGTTGCGGAACAAGAAGAACTTGTTGCCGGCGACGTTGAGATGCGCCGCGATCTAGTCAAGCTCAATTCAGAGAGAAGGGCATATCGCAGAGCCCGGCGGTTCAGGAAAACAAGATACCGGGCTTCCAGGTTTTCAAATCGTCGTAAACCTGATGGTTGGTTGGCTCCGAGTATCCAGCACAAGCTGGACAGCCATATCAAGGCCATCGACCGGATCAAGGGGATTCTACCCGTAACGGATATTGTGGTAGAAGTAGCGGCATTTGACATTCAGAAAATCAAGAATCCGGACATTGAGGGCGTCCAATATCAGCAGGGCGACCAGGCCGGCTTCTGGAATGTCAGGGAATACGTGCTTTGTCGGGACGGACACCAGTGCCAGCATTGCAAGGGTAAATCCAAGGATCCGGTGTTAAATGTGCATCATATCGTTTCCCGGCAAATAGGCGGTGATAGGCCGGACAACCTCATTACTTTGTGCGAGACCTGTCATAAAAAGCACCATGCCGGGGAACTGAAGCTCAAGGCCGAGACCTTCATGTCCATGGTCCGTTGGCAGCTTATCAATCAGCTAAGGGAGCGCGGTGAATCCGTCAGGCATACCTACGGATATATCACCAAGAGCCGAAGGATTGCTCTTGGTCTTCCCAAGTCTCATATATCGGATGCATTTGTGATTGCTGGCGGCAACGGTCAAACAAGAGCGGCTGAGTATCTGTCCGTTAAGCAGGTCAGGAA
>JAQVHY010000080.1 GCA_028695935.1 Desulfobacca sp.
CCTGCCGACTACGCCAAATGCAGACATTCCCAGTATTAGTAGAGGCAATTAGTTGTTATTTTAAAGGAAAAGCTCCAGATAGCGCTTGGATTTCTCAAACATAAGTTTATACCCCGTGATCGATTACGGTTTGTTTAGGGTTGGGAGGTCGCTAACTACAAAGGTAATTTAATTTCTTCAAACACTATTATACAAGCCATTCTTTATAGTTATTCACTTCCATCTGTAGAGAAGGATTTTGCCATGTCTTATCTGGTCTTATTCGACACTGACCGTATCCAAGATTATGTATTTGCCACCCAGAAGCTGAGGGCCATGCGCGGGGGCAGCTTTTTATTAGAACGTTTAAATAGGGAGACCAGAGAAACCATTATGGCCCGCGGAGGACAGGTAATCTATGTGGGCGGCGGTGCCGGGGCGGCAAGATTCGAGGATAAAACCAGTGCCTTAAATTTTTGCTGTGCTTTGGAAGCCGAATACCGCAAAGAGACCATTATCGCCGGGATCACTACCTGTATTGCAGAGCAGACAGCGGGCGAGTCTTTTAAAGATTGGCTGGAGCGGGCCGAAAAGGGTCTGCGTCGTCGCAAGGATGCAAAGGATCGAAGTATTCCCTTGGTTAACAATCCGTATGCCAAAGTCTGTGAGTTTTGCGGTCGGCTACCGGCCGAAGGTGATCCAGTCAAAAATAAGTATATCTGTATGGCCTGCAAAATACAGTGGGATATGGGTATGAATTATAAACATTCCCTGATTTACAAAGCTATCGAAGAAAAATTTGCCTTTACATCCATCACCTGGCCGGAAAGTTTAGAAGATATTGGCCAAGCCTCGGACCCGGAGGGCTATATCGGCCTGATCTACGCCGACGGCAACCGCATGGGGCAAAGACGCCAGGATGAATTGAAGCGATGTCAAGATACTGAGGTTGAGGAAAAATATTGGCAGTTCAGCGAGTGCGTTGATAAAGCTACCCGCTGGGCCATGGTGGATGCGGTGACCGAACTATTAGGCCAGCCGGTGGCCAATAAGCCTTACCCGGTGCAGTTTTTTATCACCGGCGGCGACGACATGCTGGCCGCGGTCCCGGCCCAGCAGGCGGTGCCCATCGCCCTCAAGTTCGGAGAGTTGTTTGAGCAATACTACAAGGTTGGTCGGCCAGAGGAGGATGTAGGAGAGTCTTTCGCCGGCATGGGCCAGGACGCTTCGGTGGCCATGGGGGCAGCCTTGGCTAAACAAAACTATCCCCTGCACAGCCTGATTAACACGGCCCGGCAGCTGCAAAAATCCGCCAAACAACTGGCCTGGAAAGTCTGGAAGGAAACGGGGAAAGATGTTTCGACCATTGATTTTCTGGCTACTTCCAGTTCTTTGTTAAAGCCGATCCAGGAGCAAAGAGCCGAGGAACTAGCATACGATCAACTGCGGTTGACTCAGCGACCTTATGCCATTGACGATGCTGGCAAATTGGTTGAGCTGATCAGAGGGCTAAAGAGCAGCGGCTTCCCGCAGAACAAGGTCAATGATCTGTGGCGGCCTCTTTATCGGGGCCGTTTGGCCGCCTGTCTAGATTTTTTGGTCTTACTTTCCCGGCTGTCAGATCGTGGGGGGGACTCCCCGCAACAGGCGCTGGCAGAGGTAGCCAAAGAATTTAATCTCTCACCCTTTCCCTGGCGCCTGACCCCTGATTTTCACTATATCACCCCGCTTTTGGATCTTGCCGAACTCTATGATTTTATCAACCTTTAAGAGGAGATCAGAGAATGCCGCCTATAGAACGCCAATTAACTATCACCTTCAGCACGCCGTTTCGAGTGGGCAGCGGCCTGGGACGCGGCCTCGGGCTGGACCACACCGCGGTGCGGGATGCCGAGGGGTTGCCCTACATACCGGCCTCAACCCTGAAAGGCCGCCTGCGCAGCCTGTGCAAACGGGTGGCCTTAACTTTGGCGGCCACCGATCCGCTCTATAAAAATATCTGCCAAACTTTGGGCAACTCGGAAGCCTGTAAGCCGGCAGCCGACAATAAACCCTGCGTTATCTGCCAGCTCTTCGGCTCCCGCTTTTGGCCGGGGGCCTTGCGATTCAGCGACGGCCGGCTATCGGCAGAGCAGCGCACGGAGCTATTGCTGCGTCAGCGCGTCCACCCCGGTAGGTTTGATCCCACGCTGGCCCAAGCCCGTACCCAGATCCGGATAAACCGGCGCCGGGGAGGGGCCGAAGCCAAATTTCTCTTCTGTGGTGAGACCTTACCGGAACCCCTGGCCTTCACCGCCCGGATCAATATCATTGCCGATCTGGATGCGCCGGCGGAAGAGTTACTGGGTTGGGGAGTGCGGCTCCTCACCCATCTAGGGGCGCAGAAATCCCGGGGGCTGGGACAATGCCACCTGAGTTGGCTGTAAAGGAGGGATGATGGGCTGGAAATTCACCATATCTTTACAGGCCCCGGTCTGTTTAACCCAAAACCGCGGCGTCGGCAATACCTTGCCCACCCTGGATTATATCCCCGGCTCCACCTTGCGGGGATTGCTGGCGAAGATGTATTTAGAACAGTTCGACCACAAGGTGGACGATCAGTTTCAGAAGCTATTTCTAAACGAAGCCGTGAGCTATCCTAATCTCTATGTTAAGGGGGCCGGAGTTATTCCGCTCTCCGCGTTAACCTGTAAGTATCATCCTGGCTTTAGTACCGACCCTAAGGCCCATGGCGCGGTTGACCGGGTTATACCGTGGCTGCGTGGTTGGTTCAATAAAAAAGGGCCAGTTGAACCCCATGAATGTAGGGTAGAAAATTGCCGGGCTCCTCTGGAGCGGCTGAGGGGCTATCACACAATCGATGATAATGGCGGGGAAACACTGGTCAATCCTACCAAGCGACTCTTGGCCCGCACCGCCATCCTGGAAAGCCGCGAGGTAGTGAAGCCCGGAGCTCTCTATACCTTGGAGGTCTTGGCAGAAGAGCAGGAATTCGCGGGTGAACTGGTAGCGCCCCCTGCCATAATCCAACAGCTTAAAAACCTCATAGCCTCCAACCCGCAGGGCTGGATAGGCACGGCCCGCAGCCGGGGACTAGGGGAGGTGGAGCTGTGGTTGGATGAGGAGAATGATAATGGCCGCTACACCGTGGGCGAGCGTTTGGTCAGATTCAACCAGAAGCTGCATAAGGATGGGCGAATAACTTGCTTCACTCTAACCCTGGAGAGCGATGCCATCGTACTGGACAGATTGCTGGGTTACAGAAGCAAACCCCTGATTAGTGACTTACAGAAGGCGGCTGGAATACCGGAAGTCGAAGTCCTAAACGATTTTGAGCTGCTGGCGCCCTGGACCGATGTCCAAAGATTAACCGGATGGCAGGAGGCCTGGAAGCTGCCCAAACCCGAGGAGCAGGCCATCCGCCGGGGCTCGGTCTTTGTCTTTGGCCTGAGAAATGGGGCCCCAGCACTCACTGGTCAACGGGCCCATGACCTGGTCGCGGTCTTGACCGAACTGGAAAAGAACGGCCTGGGCGAGAGGCCCACCGAAGGGTTCGGCCGGCTGCGGGTGTGCGACGAATTTCATTGGGAGAATGAACTGAAATGAACGCCGACGATCTAGTTAAAATTTTACTGGAAAGAACCCACGATATGGTAGTGGAGGAGGCTTGTGAATTCTTCAAAAAACATGATCGCCTTAAAAAAATTAAAGCCAGCCAGATGAACGCCTTAAGAACCAAATGGGAGAAAAGTAAAGATTGGGCATCTTTGGAGAAAAACCTGGAAAAATTTCTCAAGCATCAGGAAGATCGGGATAAAAAGGTAGGCGTCAGCGGCTGGAAAGATCTGGCGGAGCGCCTTATAACCACTTTACAGGAGCTTTATGACACCTCGGCGGCCAACTTGGCGGATATATTAGAAAACACCAGCGAAGAGATCAGCAAGGTATCGGCTGAATCTGCCGATGACATGCGATATTTCTTGGCAGATCCAAAAGATGCCATCCGACAGGAGCGCTTAGTGGAAGCCAAATATTATCTGGCCAAGGACTTCCTGGCCTGCCTGTACCGCCTCCACCGCAGCCGCGAGGTTCTGGATTTACCTTTAGAATCAGGTGAACTCTATTCTCAGGGGGATTGCCATGTTGACTTTTGAAAAACTGGAAAACCGTTATCATCTAACCGGCACGCTGGAGCTGAAACAGGCCATGCATATCGGCAGCGGCGACAGTGACGATGCGATCGACTCTTTGTTTGTTAAAGACCAGGGTTTTCGACATTATATTCCCGGCTCGTCCTTCCGGGGGGCGCTGCGTAGCAACGTGGAACGGATCATTGGGTCAGTGATTCCCAATAGCAGTTGTTGCTTGGACCCTGAGAGTTCACTTCCCTGTCCTTCTGGCAATCGCACCAAGCAGAAAAAAATGAATGAATACATAGCGGAGCCGGGTAGAGAGGAGAAGGATATTTGCCAGAAAATCGTAGCCGAGCTTTGCCAGACCTGTAAGGTCTTCGGTTCTCCTTTCCTGTCCTCCCGGGTTAGCATCGCCGATCTTCATCCGGTCAATAACGGTAAGCCAGAAGGTCAGAAGCGTTTTGGCGTAGCCATTGACCGGGACACCGAAACCGCGGCTCAGGGCCTGCTCTTCACCTATCAGGTGGTGGAGGTTGGCGAAAAGTTTGACTTCGAACTCTGGGCCGAAAATATGACCGACGAAAACTGGGGGGTTCTAGGCATTGGCCTGGTGGAATTGTTATCAGGTCATTTCTGGATCGGCGGTAAGAAAAACGCCTCCGGGCTGGGCCAGTGCCAGCTCTTAGAAAATAGTCTGCGGTTAGAGTATTTCGAGGGTTCTACCAGTCTGAAGAAATATCTAACCGAGCAAAAATGGCCCAAACAGAAAAGCGATAATCAGGTGAAGCAGTTTATTACCGACAAAGTGCAAGCCCTGCTTTCGCTTACGGCGGCCTGAGGGAGGATCAGTCCATGCTCAAGCGACTCGTCAATGAATGCCGGTTCACCTTGACTATTACCACCCAAGGACCATTTATCATACGGGAAGGCCGCCTGAAAAAGCCCGAAACTCAAGAAGAGAAAGAAAAAAAGGTTAAAGGCGACCCGGACAGCATACCCATCCGGAGAGTCTGGTATGATGACCGTCGGGATTTTCAGAGAGACCAACCTTATTACCTCCCTGGAACCTCCCTGCGGGGGGTGATGCGCAGCCATCTGGAGCGCATCGTCCGGTCGGCGGTGCCAGATCGGTTGCTGTGCTGCGATCCTTTGCAGCAAAAGGCTGCTCCTGACCAAGGGTGTAGCTCCTGGCTGGACAATCATAAAGGGCAGGGAACAGGGTATGCTTATAAACACTCCTGTGTGGTCTGCCGACTGTTCGGCTCCACCGCTCAGGCCAGCCGCATCCGCATTGCCGACAGCCCCACGGTGACTGTCCCGGCCGAGAAGATGAGTTATCGGGATCACATCGGCATTGACCGCTTTACCGGCGGGGTCTGCTCCGGGGCCAACTTCCGGGACCTGGTCATCGAAGCCGGGGTGTCTTTTCAAAATGAGATTATGATCCGCAACTTCGAGCTCTGGCAGTTGGGTTTGCTGGCTTATGTGATCCGGGATCTTTACTGTTGGGAGGACGGCCGGATTCGAATGGGCTACGGCAAATCCAAGGGCTACGGCCAGGTGCAGGGGGAAGTGGGAGAGGTAAGTATTTCGTACTACGGTCCATCGGTCTCGGGCGGGTCGATGCGGCTTAAAGATTTAGGTGATGTATTATCCGCCGATGAGCAAGCCCTGTATGACCTGAAACCCGGTGGCAGCCCCGCCACCGATCTGCTGGTTGACCCTAACCCAGAACTTTACCGCACCACTTGGAAGGTTTGGGATAACCAGGCCTTCTGGGGGGCTGCTGCCCAGGCGTGGAACGATCACCGAAGCGGTTTTAACTCCTTGGATGAATTGCGGGATAATAGGGCAGTAGATTCTCCTCCAGAGAAGGCGCGGGCAAATGGGGAGAAGCAGCCATGAAGGTGGGATACTGCATCGGCGTTGCCACCGCTGATCTGACGCGGCACATTGCAGCTATCACTGACTGGACGTATATGATCCTACAAGGGCCAGGGGACATCCGTTTCACCTGGTTTGACCCCGACACCACCTGGACCGATTGGGAACAGGGAATCATCTTCGGGGCAAGCGCCGAGCTGCGCTGGCGCAAGCGTCGGGGCGGCTTATTGCACCTGGTGCTGATAACCGCGGGGGAGCTGCCGGCGGGATTTAACCTAATCGGAGAAGCCCAGAGAATCCAAAATGATTGCCAGCAGCTATACCTCTGGGGTGAGCGAATTTTCGACAAAGACAAAAAACCTACCGCCACCTGGGTGGAGGGACGCATCCCGCAGATCATCAGTGATCCTCGGGGCTATCCCTTGAACACCGAACCGCATAAACCGCCTTGCCGGGTGGCCTTGCAGGTGGAAATTTTGGAGCTTCCGCGGCCCGCCCCGACGGCCCTGGACCTGTTTGACCCCTCGCCGCCGCGGCGCTTAGAGCGATACAAGAGTGTGGTAGAAGTTCCCGGAGGCTCGCCATGAGCAAGTTTATCAATCCCTATAACTTTGTCCCCCTGCCAACTACAGCGCCTCGGCAGCCGGTGGAAACCACTCCGGGGTGGACCAGCCTCTCCCGTGAGGGTTACAGCGGCTATCTGGAGGCAGAGATTATTACCCTGACCCGGCTCTTCATTCCCAGCCGCGCAGAGGATGATCTGCATTCCGAGCTTACCAACGACAAACATCAGGAGAAAAAACACCCGGTTTATAAAAAGTATATCTATGATATAACCACTGGCCAAAAAATCATCCCCGCCACTTCGGTCAAAGGTCCGGTGCGCGCGGTGATGGAAGCGCTGAGCGACTCCTGCCTGGGGTTGTTCGGCGGGAAATATAAAAAAGATCGCCAGGACCAAAAACGGCGGTTAGACTATCGCGCCAAAGCGCCGTCCGAGCTTATTCCGGGCCGCTGTCGGCTTAGGAGCTCGGCGGGCGGGCCGGTTACCGATCCTGCCGACGGCCTCTGCGTCTGCTGTCGTCTTTTCGGCATTGCTGCCGGGGGCGGCACTGAACCCGAGGCTGGCGACTATACCGCCCTGCAAGGCCGACTTTCTTTTGAGGATTTTTATCTGGCCGATACTTCCCGAGAGAAAATTTCCACCACCTCGATTACTCTGCCAGAACTATCCGACCCCAAACCCTGGCATGCCCCCTTTTATTTAGACGGCAGCGGCAGTATTCGGGGCCGGAAATTCTACCTGCATCATGAATTGGTTGATCTGCATACTAAGATCAAAACCAAGCGTAACTGCACCATCCAGGAATCCATCCTGGCCGGGGCCGGTTTTACGGGCCGCATTAGATTTACTAATCTCTCTGCGTCAGAATTGGGCCTGCTGTTGTGGGGGTTGGAACTGGATGACTCGCCCCCTTTTGATGCCGACGGCAACCTAACCCCAAATCTTCTGGCGCATAAGCTGGGCATGGGCAAACCCCTGGGACTGGGGAGTGTCAAGATCCGGGTAACCGGTTTGGCCCTGGCGGATGCCGCCGAGCGCTATGCCGCTTTTTCCTGGCCAGCGGAGGGCCAAGCCAAGTTAACCCCAACTTTGGAGGGAAATAAACTGCGGACCCGGCTAGATGAATTGAAAAAGCAATGGGCCGACAATGCCTTCCAAAACCGTGAGCAACTCCGCACTTTGCTGACCTTTCCAACTAGCCGAACCCATGTAGTACGTTATCCTCATAATAACTGGTTTAGGGATTGCAGCCACATCGACCTGCCGCAAGACGGTATTTTGGCTGATCCCTGTTCGCCGCTAGGTGGGGATACTTCTACGGTACCGCCAAAACTCAGCCAGCCGCCCTATAAGGGCAAGACCGTTGCCGCGGCTAAGACCAAAAAAGGCAAACAGAAAAAAATCGGACCAACGGAACTAATTGTTCCGATTATTGAGGTCACCGCCAAAGGTGTCAGAGTTGAGGTTAAGGGACAATCCCTGATAGTTGCCGGGGTTAGCCCTTATTTAGGAGTTAAGCCTCACGATCGCCTTAAAATTCGCCTCACCCAGACGCCGGATGGACGGTTAAAAGCAGAATTTAAAGGTATCGTCAGATAAGCAAGGAGATGACATCATGACCGTACAGGTATTTGTCACCGTGGGTACCTCGGCTTTGACTAAGTTTCCCCCGAATGGCTGGCAAAATAAAGAAAAGGACCTGATAAAAAAACTACGCCAAGGCAACAATGAGTTTTTCAAGTCTTGTAAGCAAGATATGATCGGCAAAGTTACGCGTATATTGAATTCTTATGGTGACAAGGCTGATACCCGGGGCTTCGAGCGCTACACCGCCGAACTGGGTAGCCTGTTGGCCATGAAGCGTCAAGAAAATATGCTGGATAATGATCCTGCCAACAACCACATCATCCTATTGCATACCGATACGGCTGAGGGACAACTCTGCGCCGAAGTCCTAAAGGAGGTTATAGAAAAAACTTCCGGGAATGCTGCCTTGGCTGACAAAGTGCAATTCAAACGAATTGATTCCCTGTCCGCAGAAAATCCAGAGAATTTCGAGACCGGTTTAAAGAAATTGCAAGAACTGGTGCAAACGTGTTGTAAGGAAAGTCCGGATTCAAACAAAATCTTTAATATTACTGGAGGTTATAAGGGGTTGATTCCCTACGCCACACTTTTGGCCTGGGATTTTAATATGCTTGTCTGTTATCTCTATGAGCAAAGCAAAGAGCTTATTAAAATTTATAGACCTCTAGAGCCTTGGAAGCCAATATTTTCAGAAGTAGTGGCAAAAACGACATTTCCATCACCGAAGAAAAAAGTGAGGGCATTGCTTGACTAGAGAAGATGCCGAAAAAACCTTTGACTGGACCCTTGAAGATTGGCGAGCTACCGATGGAGCTGAAAGGATACCTTTATTATCGGCCTTACTTGAGGAAAAATGGGAAGAGTATGATCAAGTTGACGCTATCCGAGCCTTAGCCTGGGGATTCAAATCAACCAGTTTAAAAGATTTTAACAATAGTATCAAACCAGAGGAATACCTTAAACATTACCGTAATACTCTATTCGATTGGTTGAAGATTTGTGTATCGTCGAAACCTGAAGAAGGCTACTATTTCACTACTTGTATCTTGAAAGGCAAACATGGAAACGCACAACACATATTGGACCGAGAACTTTGTATTAGAGAATTGATAAAAGATGGTGATGATCTGGACCGATTCTTCTATTCACCCGACACCACTGAGCTGGATAAAGAAGGCGAACTGCACCTCCGCTTTCTTATCACCTGGTTCATCCGCCGTTATGATCTGTGCACGGCTTGGTGGCTGATCAGAAAATTGGCCCAGCATTTACCTTCCAATAAAGCCAAGGAGGAGAATTTAGATTTAAAAACATCATGCCGTTGGTATTGCTGGCGCTTTCTCCTTTTCTTGGGGGTTTTCTTGATTGCCTTGCTGCCCGTCTTACTCGGTCATGATCTCCCGCCTTTTTTTATGGTTCCCCAGATCACCGGGCCCTCTCAAATTGCCCAATCTTTATTATATCGAACTTGGTATAAGCTCGTACAAGGGTTTTTATTCATTTTCTTCCTAGCCATTTCTTACCTGGTACATTCCAAATATTCCACCCAATTGCTGCAACTTTTTATCCCCCGCTTAGGGGCCTGTATTATGGTGGGATATTTTCCCCTTATCATCACTGATGAAGTCTGGCAGGCGTCGGCACTTTTCTTTGCTTGGGAATCATGGTGGCCGCCTCCGTCTGTTATAGTTATTGCTGTCTTATCTTTGGGGGCTTCGTTTGTTTACCTGTTAATCGAGGTCAAAAACAAGGTCATAGAACGCCAACTCGCCTGGCGTCGGGCCATCAATATTTTTCTTATTGGCCTGTGCTGGTCATTAATCATAGGCCTGGTTATCCTCGGGCTTGTAGGTCCGGCTTTTAAGAGCCGTCTAGACATTCTTAATTCACTGCTCTGGGTCCCAGGTTTACTTGGCGATATCCCTGTCCAAGTGCTCTTGCTTTATATGCCTCTGGCCCTCCTCATCGGCATCTTTTTACAGATTATTTGGGAAGAAAAACCTATTACCGAACCGTTATAAAAAAGTGAGTCTATTATGGGGAAGAAAAAGAAGAAAAAAGGTAAATTTCCTTCAATTAGCCCGGAAGGCAAAAGCGGAGGGACAATGATGAGTCCTTTCCCCGACAACAACCCTTATAATTTTATCCCCTTCGGACCTCCGGTCCGGTTCAGTCCCGCTCCTCCTTCCCTTAAGCGTCTGCAAGGGCTGAGTGGGACCATCACGCTGCATCTAACCAACGAGACCCCAATGCTGGTGGCCCAACGGGTTAACCCAGAAGACCAGATTCCGCCAAAATTAGAAAATTTTAAAATCAACGGCAAGTTGGCCCTGCCAGGGACGGCAATCAAAGGCATGCTGCGCAGCGTGCTGGAGGCCGTTACCAACGCCTGCTTTGTCATCTTTGACGGTGAGCGCCTGGACTACCGTATGGCCACCCAGGAGGCCTTGCACCTGAAGGCGGGGCGGATTACCCGAATGCCGGGGGATGGCCAGGATGGCGAGATCGAGGAGATGGATCGGGCCTGGATCGCCATGCCGGGTAACAATCAGATAAAGGCTATGGTAAAGGGAAAACCCCAATCAATAACCCTCGCCACCGTTCCGGCAGGTACAGTGAGCGGTCAGGAAGTCTGGGTAAAGGGGATCGCCGCACCAGCTTATATAAATTCCCGGGGGAATCAGATCCCAGCCCCCTCCGGCTCTTTCAATCTGGTTACAGATATAAGGACTCGGCCAACTACTGGTTTTTCCAAAGCAGTTTATAAGATTACTGCTCAAAGCATTAATAATAAGAAAAGAGACCGCGTTTTTGTTTATAAAAGTCGTGCTCCCCGCTATTCCTTTAGTGCCGCGGAGGTTGAGGATTACAATACGGTATTGGCCGGGCAATTGACAGAACACCAAAAACGCGGCGGCTTCGACTTAACCGAGGATCAAAAACTAGCCGTGGGCGCCCTGGTGTATTTCCTGGAAGAAGGTGGTCGCGCCGTGCGCCTCAGCCGGGTAGAGATTCCCCGCACCCGTTATGATTCCAGCCGTGCCGACCGGTTGCCGCGGGCTTATAATGATGCTTACCATAAATGTACCGATCCTGACCACCTCTGTGCCGCCTGCCAGCTTTTCGGTTTTGTGGCCGACATTCATGGCGCTCGCGGGCGCATTACTGTCACCGATGCCCAGTGGCTTTCCGGGCCGGGAGAACTTGACCAATTTTTCCCCCTGAAAGTCTTGGGAGAGCCTCACCCCACCTCTTATAATTTTTATTTAATCGACCCCCACAATGCCAATAAAGTTAGGAACTACGATGGCCGGCCCATTACTGATAACCGGGGCCGGTTAGGCCAACCCGCCGGAGACGTCCAGCTCCGAGGCCGCAAATTCTATTTTCACCATCCGCTCAAAGATTGGGCGGCTTATCGCTGCCCTGACCCCCATCAATTCCGGAGAGTCTTAAATGAAGTAAAACCCTTGCAGCCCGGCAACAAGTTTAAATTTCATGTCCATTTTCGCAATCTCAGTAACGCTGAACTTGGTCTACTGCTCTATTGTTTAATATTAGAAAGCAACCTGCGCCATAAATTAGGTCTGGCCCGCGCCCTTGGGTTTGGCACGGTTAAATTAGAATGCCAATCTCTCCTGCTCAACCGAGACGGCGACCGTTATGCTTCACTTGATGCCTCTTTGTTAGATGAAACCGACAATATCCAACGATATATCGATACCTTCAAGGCCGCTGTACCCCAGAGCAACCCTGAGGGAGTGAGTTTCGATGACTTGGAAAATGTCAAGAAGTTAAGGAAGATTTTAGATCCGTCCCAGGCTCCGGCAAACCCATACTACCCCGGCTTTGCCTGGTATCGGGACCACAAAGACAAGGCATTACAAAAATTATGATAGGATATTGTTTACCTCATGTAAAAACATAGTAACGCCTGCCGGAGGGAATTGATGGCTACCAGTAAATTCCCCGGTTTTTTATGTGGCAAAGTCGGCTATGATTCCATCTGGCCCGGAGCCAAATATTGCCCTAATTGCCATATCCAGCTCTGTTCCAAATGTGGCTCCGGTCGCCGGCAATGCCCCAAGTGTGGTAAGCACACCCTTAAATAGAGACACTGCATGCCGCTTGCTTCATCTCCTGCCACCTGGATCATCTGGGTGGGTCAGAACCTTTATGAAACCCTCAATCCTTTCTGGCTGCATTTGGATCAGCAATTGGTTGAACCCCGCCGGTTGCATCTTTGGGTCTCCCCAGAGCAGGAAAATCTGGGGCGTCAACTGCAAGAGGCCCTCCCGGTTTTGTCCGGCCATTACAAACACCAAGTCATCGTCAAGGTCCATGAACCGAGATCTACGAAGATACGGCTTGGGGGTTTGGACAAAGGGGTATTCTGTCACCGCTGCTCTCAAATATTTACGTTCATCCCCTGGATGGTTGACTCATTGATAAACGTCATCGCTATATCCACTATGCGGGTAACATCCTCATCCTGGCCGATAGTAAAAGCCGGGCAACAGAAGGCCTTAATGATCTAACCTATTTCTTGCAGGAGATGCTGAAACTACGTCTCAATCCCGAGGCCAGACCCCTAAGACAGCTCTCCGCAGGGTTTACGTTTTTGGGCATTCATTTTAAAGGCCGCCAGCGCGGTTTAAGTGAAGCAAAAATGAACAAAATCCGCGACAAGCTTGATTGGTTGACTAACAAGCGCCGGTCTCAGCCCCTGGCCCAAATCATTGCTAAGGTACAACTAGTATTGTGTTTCAGGAAAACATTTATAAATGAAAAGCCTTTTATTCCCTCCCCCTTGATGGGTTAGGGTGGGGGTGGTGAAACCTATTATGAATACAAGGCCTTATGCCCCCTCCCCCCCTAACCCCCTCCCACGAGGGGAGGGGGAATATTTAGTCCCGATTTTTTAAATTGTTTCCGAAACCCGACACTAGCTTTAGACAACATCCGACGCTATTACACGGTTATCAATCCCCAGGCCCAATTTCACCAATTGGAGAATTATCTCAAAAAACGACTTATACCAAGTTGTCATCAAAAAAGTAATTATCTAATCGTAGGGGCTTGATTTATCAAGCCCTTAAGGGCGCAATGAATTGCGCCCCTACCAAAATTTGGACACTACCGTCAACAAATACCATTATTATCTAAATTGATCGGCAATAGGTATTATTCAACTGGTAGCCGAACATTTTCGCCGCGGCTGGGTGAAGAAGATTGGTATTGAGCATGTTTGGCGCCATTCTCATTCAAACTTTTTCAAGATGTGCACAAAGATGCTTTTTTTAATTAATTATCCTATAGATAGATGCAAATCGGGTGGATTCTGGCCCCTGGTCGAAAAGTTTGAAGATCTACTTTTTGGCTCCCCTGGACGCGGCTCATTCAAACTTTTTCTTTAAAGCCATTATAGGGATAAAAACCACGGCTAATTGATCAATGATTACAAGAGAATACAAATGAGAAAAATTTGATACAAGTTCACAAGAACCAAAAGTTTGAATATCTCCGCCAGACAAAGATTTTTTCCGCCTAGACAAAAATTTTGATATTACAATATATCAGGAATATCAATTGCTTGCCCTTTTAGTGCCTGGAAATTTATGCGAACTTGCATATTTTTTAAGGGACATCTTCAAACTTTTTGAATCTGGAACCGAAAATCGATTTTTTTCCTTGACATACGCTCTTATTTTATGCTTTGCTAATTTACCAGAAAGGCAATTTACCGCATAAAATATGCGGTTCTGTCTTTTGACCTGATTACGAAGGGATTGCGACCCGCGGTAGATGACGACAACGACCGTAGACATTTTTTCCCTGTTCTGTCTTTTGACCTGATTACGAAGGGATTGCGACACGTGGGTCGAAGTCTGTTCCACGTTCACAACAATCGTTCTGTCTTTTGACCTGATTACGAAGGGATTGCGACGAAAATGATGCGTATTTTTGCCCGCACCATTAGGCAGTTGTTCTGTCTTTTGACCTGATTACGAAGGGATTGCGACAGAGCCTCTTCATTGTGCCGGTAATTATCGGCCAAATGTTCTGTCTTTTGACCTGATTACGAAGGGATTGCGACAGCGCAATAACGTCACCACTGTCGGCACATCATTATCGGTCGGTTCTGTCTTTTGACCTGATTACGAAGGGATTGCGACGATTTCTTGTCCGGCGGTCGCTTGGGGATATGCACATTCAGTTCTGTCTTTTGACCTGATTACGAAGGGATTGCGACACCTCATCCGCCACAAACAGATCAAAAGTGCCCCTGGGAAGTTCTGTCTTTTGACCTGATTACGAAGGGATTGCGACTCCTTTATAGGTCCAGGTTCCTTCGCCGTCCGGACAAGGTTCTGTCTTTTGACCTGATTACGAAGGGATTGCGACGAATCTTACCCCTGAGCGAACTGGCCAAGTGCTTGCGTTTCTGTTCTGTCTTTTGACCTGATTACGAAGGGATTGCGACATGCCCTCTAAAGGCCCCCCGTGATGGCCTTAATGAGGGAGTTCTGCTTATTGACCTGACTTGTAAATGCCAACCGAAAAATGACCCCCCCTTCATAGATTTTCGATATACTGTTTATTGTCTGGGCGGAGGATAAGGCGCTGCTGGAGAGCAAGCCTCCGCGCCGCCACAGGTGACCATACGGAGAGGCAGGGTTTCTATCCTGCCTTTTCCTTTCCTGCCTCGCCGGTGGTCTCCAAAGCGATAAACTCCGGTGTGGTAACGGTCTTCGGTCTGGTTTTCATGCCCTTATTAGAGCTAACACCTTTGCTCTGCAAGCTTTCTTGGAGCCGGTAACTCTCCCCGTCACAGGTAATGATGGCGGCCTGGTGGGTCAGGCGATCCAACCGGGCCGCGGTCAGGGTGGGCTCGCCAAAGATGCGGGTCCAGTCGGCAAAGCCGAGGTTGGACGTAATGATCACCGAACCTCGTTCGTGTCGCGCGGCCAACACCTGGAAAAGTAACTCGGCACCTTCCTTGGAAAAAGGGACGCAGCCTAGCTCGTCGACGACCAGAAGTCCGTAACGGGCATAGCGGTTGAGGAGGCGACTCCGGGTGAGCTCCTGTCGCGCCTCTAGGAGTTCGTTGGCCAAACCGCAGCCGGTGACAAAGCGGGTGGTGATGCCCTGG
>JAQVHY010000188.1 GCA_028695935.1 Desulfobacca sp.
CCTGGAACAATGTGAGGAACTGTGCCGACGCTGTCTGGCCGAAATCACTGGGCGCACCTATCGCCCCCGACCCGGCCGCAAGTTCCCCCGCCGCTCCAAAAGCCGCCACGGCAAGTGGGCCAACAAATGGGCTTAAGTCAATGGCATTGGGCATATAGTGCTCCTCTTTTCAAAGCTTGCATTAATTAATAGTTTTAGTTGATAGTTTTAGTTGATAGTTTTAGTTGAAAAAAGCTTCTTTATCCAAAACTACCAACCAAAACTACCAACCTAACCAAAGCTTACCACCATCTGAGTCTGATAGTCGGCCGCAAAGACCGCCATCTGGCGGTTATTGAGCAAGGCCTCTTCCTTCACCAGCGTCAAGGGATTGATTTCCAAACCCAGATCTTGATCCCACAACGCCCCCCGCACATCCTCTAGCATTCGATAAATTCCGACATTGCTCAACCGACCTTCCCGGTTGCCGCGCAGATTGCGATCAGCCACAATTACCGTAAAAGTCAGGTTCAGGTCGTAGGTATGAGTAGTAGCTTTTTCAACCCTGGTTTCGCGCAGCATGACCAGACTGGCGGGGAGACGCCAGGGGAATTTTTCCAGATCCGCCTCCAATTGCCCCTGGTAACTTTCGATGGTTTTGACATAGGAACCTAACCGGCCGGCGAGAGCCACCAGAATCGCATCCTCAATATCTTTAGTGGTATAATTAGTCATTTTCTTTCACAGTACTTGATTTATCCCGTGCTTCAACACCGGGAATAAAACCCCATAAGCTGTTCTCTGGGCCAGGTAACGGCGGCCTCAGTTACCATTTTTCCAGACTACCGCGGCTAAATTGCCTGGTCTGGCTGGTCAGCTCGGTTACTTCCCGGCCCTTAGGCGTCAGCACCCCGCTAGACATGCTTAACACCGCCGTTCCCTGGGCGATCGCCTTGAGCAACGATAGGGCATCTTCATAATTCTGGCGTCGGACTTCGGGGGCCACACTCCGCCGCGAATAAAGATGATATACGGCGAGATCTACTGACAGGGACTTCACCAGGGACGGAACCGGGTCGAACGGAACGGCATATTTCACTGCACAATAAACGTCGATCTCGCTATCTGCCTGGGCAATTGCCTCCGCCACCACCGCCGGGTCTGGGGTGCCGCCCGACTCGCTGGTAATTTCGGCTAACTCCTCCTCGGGAATCATCTTCAACAGATCATCTTGACTGCAATAGGCCATCGCGCTTCCCTTTTTAGTCGTCGGCAATCAGGAATCGGTGATTAAGGGGCATGATGCATCACGCCCCCGAGACCATTGCCAACATCCAACCACAAATCTACGTGAGCCAGGGCACCACTATCAGCTCTGCCGAGCTTTTCCAGATATTACTCTTACTGCCCCCGCTGGTCGCGTCGCCCAAAATGATATCGGCATGTAAAATTTCCCGCGCCGCGGCCTCCAGCGAAGGCGGCACTACCAGCAGGTTGGGCATTATTCCTAAAGGTACCCCCTCATCATTGGTAAAGGCGGTCATGGCCGACCGGGCCAGCGCATAGTTGGTCGCGTCCAAGGTGCTTTTGGAGGCATAAGCCAACTGCCACAAGCCATAGCCGAACGAACCCCGATAATTAGCCCCATAGAGATAACGGCCCGACATAAAAACTTCCCGGTCCTCGGCCCGATCCAGCGAGGTAAATTCCACCTCGCTGCGCTTCTGGAAGATCAGCGGTTTGACTACCCTGGCAGTATCAAATAGATACCATGCCGTCCCCGAACCACCGCCGAAATTGCTTTGCGTGCCGCTACCCACGGGATGGTCCGTATCAAAGAAAAATTGGCCATCGTAACAGGCAGTGCCGAAGCCTTGGGGCAGCAGGCCGAACACCTGTTGGTTAATATGATTGGCCGCCTGTTCCGCCAGGGCCTTGACCAGATAGGTAAACATTCCCAGTTGATCGTCGGCGACTTCATTCTTATGTAGGGTAATACCATTGGCCCATTCCTGGTTGACCAGGGTATAGCTGTAGGCCTTTAGATCCTGAATCCGTCGATTGCCCAGCCATTCGCTCATCATCGGCACTTCCCCCAGCCATTTATAATCGTTCTGGCTGGTAGTGGATGGCACCACCATGGCGACCTTGTCATACAAGGCGGGGACCTGACTTATAGTCTCATAAAACAAGGCCCGGGCACTGCGATAAATATCGGCCAGATTTGCTAATCCACGCATGCTCTATTTTCCTCCTATCGCATGTCAATATCGACTAAGACACTGGTAGCCGATCTGAAGCCGGCGATTTTGCCACAAGCAATATCATTGGTGGCTTGAGCCGCCGTCCCCACCGTCTGATCGTTTAGCACATGAACATTGTCACCAATATTGGTGATCGCCAGGGCTGAGGCTCCGAACTCAAAGACGCCCTTGCGCCACACCCGGACCGTCCTGTCCCCATTGGCACCGGCGCTGTTATCTACATATTCCGTAGCCACTCCCAGAAACTTGTAGTTTTCTGTATCTGCGGCCGGCACCGCATACCCGGAGGTGTTTAGACAGACCAGCGAATTAGCATAAATGATAGTGCTCGCGGCTACCTTGTAGGCCAATTCATCTCCGGCATACTTCTCTAATCGGCGATCCTCCGTTAATGCCGCCATGTTTACTCCCTCCCTTCAGAATTATATTTAAAGTAAATCTCGTCACTTATGCCCATGAGTTGATTAATCCCGGCCTGGCTCGGACTGAGGTGCGGCCGGGGCCGACTATCCTGGATTAAGTCCAACTGTTCTCCCAAGGGAATGATCTTCGGAGCCTGGGCCAGAAAAAGTTTAAACCCCTCCGGATCCCGTTGCGCGTATTCCATCGCCCAGGTTCTCTGGGCCGGGGTCACCTTCCCCGATTTCAGGGCCAACTCCATCAGCTTCTGAGATTCGCGCTCATCCTGGATGGCCTTAAGTTTGGCCAACATCCGGCGTAAACTGGCGACACTGGCCGCCTCCCTTTTCAGCCGGGCAATACTGGCCAGAATCTGGGAGTTGTCGGAGGTTTCCGGGAGCTCCAGAGCCTTTAAGATCTCCTGTTTGTTAAATAAACCAGGATCGTTCAACTGCTCCCCCGAGGCCTTGGCGGTTTCAGCATTAGACACCCGCTGGCTCCGATATTTCTCCAGTTGCTCCTGCATCAACTGCTCATCTTCTGGAACCAAGGCTACTTCCCGAGGCAGGTCCCGTGGCTTGGCGAACTCCGCCTTGGCCACTAGGGGCGGCAGGTGATTAATCGCCGGGGTATTGGTCAACGCCACATGATGTAAGGCTAGGGGCCGCCGGGTTTCCGGATCTAGGGTCAAAACCGGAGAGAAATATCGATATTCCCGATTCTGCAGGTAGCCCTGGCCGCGTTCGGTCCACTCCACCCTGGCCCACAGGCCATCGGCTCGACCCTCTAAGGCCTTAATCCAACCCGCGGCTGGGGCCTGGCCGCCTTCCAAAGTCTGGTGCTCATAGTCAATCACCATATCCAG
>JAQVHY010000189.1 GCA_028695935.1 Desulfobacca sp.
GGTGCTTAAATCTTTTTTCGCTTAAGCGTTCACTAGCCGCAAACAATCACTCTTAGGAATATATCACATAATCTCCCTAAGTTGAAATTTACTTACCCCTCCCCCCAGCCCCCTCCCACCAGGGGCGGGGGAGTTTACGGTCTTCCTACTCCTCTCCGGCGTGGGGCGGGGGAGTTTACGGTCTTCCTACTCCTCTCCGGCGTGGGGCGGGGGAGTTTAGGGATGGATACTGGTTAGGCAATATAAATGGTCTTGATATTGACGAATTCTTTGAGGCCGTAATGGGACAGTTCGCGGCCGTAACCGGATTTTTTGACCCCGCCGAAGGGTAGGCGAGGGTCTGATTTGGTCAGGGTATTGACCACTACGGTGCCGGATTCGATCCGCCGGGCCAGACGCTCGCCGCGCGCTAGGTCCTGGGTCCAGATACTGGCCCCCAGGCCATAAGGGGAGTCATTAGCCACGGCCAGGGCTTCGGCCTCATCTTGGACCGTAATGATGGCGCTCACCGGGCCGAAGGTTTCCTGGTCATAAACCGGCATGCCTTTTTTGACGTCCGCCAAGATGGTCGGGGCATAATAGAATCCGGGACCTTCCAGGCTTTTGCCGCCGGTAACCAGCCGGGCCCCCAGGCGAATCGAATCATGGACCTGCTGATGTAGTTGCTGGCGCAGATCGTTTCGGGCCAAAGGTCCCAGATTGGTGCCGGGCTCCAGGGGATCGCCGACCACCAGATTTTCGATTATCTCTTGATGGCGCGCCTCGAAGGCCGCGGCCACTTTTTCCACCACAATAAAGCGCTTGGCGGCAATACAGGTCTGTCCGGCATTTTGCATACGGGCCTTAACCGCCAGGGTGCTACAGAGATCAAAATCCGCGTCTTCGAGAACAATAAACGGGTCTGAACCGCCGAGTTCCATGACCGTCTTTTTTAAATATCGACCCGCGGTGGCCGCCACCTGGCTGCCCGCGGCCTCGCTGCCGGTAAGTGCCACCCCTTTGATCAGCGGATGGGCGATCAAAGGTTCCACCTGATTGCCGGGGATCAGGACGGTCCGAAAGAGATTCTCAGGGAACCCGGCCCGTCGAAAAATATCCTCCAGGGCCAGGGCGCAGCCACATACGTTGGAGGCATGTTTGAGGACGCCGGCATTGCCGGCCATCAGTAGCGGAACCGCAAAGCGACACACCTGCCAGAAGGGAAAATTCCAGGGCATGATCCCCAGAACCGCGCCGATCGGTTCAAAAGTAACGAAACATCTGCCGGTCTCCAGGGGAATTGCTTCGTCGGCCAGCATGGCGGCGGCATGATCGGCATAATAATCGCAAATTAAGGCGCATTTTTCCACTTCCGCCCGGGCGGTTTTGATGATTTTGCCCATTTCCTGGGTGATCAATCGGGCATATTGATCCCGTTGGGCCAGTAACTCTCTGGCCACCTGTTTGATTAATCGGGCCCGTTCCGAAAAGGCCGTAGATTTCCAGGACTCCCAGGCCTTATCGACTTTTAAGAGAATATCATAACATTCTGCCAGGCTGTGTTCCGGGTATTCTTTGATGATTTGGCCGGTGGTCGGATTGATACTTTGCATAATCTCGCCTCTTGGTTTTAAATGAGCTAATTCAGATTGACTTAATCTGACTCAACCGGATCGGATTTATTCCAAGACCTTGATCGCCCCCGTTGTGACGGCGTTGGGCTTTAGGTATAATGATTTTGGCAGCCCCTGACCGCGCTGCATTGATGTAACTTCGGTGACTTGGGTGTATTTACCCATGATAAAGAATTCATCTTAAACAATCTATGACATTTTTGCCAGTCCGAGATCAAATTCGTATAAAATGGGGTTTCTCCGTAAGGGCGCCCCGACGGCGTTGCCTTTTCATAGCGGGCAGGATATTTGTCTTATCCTACTGCAAAAAATAGCAAGGGATATCGAGATCCCGGTAGATGAGTTTTTGAAGCTGCGTTAGTCTGATCTCATGCCATTCGATCATTTAATCTATAACGCCTTGGTCATCACTATGGAGCGGGGGGTGCCGCCCCTGACCCCTGGATATGTGGCGGTGCAGGGCGACCGCATTGCCGCCGTAGGGCAGGCGGCCAGTTCCGGCGAGTTGGCTCCGGCCCGGAAGCGGGTGGATGCCCGAGGCGGGTTGGTGATGCCGGGGTTGGTCAATACTCATAACCACGGTGCCATGACCCTGTTTAGGGGTTTGGCCGATGACTTGCCCCTGGATGACTGGCTCCATAAACATATCTTTCCCGCCGAATCCCGATGGGTGGATGCGGAATTCGTCCATTGGGGGACGCGGCTGGCGATTGCCGAGATGATCCGCAGTGGTACAACTACCGTTTGCGATGCCTATTTTTTTGCCGACGTCGCCCGCCAAGCCTATCTTGAGGCAGGGCTGCGAGCGGTAATGGCGCAAGGCATACTTGATTTCCCGGTTCCTGGCGTACCCGATCCCCGGGATAATCTGAAAGTGGCAGCCGCCTTTATCGACTCGGGGGATAACGGCGGTAAGGGGTTGGTAACCTCTACCTTGTTCTGCCATTCCCCCTACACCTGCGGGGCTAATACCCTGCAACAGGCCAAGGCCCTGACCCGGAAACGGGATTTGCCATTTTTAACCCACCTGGCGGAAACCAGGAGAGAACTGGAACTGATGCAGCAGCAACACGGTCTGAACCCGGTAGCTTATCTGGAATCCTTAGATATCCTCGATAGCTTGACCGGCGTCGCCCATGCCATCTGGATAGATGAGGCCGACCAGGAAATCCTGGCCCGTTGCGCGGTCAAAGTCTGCCATTGTCCGGAATGCAACCTGAAGCTGGCCTCGGGCGTGGCGCCGATCCCTGACCTGTTAAAGAGAGGCGTCTGCGTGGGACTGGGCACCGATGGCGCCGCCTCCAACAATAACCTGGATATGTTCGGAGAAATGGCTCTCACTGCCAAGCTCCACAAGGTTATGCGGTCTGATCCCACCTGCCTCGCGGCCGCCGAGGTCGTAGCCCTGGCTACCCGGGAAGGGGCGCGCGTCCTGGGACTCGAAGATTGTTGTGGTACTCTAACCCCAGGGAAGGCCGCGGACCTGATTATCGTTGATTTGAATCAGCCCCACCTGACGCCACTTTTTGACCCTTATTCGCACCTGGTCTATACGGCCCGGGCCGCGGATGTTAGTGATGTGATGGTCGCCGGCCGCTGGCTGCTCCGGAACCGGCAATTTCTGACTCTGGAGTGGCCGGAAACCCAACACCAGGTGCAAAGTCTGATCCACTCCCGCGGCCTACTCAACTACTAATCAGTTTTCATCCGGAAACTCCCTCGTCCCTGGTGGGAGGGGATTGGGGGAGAGGGGATAAATTAAAAACATCGAATTTCCATGATATTCTTCACCCCCACCCTGACCCTCCCCCATCAAGGG
>JAQVHY010000081.1 GCA_028695935.1 Desulfobacca sp.
CCCTGATAGCACTATTTTATATGGACTTTCTCTTGGCATTGATCCACCCCCTAAGGGTAACATGCCAGAGAGAGTTAAAAATAGCAATTAAATACGTTAGTGTAATTATAAAAAACTGTACTTAGTGGCAGTGGGATTGGCTCAAACTTAAAAATTAAGGAGCAGGGTATGCCTAGTTATCTTCATCCCGGTGTTTATATCGAGGAAATCCCCAGTGGGGTCAAGCCCATCGAAGGCGTGCCGACTTCAACCGCGGCGTTTATTGGTTACACTACCAAAGGCCCGTTGGCGGAACCCACCCAGATTTTCAAGTGGGAGACCTATGACGACCAGTTCGGCGGGCGGCGGGACACCGGCAAGTCGCTCCAGGGGGACCCCATGGGGTTCGCGGTGTATAATTTTTTCCTCAACGGCGGGACTACCGCCTACATCGCGCGCCTCGCCCAGGAAGGCACAACCGGTAGCGCGGCAGGATTTTTAATAAATCCGGCCGATGCCCAACAGATTCTCAAATTCACCGCTGTTAATCCGGGCGACTGGGGGGCGGCGCTGCGGTTGGAGTTTACGGCCAAGAAAGATTTCCCGGATTTATTCGTGCTGAAGGTGGGCGTCGCCGATGCCGAGGGGAAACTCAAGGTGCTGGAAACCTTTACCGATCTGACCGTAGCCGATGATCAGGCGGCCGATTACATTGAAGGCCAGGTAAACGGCGTTTCCCAGCTTATTAAGGTGGAGGTTCAGGATATTGCCCCCTATCTGCTCGGGGTCAGCATCAGCCAAGATCTCAGTGCCGTAACCGATTTTAGTGTCCTGAATGACAAAACCATGACGGTAACGGTGGATGGTACGGCCCGAACTGTCGGGTTTGGCGCCGATGATTTTGATGACCAGAGCACTCTGACTGACGTGGCCGGCCGTATTCAGGAACTGGTGCGCGGGGCGCTGCAGGCGCCGGCGGTAGCTAATTTTACCTGCACGGTGTCAGACCATCAATTGTCTCTGACCTCTGGTTCCCGGCTTCCTACTTCCGCGGTAGTGGTGACTGGTCCGGGCGACGCGACCGATGCGGCCAGCGAACTGCTGCTTGGTCTGGCTCAGGACGGTACCGAGCGCACCGGACAGCAGTCGTTGAATCTGCTGCTGTCTGGGGTGCCCGGAGCAGTTTCCCTGTCTGGCGGCAGCAACGGCAATCCACCCGATTTAGAGGCCTACAACAACATTTTCGCCCTTTTGGAAAAATATCGTGACATCAGTATCATCTGCCTGCCCGGCCAGACCTGGGACACCAGCGGCGAGCAGGCGATTATTGATGCCGCGGTGGCCCATGCCGAGAAAATGAAAAACCGCATGGTGATCATTGATCCACCGGTTAATAAAGAACTAACAACTGAAAAAGCCGTGACCGACCTGGGTTTCAAGCCCAAGACCTATGCGGTGGTTTACTACCCCTGGGCCAAGGTGGCCAATCCATTTTATAACGCTGAAACCAATCCCGGGGTTCCCAAAACCTTACTGGTCGGTGCCAGTGCGCTGGCTGCCGGCATGTGGGCCAAGATCGATGCCCGGCGGGGGGTGTGGAAGGCCCCGGCGGGGATCGAGACCTCACTGCTGGGGGTAGCCGGCCTGCAATACGAGATTGAAGATGGTGAGCAGGATCAGCTCAATCCCTGGGGAATCAACTGCTTGCGCCAGATGCCCGGCTACGGCCCGGTTATCTGGGGCACGCGCACCCTGGCCACCAAGGCCGATCCGGAATGGCGTTACGTGCCGGTGCGGCGGACCGCCATCATGATCGAGCAAAGCATCTACAACGGCATCCAGTGGGCGGTGTTTGAGCCTAATGACCATAATCTCTGGGCGTCGCTGCGCACTAACATCGGGGCCTTTATGGACGGCTTGTATCGGGCCGGAGCCTTTCAGGGCCGGACGGCCTCGGAAGCCTACTTTGTACGGTGTGGCAAGGGCGATACCATGACTCAGGATGACATTGACCGGGGCATGGTGATCGTCATCGTCGGGTTCGCGCCCCTGAAACCGGCCGAATTTGTCATTGTCCGCATTCAGCAAAAAGTGGCACAACAATAATAATCCAACTGTGGCGCCAGCGCGGTTGGCTTATGCCTAGCTCTCTCTCCCGCCCCCGGGTGGCGCGGGTGAGATAGAGGAGAAAAAGAAGATGGCTGCACCCCTTTTCCCGGTTAATACCCATCGCCACGATCCCTATCGCACTTTTAAGTTTCAGGTGGTCATTGACGGCAAGGTGGTGGCCGGACTGAAGAAAATGACTGCCCTGAAAAAGAAGACTGAGCCGGTAAAATGGCGGGCCTCGAATGATCCCTCCCACGAGCGGGTCATGCCGGGCGGGACCAGTTATGAGCCGGTCACCTTAGAGCAGGGCTTGACCCACGACCCGGTGTTCGAGAACTGGGCCAATCTGGTGAACAACATCGAGGGCGACGCCGCCATGTCGCTGAAAAACTTCCGCAAGGATATCATTGTCAACATGCTCAACCTGCAGGGGCAAGTGGCGATTTCCTATAAGCTCTTCCGGGCCTGGGTGTCTGATTTTCAGGCCTTGCCCGACCTGGATGCCGGGACCATGAACAGCATTGGCATTCAAACCATCACCTTGCAACATGAAGGCTGGCAGCGTGATGCCAGTGTGGGCGAGCCTACGGAGTCCTGATGATTTTGCCCGGCGGCCTGTGGCAGAGTGGCGAACGGCAGCGCCAATTCGCCTTTAAGCCTCTGACCGGGGCGGTGGAGTTGGCCTTGGCGGAAGCCTCTTTGGAAGCCCGTTCCCGGCCGGAGGCGGTGACCGCGGTCTTAACGGCTGCTCTGTTGAGCCTGGGAAACTTGACCCCCACCCCGGAGCGGGTCGAAGCCTTAAGCGTCGGCGACCGTCAGTTCCTGGGTCAACAATTGGCGGTTTGGTTGGGCCAGGGAAAGGTGTGGATGACCGCCCAGTGTCGTCGTTGCGGAGAACCCTTTGATTTCCCCATCCATTTTTATGAGCTGCCGGTCAAGGAGGCGGGTTCCGAGTATCCATTTGCGCAAGTGACCACCTCTTTAGGAAAAGCTTGCTGGCGGGTTCCCACCGGGGCTGATCAACGGGCGCTGGCCAGGCGAACCGCGGGTGAAAACGGGACGCGGTTTCTGGTCGAAAGGTGCCTGGTGAATATTCCTGATCTGGACGTTAAAGATGATACTGGACCATGGCTGGCTCGCCTCTCGGACTCGGATGTGCACCAGGTGGAAGCCGCGCTGGAGGCCGTGGCCCCGGAGGTCACGACCGCGGTGCGAGTGGCCTGCTTGGCCTGCGGTCAGGACCATCGGCTGGAAATCGACCCTTATCTTGGCCTACGCCACCTGGGTACGGAGATCACTGCCGAAGTTCATCTGATTGCCTCGGTCTATCACTGGAGTGAGGCCGAAATTCTTGCCTTGCCGCGGGCTCGGCGCCAGCGTTACTTGCAGCTTATCGACCGGTCCCGGGGGTTGGTGGGGTAAAGGTAATACTGAGTGGCGATCAGAAAAGTAAAAAAGTATCTATCCGGCAACCTGATATTCCCTCCCCCTGGATGGGGGAGGGTCAGGGTGGGGGTGAAAGATATTATATTATCTCAATATTTTCAAATTTGCATCCCCCTCCCCCTGACCCCCTCCCACCAGGGGCGGGGGATTTAGATCTGGCATCAATTGAATAACCCCGGATAAAAATTGATAGAAAGAAAATCGTGGGTTTTTTCAGCGACATAATACGCGAAAGTCAAAAACCCTGGCGCCTGGCCCCCAGTGGCGACACCAGCTTGGCGAGAGGCGCGGCGCGGTTTAATCCACCTAGAGTGGAACAGCAGGAGTTAATAGTTGCGGAGGAGGGTGACAGGCCGGCGCGCGCCATGTTGTCGGCTGCGCCTGCCACCCGCCAGGTGGCGGTCCCTTCGCCTTCGGAACACACCCAGGAAATGGGACTTTCGGAGGCCAACGAACAGGATTATCTCCACCCCAATCCTGAGCAACAGAAGCTGAGTGGCCTAACCCGCCGCCACGTAGTAACTGAGCCGGCAAACACGGTGCGAGTCAACGTCTCTGATGAGCTTGAGTCAACTGAGACAGAAGTTAGGGACTCGGAAGATTCGTTCATCCGGAAGCCGTTATCGACCCGTGCAGAGCAAAGTGCGCGTGGAAGATCAGCGGCAACTCAGGGGAGCAGGTCAGCGGGTGACCTCACCCGTGCGGGTCCCGCCACCCCTCCCAACGCTTTGCCATCGGTTCCCCCGGAAACCGGTGCGTTAGAGCAGGTAAGTGGAAACTTGCGTTTTAGTTCCAATAGTGAAAAGCAGGCTGAGTCAACAGTTAGGGAGGAGGGTGACAGGTTAGCGGTAAAGGCGTCCGCGGCCGAACCTGTCACCCGCCAGGTGGCGGTCCCTTCGCCTTCGGAATACACCCAGAGAATGGAACTTCCGGAGGCCAACGATCGGGATTATCTCCACCCCAATCCTGAGCAACGTGAGCTGAGTGGCCTAACCCGCCGCCACGTAGTAACTGAGCCGGCAAACACGGTGCGAGTCAACGTCTCTGATGAGCTTGAGTCAACCGAGACAGAAGTTAGGAACTCGGAAGATTCGTTCATCCGGAAGCCGTTATCGACCCGTGCAGAGCAAAGTGCGCGTGGAATATCAGCGGCAACTCAGGGGAGCAGGTCAGCGGGTGACCTCACCCGTGCGGGTTCCGCCACCCCTCCCCCGTTTTGGGGGCCTTCACGCGAAACTTTAGAAGTTGCCATAGTTGAGGCCTACCATAGAGGTCAAAACCAAATTTCCGGGCCGCGGTCGTCAATTCCCGGTGCCGATCAAGGCCAGGGCCGGGCCGAGGTCAACCTGGGGAGAGCGGCACCGCCGGCCCCCAAGGTCCAGATCGGCTTGATTGAAGTTTTTGTTATGACACCGGAAAGCGCCCCCGCCAAAACCAGTCGCCGGGGGGACCAGTCTCCGACTACTCTGGCCAGCCGCCATTATTTACGGAACCTTTAAGCAATGCCGTTACCGATCTCTTCACTGTCGCAAGTTTGTCGGGCCATTGCCGATTTCGTCAGCGCCGGTTTGCAGGCCAGCGCGCATTCCATCCGCATCATGATCGGCAATCCCGCGGACGCGGTTCCCGGGCAATCAGATACGGATCATCGTCTGAACCTGTTCTTTTACCTTATTGAGCCTGCCGGATTTTTCCCCGACACCAATCCCGGCGACCCCTGGTGGCTACGGCTGCATTGTTTAATCACTGGTTTTGGGGTGGCCGAGGATCAGATCAGCTCCGGGGAAAACGATCTGCGCCTGTTGGGCGAGGTAATCCGTCTCTTTCATGAAAATCCGGTGCTGGCTAACCTGCAGGTGGAGGACGAGGTCTTTCACCTGCAAGTCATCTTTCAACAATTAAATCCTGATGACCTGAATCATATCTGGTCCACCCAGGGTGAGGTCAGCTATCGCCCCTCGGTGGTCTATGAGATGTCATTGACCCCGGTCATTCCGACCCAGCGGGCCCTGGGCAGCCCTCTGGTGGGGACAGTCGGTCAGCAGATTCGTGGCGATCTGATCGCGGCGACGGCCCCCTGGGGCGGGGTAATTTGGGCCCCACCGGTGCGTCCCACGGTGGTTAATACCGCGCCCGAGGATTGGTCGCCGGTTATTTGCCTGATTTACCAGGGGGCCGCGGCCCAAAGCCTGACTTTTGCCCGGGACGATAACGCCCTGGATAACTTTCAGCCCGCGGTCTGGGTGGCGGGGAAAGTGGGCGATATGGTCACCCTGGTTTGGGAAAAATGGACCAGCACCCAGGGATGGCAACGGCAAGGTACAACTTTAAATACCACCGCGACCAGCCCGGCTATCGACCCCGACCAGGCCGACCAGGCGGTTACTACTAGTTTTGCTCTGCCCTTTGATCCGCAAGAGGTGGGGCAGGCGGTGCTTTATGCCGAAAGAACCTACCGCCGCGGCAGTGACGGCCAAGAGATTACCGTACGCAGCAACCCGGTATTGATAACTATTTACTAGGATAAATGATGACGGCTCCAGCCTCAAAACTGCAATTCGCTAGTCTGGCGGTGGAATGGGAGCGGATCGGTCTCTTGGCCCATCTTTTGGCGGAATCCCGCCAGGGTCGTCAGGCCACGCCGGAACTGCTGGCGCGGTTGCAGGTGCTGCAGGGGCAGGTGGAGGAAAACCGCCGTCAGGGCCGCGGGCTGATCCAGGCCGCCGCTCTGCCGCTATCCGGCCTGGAGCTGGATGTTTTGGCCGCGGTGCTGGCTCCCGAGGCCGAGCCGCGGTTGGGCTGGATTTTTCAAAATTTGCAGGCGGGTCTGCCCCAGCCTTATCCGACCATGGCCTTATTGCAGGAATTGCTGGCCATCAGCGCCGCGGAATCGGCCCAATTTTATGTGGTGCTGAGCGAAGCGGCCCGTTTGCGGCGTCTGGGGCTGATCGAAGTGGAAGGCGGCGACCCCTTTCAACCGGTCCGTCCGGCTCCGGGGGTGACCGCCCGCTTACTGGGCCGGCCTTTGGTTACCCCAGAGCTGCCCGGCGCGATACTGGTCAAAATTCAGGCCCGCTGGGCTGATTTAATTCTGCCCCCGGATCGCCTCACCATGCTAAACGAATTCTTGCTCTGGATCACCCATAAGGCTAAGGTGATCCATGAATGGGGCGGACAGGATTGCGGCGGGCCGGTGGCCTTATTCTCCGGTCCCTCCGGTACCGGCAAGACCTTTGCCGCCGCGGTCTTGGCCACCGAATTGGGCTGGCCCCTGTACCGGGTTGATTTAGGCCGTCTGGTGAGCAAATATATCGGCGAAACCGAAAAGAATCTGAACCGCTTATTTGATGCCGCCGAGGGTCAGCCGATGATCCTCCAGTTCGACGAAGCGGACAGTCTGTTCAGCAAACGGGGAGAGGTCAAAGAGGCCCGGGATCGCTACGCCAATATGGAAGTCAGCCACCTGCTGGCCCGCATTGAATCCCACCACGGCCCGGTGATCCTGACCACCAATTTGCGCAAGCATCTGGATCCGGCCTTTGCCCGTCGGTTTCAGGTGGTGGTGGATTTTCCCCGACCCGAGGCCCCGGCTCGCACCCTGCTCTGGCAACGCTTGCTGCCGCCCTTGGCTCCGGGCCGTACGGAGCTTGATTTCGCCTTCCTGGGCCAGTCCGTCAACCTGACCGGCGGCCAGATCCGTAATGCCGCCCTGCATGCTGCCTACCTGGCGGCCGGGGACGGGCAGCGCCTGACCTTTAGAAATATTGCCCTGGCGGTGTGGCGCGAGTTGGGCAAGGATGGCCGCGAGCTGTCGAAAACCGATCTGGGGGCCTTAGGCAATTTTCTCTCGGAGGGCGGCTGATGTTATGCATCGACCGTTTACGGCTGCATCTGCCGGCTGGTTACCAGGATCGAGCGCCGCTGATTGCCCGGCAGGTGGCCGCGGAACTATCCCAACTGTCCTGGGAGAAAAGTATCCGGCGGGAAAGGTTGACGGTCCCGGCGCTCAACATTATGCCGGGCTGGAGTGATCAACAAATCGCCCAGCATATCGCCGCCGCCGTACACCGTCAAGTAAACCTGACCCAGAGGTAGGTTATGCTCAACACCAGCAAAGGTATGCTTATTGAATATGCGCTTTCCCTGCCACCCCTGGTGCTGGTCTTTGAGTTCAACCCGGAAAGCCTGACCCGTACCCGCACGATCAATCTAAGAACTGGTAGTGCTCCCGGCACTCAAGGGGGATATGACTTTACCCTACCGACCGAGACGGCCCGGGTCGCCCAGGGGGTAACGGTGCAGCCGGAAAAATTCTCCATTGAGATTCTGCTCGATGCCACCGACCGCATGAACGACGGCGAAGCAATTGCCACCGAGTTTGGCATCCAGCCGGAACTGGACACCCTGCGCTCCATGGTGGAACCCAAGTCTCAAGGGCCCGGCGGGTTGCAGATGCTGGCCAGCCTGGGTCTGGGCGGGGAGCGGGCCTTCCAGCGCAGTGAATCAGCCTCGGTATTGTTGCTGGTCTGGGGCAGCCATATCCTGCCGGTGTTTCTGACCAGCGTCCAGGTAACGGAACAGGCCCACCTGCCCTCCTTAATTCCCTATCGGGCCAAGGCGTCGCTCAGCATGCAGGTCATTGAAGGCAATAACCCGTTTTACCAGGTGGAAAAGGTCCGCCAGGTGTTGGGCGCGGCCCTTAATACCGGGCGTACCCTGGTAAGCGGGATTTTTTAAGTTGGCTGGGCCACGAGGGCTGTAGATCTGCGGTTTGCTAAGCCCCGGCTAAGAAATAAGGGTCGGGGGGAGCGAAGGTTTGTGAAATCATTGTCTTGCAGGTGATACCTATTGGCGATCAATTTAGATAATAATGGTATTTGTTGACGGTAGTGTCCAAATTTTGGTAGGGGCGCAATTCATTACGCCCTTTAGGGCTTGATAAATCAAGCCCCTACGATTAGATAATCACTTTTTTTGATGACAACTTGGTAGGATGCCATGTTCAATAAAGGCACACGGTACGAAAAATTGCGGCTGTTTGACCCTACCTCAGAAGGCGAAATAGTTTTTAAAGGCATCCGGCCGCGGCCCATCGGTCCCGCCCCTGGCGTTATTGAGCATGTGGTTAAGGCCGGGGAGCGTCTGGACCTGCTGGCCGGTCATTATTATAACGATAGTCGCTCATGGTGGCGCATTGTCGACGCCAACCCGGATTTTCTCTATGGTGGCGACATCTTCCAGGAAAACCTGGAAGGCCAGGTCATTGTGATTCCTAAAGCGAGGGAATAATTGGGTCTCCTTGATCTTTTTAGCGCTCAGGATCGACAGCCGGCGGAATGCCTGATCCGGGTCGGGACCTCGGGCGAGGAAATTACCGAGCTTTATCCTTTTCTCATGGAAGTTACCGTGGATGCCCGGCGCAACGAACCAACAGTGGCCACCCTCAGGTTCGAAACCCGCCGCGATGAGCAAGGCAGATGGTTGGTGCAGGACGCCGGTATTCTGGCCCCCTGGGAACCGATCGTCATCGAGGCCGCCTTTGGCACTAGGACCGAGGAAGTGATGCGCGGTTTTATCCGGGAAATCAGGGCCGAATATCCCGAAGATACCGGGGCCACGGAAGTCATGGTAGAATGCCAGGACGAATCGCTGCAAATGGACCGGGAGCACGTCCGCCAGACTTGGGGCGCTGAGACCCCGACCAGCGATCAGATCATTACCACCACCATTCTGGGGAAATACGGTCTGGCCCTGGACCCCGACAGTGGCAATGGCCAAAGCAACCTGGTAGTCAACCAGGACGACACCGACATTAACTTTCTCCGCCAACGGGCGGAGGCCAATGGTTACGAACTGCAATTCTATGAAGGGACCGTTTACTTCGGGCCGATACGCCTGGACGCCACGCCGCAGGCCACGATCATGGTATATGCCGGGCCGGCCACCAACTGCATACGATTTAATGTCCGGGAAGACGGTCATCAGGCCGATGAGGTGATTTTCGACCGGGCGGAAACCGCCGGGGCCGGCACCATCACCGAGACCGTGGCCCCCGATCTGCCCCTGCTCGGCACGGAATCGGCCCTGGGGGCGGGAAGCGGCCTGACTCCCTTTGCCTGGCGGATGAGCCGTCAGGCGGGCATGAGTGAGGAGGAATGGCGCGCCCGGGCCCAGCGCCGGGCCAACGAGCTTTCCCTGCGGGTCAAGGCCGAGGGGGAGTTGGACGGTTCCCTGTATGGCTATGTGCTCAGGGTCGGCGAACCGGTCGGCGTCGATGGCGTGGGCGAGCGTTATGGCGGCGTCTATCTGGTGGATACGGTGACCCATGTGTTCAATATGGATGGTTACCGACAGAGCTTTGGCCTGCTACGCAATGCCTATGGTGACAATCTGGCCAGTGCCGGCGGCCTGCTGGCCGGGGTCTTGGGAGGTTAAATGGACGACCTGCTGCTGCAACTGGCCCGGCAGTATCAGAACAAATATTTTGGCAAATACCGGGGTTTCGTGACGGATAACGACGATCCCGAGCAAAGGGGGCGAGTGCGCCTGAACGTCCCCGCGGTCCTGGGTGAAGCTGAGAGCGGTTGGGCGCTTCCTTGCCTCCCCTTCGGTGGTCTGGCGGACCAGGGGTTTTTTACGGTTCCCGAGATCGGCGCCCAGGTCTGGGTGGAATTTGAGGCCGGTAACCTGAATGCCCCGATCTGGACCGGCACCTTTTGGCAAAGCGCCGGCGACCCACCGGCTGAGGCGGCCCAAAGTCCCCCGACGACGCGCGTCTTTAAGACTCCGGCGGGGCACATCCTGCAATTTGATGACAAAGCCGGGGAAGAACAGTTCCGCTTATCACATCCCTCCGGAACCGAGACCACGGTGGATGCCGTGGGGACCGTAGTAATTGCCGACTGTCAGGGCAACACCCTGACCCTTGATGCCGACGCCAATAAAATTGTGCTGGAGGATGCCAATGGCAATACCCTGACCATGGACGCCAGCGGGATTATGGTTGAGGATAAAAATGGCAATAAAGTCGAGATGGCCGCGGCCGGGATCACCGTCAAGGGGCAACAGGTAGTGGTGGAAGGGCAGCAGGTCATGCTGGCTGGCTCAGGCGGCGAACCGATTATCAAAGGCCAAAGTTTTCTGACCTTGTTCGCCACCCATATGCATCCCCACCCGATGGGACCTACCGGACCACCGATCCCCCAGGGGGAAATGAGCACCTTGTCCATGAAAGTCATGACCAGCTAGTTTCCATCCGAAAACTCCCCCGCCCCTGGTGGGAGGGGTTGGGGGGAGGGGGAAAATAAATCTCAACATAATGAGATTACATAATATTTTTCACCCCCTCCCTAAACCTCCCCCCTCAAGGGGGAGGGGAAAGAGAGTTTCCGGATGAAAATTAATTAAACCGTAAAGCAGCTAATTGTGATCGCGGGCGAAGGGCCTAAGAAAAATGACCAAAACTGATGGTATCCCGACATGCGACGTTTAAATGATCCACCTTATCTGGCTTTCCCGTTCCAGATTGACCGTAATGGGGCCCAAACCGCCAACCGGGTTAAGCATGTGCGCCAACAGATCGAGCAGGTGATCTTTACCAATCCCTATGAACGGGTGTTTCGCCCCGAGTTTGGGGTCGGGATCAAAAAATTGATTTTTGAACCCAACGCCTCGGCCCTCTGGGAAGTGACCCGCAAGCGCTTGATGGCCTCCTTGGCGGAAGCGCTGCAGGGCGAGGTGGACCCGCGTTCCTTAGAGGTTCAGGTCAGAGGCGTCGACGAAAAACTGATCGTCGAAATTTCTTATTCCCTGGCGACCATCGGACAAACCGAGAAGCACGAATTTCTGGTAAGTTAAAAGGGCCTAAGGTATGGCGGAAAATCCCAAAATTACTCTAAAATTTGGCGGCCGCTGCCCGGATTGCGCCGAACGGCGGGTGGAACTGCCGCCGGCCTTACCGGCCCTCGGCGACGATTTTGACTGGCTGGTGCGGGATTATGAAAGCTTTCGGCGCTTCATGCTGGAAGATCTGGCGGCGCGATTTCCGGAACGCCCGCGCTGGACCCCGGCGGATCTGGAAGTGGTCCTGGTGGAGGTGCTGGCCGCAGTCCTGGACCAACTTTCCGATATGGCCGATTGGGTGGCGGCGGAAAGCTACCTGGAGACCGCGCGTCGTCCCGAGTCGGTGCGCCGCCTGTTGGCGTTCATTGGATATGACGCGGCTACCGAGGCCGGATGCGCGGATGATCCCGCCGGGATGGAAAATGCTTTGACCAAAGAGCAGAAGCTGGAACGCCACTGGCGCCAGAATCCGCTCCAGATGGAGACGGCCAAGCGCGCAGGCCCCCTGGCTATTCATACCAACCGCCGCATGGTGACGGTAGCCGATTACGCTGACCGGCTGGTTGATCACCCCCTGGTGTTGCGCACTACCGCCTGGGAGGAGTGGAGCGGCTCCTGGACGACCATCCGGGTGGCGCTAGTCTTGTGGGCCGATCACCGGTTGGATGACGAGGGCCTGGATTTTCCGGAAAATCTCAAGAAAAAGGTGGAAGACTTTCATCGCCGCCATTACCTGTCCGCTCTGAGCTGGTCTCCCGAGCCGCCTACCCTGCGTGGGGTATTGCATCCCTATCTGGACGCCTTTCGGATGGTCGGCCAGGAAGTGGTTTTGCAAGACGCGGTTAAAGTCGGTATCAAGATGGCCCTGTCGATCCGGGTAGGTGAGAATTTTTTCCAGTCCGAGGTGCGTCATGCCGTGGAGCAGGCCCTGGGCACCGATCCGGGCGGGTTTTTTGAGCCGGGGCGGCTTAATTTCGGGGAAGATGTGTATGCCAGCGATGTCTTCCAAACCCTGATGTCCCTGGACGGAGTGGAAAACGTCTGCCTTAATCGTTTTAAACGCTTCGGTTTCCAGTATGCCGACCAGGCCCATACCGGGATCATCGTCCTCCAGGGTCTGGAAATTGCGGTCTGTGATAATGATCCAGCCCACCCGGAGCGGGGGTTTTTTAGTCTTAAATTGAGCGGAGGGCGCCAAGGATGAACGCTCGCCCCGATTTAACCCGCTGGAACCGGTCCCGCCGGTCCCGCTTCCGCTATATCGAGGGCAATGCCGCGACCTTCCTGGAAGAGTTGCGTCAGGCCTTGATCGACAGGTTTTCTGATTCCGATGCTAAAGAGCTGCAATGGGAGACTCTAGTTCCGCAACGGCCCGGGGACTCCGAGGACGCTTATCAGCGGCTGGAAGACGAACAAGCACGGATTAACCAGGAGACCGAACGGGAGCGGCTGGACCGGCTAAGCGCCCAGTATGCTGCGGAACGCCGGGATTGGGGTTGGGAAATCGCCCGCGTTCTGGCCCGGAGCTGCCATGTGCTTACCGAATACCTCGATGCCTATGCCAACGAAGGGTTCTTAGGCACCGCGACCCAGTGGGACAATGTGCGGCGTTTAGTGGAGATGCTCGACTATCATCCGGCCCCGCCGGCTTCGGCCTCCACGATGCTGGTCATCGAGGCCAAAAAAGACAGTGCCGGAACCGCAGCCGCGGGTTTGCAAATTAAATACTCCCCTCCGGACGGCGGTAAGCCGGTAGTCTTTGAAACCCTGGAGGATATCGAGATTGACGCCGAGCTCAACCAGTTGCGCCCGTCGGAGTATAACCGTAGCCAGGACTATCTGGGCGGCACTAAGCTCATCCTGGAAAAGGAGGTGGCAGATCTGACCATCGGTGAGCCGCTACTATTGGAGGATGAAAAAACCGGCTTCCTGCGCGGTTATCAGATCAACGGGTTTCAGATCAAAGACGGGGCTACGGAAATCCAGGTCTCGCCGCGGCTCTCCCAACGGCTCCGCCCAGGTTACACCAAGGTCCATGTGAAGCCTCAGGAGCGCTTGCAGCCCCGCGGACCCGCGGCCAAGGGGGCTGAGGTAAAACGGGGGTTGAACCTGGCCACGGCACCAGCCGGGCTGATACCGGGAATGGTCCTCTACATTTCCGACGGCGTGGAAGAATATTACCGGCGGCTGGCCCGAGTGCGGGGCAAGCGCCTGGTGTTCAATACCGATATTGGGCAATTGCACCTTGCTGAGGCCCGGGTGGCGCAACCCGTGGTGTTAAATGTCAGGCAGCAGATAAAACGGCCGGTTAAGCAAGGTCAGGCGGTAATTTACGTGTTCCAAAGCGCGGGTGATTGGTCCTACCTGGCCAACAAGCAAATCGCCAACGATATCGAGGATGACCAGGGAAAAAAGCATCTGCCGGTTTATACCGTCACCGCAGCCCGCTACCAGCCCGTTGAAGGGGAAGAAGTTTATAAAGGTTACACCATTCTGGATGTGGTCCATGACACCAGTAAGCATAATTTCCCTCTGATTAATCCGCAAACCCTATTAGTGCCTCCGGCAGTGCCTGGAGCCTGGCAAGTTGACACCTATCTGGAGAAGGTTAGCGGCCACTTACCGGGAACTATTACGGCCAGTATCCCCAAAAAGACCAGCGCCGGAGCTCTGGCCGTGGTGGCCACTGGCAGCCAGCTAGCCTGGAGCCGGTTGGCCGCGGTGTCGGTGGACCAGGATCAGGGAGCCGCCAGCCTGGTGGCCGACCAGGCCTGGGAGGACCGCGGCGGTGGAGATTATTTTCTGGCCGACACCACCATTTATGCCCATTTCAAGGAAGTCCTACGGCTTCAGGGCTGGGAAACCAATACCTGGCCGCTTCTCGGCAACCAAATCCCATTAGCCTCAGTGCCCCCGGCCCTGAAAAAAGGACAAACACTCCTGATCGAAAACCAGGATGATGCCTCTGCGGCATTTTTAGCTACCGTGGCCGATATCAAAAAATCTGGTCTGGTGGTAAGCCCAAATCTGCCCTCGGGATTCACGTATGGTAATACCCTGATCGCCGGTAATGTGGTCCGGGCCGGGCATGGCGAGACCAAGGGGGAAAAGGTGCTGGGGAGCGGCAACGCCACCCTGGTAAATCAAGCCTTTGTGTTGGAAGAAGAGGGGGTTTCCTTTATCGCGGATGCCACCCAGCCATCGGGAGTGCGGGCGGCCATCAACGTCGCGGTTGGCGGTCGGACCTGGCAGCAGGTCGCCAGTTTCCGGGACCGCAGCCCGACGGATCCGCATTTCACGGTGCGGATGACGGAAAACGGCCATGTGAAAATCATTTTTGGCGATGCTAAGCGAGGCCGGCGGCTGCCTACCGGGGG
>JAQVHY010000082.1 GCA_028695935.1 Desulfobacca sp.
TGCCGACTACGCCAAATGCAGACATTCCCAGTATTAGTAGAGGCAATTAGTTGTTATTTTAAAGGAAAAGCTCCAGATATCGCTTGGATTTCCCAAGCATAATTTTAAACCCTGTGATCGATTACCTATTTTCCAATAAATACCTTCACAGGAGAAGAAACCAAAAATTTAGATACTTATATTCTATACATTATGACTTTAGGTGCATTCCTGTGTTTTGTTTGGGGAATCGCTCAATCATTGCCATGGACGATTATGTTAACTTTAGTTATTATCTTACCAGGGCCTTTATGGAAAAAATTTATGTACATTAAAGTTAGGGGATGGATTACAGAAGCTCTTAAAGGGAAAAACTATATAAACTTTGTAAGCTGTCCTTATTGTGGTGCAAGAGCTATTGAAGGTAAAAGAGTTCTTGAATGGAACAAAGGTTACATAATATTCGAGTGTTTAGAGGGCTGTGCTAAAAAATCAGAAAAGGAGGTACAGTTGGATATCGGCTAATTTGCTTTATTAACAAAAATTCAATGGGAAAACCCCTAGACGTAAAAAGGATTGTAAAAATGCGGATTCCGCAGCCCCAGGGCGATAAAGGCAGTCTGAAATGGATACAAATTGTTATTAATGATTGCCCGGAGATATTAAATCGTGAAATTAAAAGCACTGGGGATATTCACGAAGCTGAAAAGATTACTTGGGTGTCGCCCTTGCGTCAAGATGACTATGCAGAGTATAGAGATAATGATTTCCTTGATAGGCTTGACATTAAGCTTAACCAACGATCTCTGAACCAGTTCTGGCCGGAACGCGGTCCACAATGGGACGGCTTGGGGAAAAGTGAAAGTGGCGAACTGTTCCTAGTCGAGGCCAAAGCTCATATTGAAGAGCTGTTTTCGCAATGCCAGGCGGCTTCGGAAAAATCAAGGTCTCTGATATCTGCTAGTCTAAATGAGGTCAGACAATTCCTGGGGGTTGACGCTGCGGTCGATTGGAGCCAAGTATTCTACCAATATACCAACAGACTGGCGCACTTATATCTCTTGCGCCAGGTTAACCGCCTTCCTGCCTTTCTGGTCAATGTCTATTTTTGCGGTGATGACATGAATGGCCCTAAAACCAGTGATGAATGGCGAGCGGCGCTCAAAGTCCTAAAGGGTGTTCTTGTTCTGGGCATGAACCACAAACTAAGGAAGTATGTGGTAGAGGCTTTTGTTGATGTGAAGGAAATTAAATCACCCATTGCATAACCAGCCGCTTGGCTCCTGTATTAGCCGGCAAAGCTTTATCCATTAGGAGAAACATATGAAACGACAGCTCACGGCCATTATTGAACGGGAAGGGGATGGCTATGTCGCTCTGTGTCCGGAGCTTGATATAGCCAGCCAGGGGGACACCATCGAGGCGGCCCAAGAAAATCTACGCGAAGCCTTGGAGCTGTTTTCTGAGTCGGCTTCGCCAGACGAGATTAGATGCCGTTATAAGAAAGTAACTAGTCATGCTGGTTCAATAAATATGATTACTGCATGCCTTTAAAAAAGCTTTTTTAAGTAATCTTTTAACTCAGAAATTAGCGTTGAGAGGTGTTTAACATGTCCAAAGTGGAACAGCTAAAGAAAGCCATCGAAGCACTTCCCGAGGAAGAATTTGTCTTGTTAAGGAAGTGGTTTTCAGAAAAAGATTGGGGAAAATGGGATAAAGAGCTAGAGGCAGACTCGAAGGCTGGAAAGCTAGATTTCCTCATGACCGAAGCTCGGGAGGAAAAGCTAAAGGGAAAATTAAGGGACCTCTAAGTGCATAAAACCACAGACCGTTTCTGGAAATGTTTTACCGAACTTCCTCCGCATATCCAAATAATTGTCGAAAAGAACTTTAAGCTGTTAAAAGCCAATCCCCAACATCCCTCCTTACATTTCAAAAGACTCGGAAATTTCTGGTCGGCCAGAATCGGTCTGCATCACCGGGCGCTGGCGGTTCAGGATGGTTAACAACCAATTGTTATCAAAATAGGAACATCCTGATTGTAGGGGCTTGATTTATCAAGCCCTTTAGGGCGCAATGAATTGCGCCCCTACGGATATCTTGGCTAGAATAGGTAGCCACGAGGACTATGACCGATCGATCAATTCATCTGGCTGAACTCTGAGGCCGTGGGGGCGGAATATCTGGCAACGCCAACGATATCATAACGGTGGTTTGGCCTTATGAAAGTCGGTATGGCTTTCAAAGGCATGGGCGACCTGGATCAGGGTGGCCTCGTCGAAGTGGCGGCCCAGGAGTTGCAGGCCGATGGGCAGACCCTGGGAGCTTAAGCCGCAAGGCACCGAAATCCCCGGGATGCCCGCCAAGTTGGCCGATAAGGTAAAGATATCCGACATATACATGGCCAGCGGATCGTCCACCTTCTCGCCCAGGCGGAAGGCCGGGGTCGGGGTCACCGGGGTGGCCCGCACCGCCACCAAACAGCGCTTGGCCTTCGAGAAGAAGCTCCTCCGTCTGCAGGCAACCCTCTTTGCGCTGCGGACCAAAGCGAGGACCCAGAAGGCCCCCTGGACCGATGCCGACTGCATCGCCAAGCATTACGCCGAGGCTTGCGAGAGACTTCATCTTCCTCAAAATCTCTATGAGGTCGCTCTTGAGGAACATAAACACAAGAAACACCTATTGTTTAGAAAGAATTACAATAGAATCGGCCTCTACTTGGAGCGATTGGGGAAGAATATTCTGATCACCGATCGGGCCGACTGGTCCACCGATCAGATCGTCCAGGCCAGCCTGGATCGGTATATGGTGGAAAAGGCCTTTCGCCAGTCCAAAGACCGCGATCTGGTGAGCCTCTACCCCTTGCGGCATTGGACCGCTAGCAAGATCCGCTGCCATATTTTTACCTGTGTGGTCGCCCTGACCTATCTCAGGCTCATAGAAATTCGGCTCCAGCACGCCGGCCTGCCCCTCTCGGCCGCCACGGCTATGGAAAATATGAGAAAGCTCCACTCCTGTTTATGCTGGACCGCTTCCCAAACAAGCCCCGAGAGAATGATCGCAGACCCGACAGAGATTCAGGCAAATATCCTCGCCGCCTTTGGCTATCAAGTTACTGGTGGGGTCTTACAAAAACTTGAGGTGTAGGATATTGATATTTTTATGATAAGTGCTTTTTTGACTACGAGAAGTCTTAAACTTCTGTTTGGGACTAGCCCCCAAACCCCTTAAAACCAAAAAGATCAAAGTGTAACAAGATGTAGTGACCATAAATTTGCCAGACATGACTTATATATCTGATATAACTAATTTATTTTTTAGACCGTGGTAAACTTGGGGCTACTAAACACAGACTGGCCGCCCAGGCGGTCCCGCGCCCGGGGCCGGGGCCGGGCCCTAAAAGGGAGAATGATCATGTTATTGAACAACGCCGAAATTCAGCAAATCAAGGCCATAGCCGACGGCCCGCATGGTGAACTGCTGCGGCAGGTGGTGTTTATCCTGGCTAATCCTGAGTATGGTTGTCGGGGCGAAGAGGGCTTCTGGGAATGTTGTTTAGACAAAATTGACATGGAATACCGGGAAATCCAAATCAAGAAATCCTACGGCGGATGCCCGTTTTATTGTCCTGACGCCGAAAAAACGAGCGTGTATCATGAGTTAAAAAAAATCTCTATCTGTGAGAATTGCGGCGGGTTTATACCCGAAGGACCGATACTAAACGCCAGATGGTTTGAATCTGATCTTTGTGGATGTCAAGACGGCATATGTCATCAATAATCGTGGTGGTCTTAATGATATAACCACCAAAAACGGGACACAGGGTGGAACTTGTGGCCCTGGGTTGGAAATAGGGTTGGAAAATGAATTTGAAGGCAATAAAAAAGGACTTAGAAAATTATTTAAGTTCTTGATTTTCTTTGGCGGGGACGACGAGACTTGAACTCGCGACCTCCGGCGTGACAGGCCGGCGTTCTATCCAATCTGAACTACGCCCCCGCTTTTATCTACTAATCAAATCTTTCCCTACCAGTCTGCAGACTGGCAAATGCAACCTCATCTCCACGGTGATTATCTATTTGAATTATATTGTGACCAGGAGTAATTTGTCAAGGTTTGTTTCCCGGCTCATTACCTAAAATGTATTTAGGGGGAAATACCTTAAAAGTTGCCGGGTTTCTAATATTGATAACTGGCGGCAATAGGCATACGGCGGCCCATGCCAAAGGCCTTGCTGGTCACCTTTAAGCCGGGCGCGGCCTGGCGTCTCTTGTATTCGTTGCGATCAACGGCGTGAATGACCCAGCGCACCACTTGGGGGTCAAAACCCAGTTTGATGATGTCCCTGGCCGCATAGCTCTCGCTAAGGTAATAATATAGGATCTGATCCAGAATCTCATAGGGCGGCAGGGTATCCTGATCTTGCTGGTCCGGCTTTAACTCGGCTGAGGGCGCTTTGGTTAGAATCGAGGCGGAAATAATCTCTTTACGGCGATTAATGTAATGCCCCAGTTGATAAACCATGGTCTTGGGGACATCGGCGATAACCGCCAACCCACCGCTCATATCACCGTACAGGGTGCAATAGCCCACGGCCAGCTCACTTTTGTTGCCGGTGGAGAGGACCAGATAGCCGTATTGGTTAGACAGGGCCATCAAGATATTCCCCCGGATGCGGGCCTGAATATTTTCCAGGGTCACGTTAATTTCGGTTACGGTGAAATGGTCGCCCAGGGTGTCAAGGTATGCCTGGAAGATCGCCGCAATCGGGATTACCTTAAACTTAATTCCCAGGTTGGCGGCCAGTTCTTGGGCATCGGTAAGGCTGGCAGTCGATGAATAAGGGGAAGGCATGGCCACCCCCAGGACATTTTCCCGGCCTAAGGCCTCGGTAGCCAGGCAACAGGTGACGGCGGAATCAATGCCGCCGGACAGACCGATTACGGCTTGCTTAAAACCGGATTTATGCAAGTAATCCCTGGTGCCCAACACCAGGGCCTGATAAACACTGGCAATCGGTTCCTGGGGGACAAAACCATTTGGGCTGCCCGCTGCCATGGTATCAATGCTGAGCACCGCCTCTTGACAGGCTGGCAAGACTGCCATTATCTCTCCGTCCTGATCAAGCGCCAGACTCCGGCCATCAAAAATCAATTCATCATTGCCGCCGACCTGATTGACATAGATAACGGGTAGCTGATATCGTCGGGCATGGTGGCGGAGCAGTTGATAGCGGGTCACTTCCTTGCCCACCTGAAACGGCGAGGCCGAGATATTGATCAGGACGGTGGCTCCCTGCCGGGCCAAAACTTTTATGGGGTCAACCGGATAGAGCTGTCGGGACCATAATTCCGGGTCATACCAGGCATCTTCACAGATCGAAACTCCCAGTTGCTGACCCTTAAAAGGGCAGACCTGCACCGTGGCCGCGGGTTCAAAATATCTGGTCTCATCAAAAACATCATAAGTAGGCAACAGCGATTTGTGTTGTTCGAAGATGATGGCGCCCTGAAAGATCAGCAGCGCGGAATTGTGCAGCGGCTTTCCCAAATCCTGGCCGGAGGGGCAGGGGGCGCCGACCAGGAGAGCCGAAGCCGGGTAGCGGGCGGAAGCCCTGACTAGCTCTTGTAAAGCCAGCTGAACCCTTTCCATCAACGCCGGCTTTTCCAGCAGGTCCCGGGGCGGATAGCCGACCAGAAAAAGCTCAGGAAATATAATGAGATCAGAGTTAGAGGCGTATTGGGGCCATAGATCTAAAATTTTTTGTAGATTGCCCGTGACGTCGCCGACTACTGGATTTAATTGGGCTAGGGTGACTTTCATAAATTAACAAGCAAAGCATGGTCTTTAGTTGATAGCTTTATACTGTTTTCGGTTTTCGGTTGAGATAATTAATTTAATCAATATGTTATTTTATTAGTTTGTTGCATTTGAATGGAAACTTTGTATTAGTTGTCATTTTAAATGGTGATTAAATAGCTATTTGGGGAGGTACTTGATTTATCAAGCCCTTTAGAGATCGGTATTATCTGCCCCGACACTAGCTCCAAGAATGATGTTGATCTGATAAAATTTGGGGGCGGGCTTAACCCCACCCCCATGGATAGCTTTGATTTTAGCTCGGGTTTGATCGGTTATTTCGATGGTGGCGGCAAACCCGGGACCTGGCCTCGAACGGTGGCCACCAGCTTTGCCGGCGGCCAGTTTTTGAGGGTTTCTACCGCCTGCTGCAATTGGGGATCATCTTTCAACTCTTCGGCGCTGATCGGCGAGGTCCAGGGTTTATCAGTCAGTCCCTCTTTCCGCATCTTCTTTTCCAGAGCTTCTTCCCTCAGGGTCTTAAGCGATTTGCCCTTGGGAAGGGGGGTAGCCTCCACTATCAGGTCGGGGATGATGCCTTTCTCTTGGATGGAATGGCCCAGTGGCGTAAAGTAATGCGCGGTGGTTAATTTCAAAGCCGAACCATCCTCCAGGGGGACTATGGTCTGAACCGAGCCTTTGCCAAAACTCTTCGTGCCAATGATCAGACCTCGTTTATGATCCTGGATGGCACCGGCGACGATTTCCGAGGCCGAGGCACTGCCTTCATTGACCAGGACCACTAGCGGAAATGATTCCGCCCCATTGCCCAGCCCCGGTTCGGCATAAAATCGCATCAATTGATTCTTGTCGCGACCTTCGGTATAGACGATCAAACCATGGGCGAGAAACTCGTCTGCCACCCGAACGGCCTGGTCTAGCAAGCCCCCGGGGTCGTTACGCAGATCAAGAATCAGCCCCCGGAAGGGTTTAAGGCGGGCCTCAAGGGTTTTGATCGCCTTTCTTAGATCTTTATCAGTATGGTCCTGGAAGTTAGTGATGCGGATGTAACCAATACCATCAGCCAGGTAGCGAGTTTTTACACTGTGGATCGGAATAATATCCCGGGTTAAAAGATAGCTTTTGGGCGCCTTTAACCCCTCTCGCATAATGGTGAGAATCACCCGGGAACCTTTGGTCCCGCGGATTTTCTTGACTGCCTCCATTAAGGACATGTTTTTGGTAGTGGTGCCATTGATTTTCACAATTCGATCGCCGGCCTGCAATCCGGCCCGATAAGCCGGAGTGCCCTCAATCGGCGACACCACGATTAACAAACCGTCCTTAAGGGTTATCTCGATGCCGATACCGCTGAATTGTCCTTTGGTCTCAATCTGTAATTCGCGGAATTCCTCTGGGGTCATAAAGGAGGAATGGGAATCTAAGGTCCCGACGATTCCCCGAATAGAGCCGTAGATAAGTTTTTTGATATCTTGGGTCTCTAAATATTGCTCCTCAATGATACTCAGAGCTTCCGAGAATACCGGTAATTTATTGAAAGAATCATCATTCTGGGGCCAAGCTACCCCAGCCAGAAGTAGCACCAGGATCCCGGCGGCCATGAGGAGCATAGCGCGGTTTGGGCCTTTCCTGACCAAACCTGCCGCAGATTTTCTCACCCCGTTGGTTACACTCATAATTTGTTCAACCTTTAAAAATTACCAATAATTAATAGATAGATAAACTTTTACCGCTACCGCTGCTTTAAGCTCATTTCGGTGGCGTTCCGGCGGTAGGGTCAGAGGATGACTTCACTAAGTCTGGACTGCCTCCCTGTCCCAACAGTTTAAGAGCCTGAGTGATCAGAGGATCTTTAAGCAAGTCTTGGGCATTGGTAATCTCTTGGGGTTTTTTGAGTTCTAGCTCGACTTCGAATTCCTCGTTTTCGGAATGCCCGTTAGTAATCCCCACAATATTCGGCTCCAGGCCTTTGTCCTGAATTATCTGCCCGTTAGGTGTATAACATTGGGCCACGGTGATAATCAGGGCTGAGCCATCTTTTAATGGAAATACTTTATGGACGGCACCGTTGCCGAAGGTTTTAAAACCTAACAGGACAGCGTGCTGCTGGTCTTTCAGAGCTCCGGCCAGGATTTCGGCCGCCCGGGCCGTGCCGCCATCGACCAGCACCACTAATGGCAGGTTTTTCAGGGCCTGGGGCATTTTCTGGCCATACTGGGGCTGCGGCTGTTCCTGGTGGCGGCCTTTAGTGTAAAATACCATGGAGTTCCCAATAAATACGGAGGCCACGGCAATTGCCTGGTCCAAACTGCCTCCCGCGGTGTTGCGCAGATCGAGGATTAGACCTTTAAGCGGCGGGCGACGCTTGTCCAGGTCTTTGACTGCCGACTCTAATTCCTTGGCGGTCTGATCATTAAAATGTTTCAGGCGCAGATAACCATAATCATGTTCCAGGATATAGTGGTTAACCGTAACTGGACTTAATTTTTCCAAGGTGATCGTCACATCCTGGGGTTTAATCATGCCGTTACGGATAATCTGCATCTTGATCGTCGAACCCGGTGGCCCTTGGAGGCGTTTGGCGGCTTCCAGAGCGGTCATATTTCGGACCATCTCGTCGTTGATTTTGAGAATATGATCTCCGGCTTTGATACCGGCTTGCCAGGCCGGCCCACCTTCCAAAGGAGCAACTACGGTGAGGACTTTATCCTTAAAGGTTAATTCGACCCCCATTTCCCCGATCGGGACCTGATTCCCGGCCAACATCTCTTGATAGGCCGGAGGAGTCAAAAACGACGAGGTGGGGTCTAAAGACATCACCATGCCGCGGATAGCCCCATAGATCAGGCTGGTATCTTGCTCATCCCCTACATATTTATTTTCGACTTCGTATAGCGCCTCCATTAAAAGTCGAAGCTGGGCATAAGTTTGACTGGAGGCCGCCTGGGCGGGGGAACGGTAGATAGCCCTCCCCAAACCCATGGCTAGCAGCATGGAACCTAAAAGAACGCTACAGATCCAGAGAGCTAAGTGACGACGGGGTATAAGCTTCATTTTAATACCTGGCGTAATTCCAGGGATATAGGCCTGGTTTTTCTCTTCATGACCTTATGGGCGGCATTCCGGATATCAATGGCCATCAGGCCAAAATGTTCCAACAGATCTTTAGGCTTGCCGGAAATGCCAAACACATCCCGAATCCCTATTCTTTCTACCGGCACCGGATAATGTTCGGCCAGCACTTCGCACACCGCGCTGCCCAGCCCTCCGGTCACCAGGTGTTCTTCTGCGGTCACCAGAGCCCCGGTTTTTTGCGCCGAAGCAACCACCAGTTCCCAGTCCAGGGGCTTGAGAGTGGACAGGTTGAGGACTCGCGCCGAAATGCCTTCGGCGGCCAACAATTCCGCGGCCTCCAGGCAGTGATGCACCATTAGACCCAGCCCGGCCAGACAGAGATCATCTCCGTCCCGCAGAATCGACCCGGTGCCCAACTCAAAGCGATAGGTCTCATCATAGATCACCGGAAAGGGAATCCGGGAAGTACGGATATAAACCGGGCCTTGATAGGTTACTGCCCATTCTACCATCCGTCGTATTTCAATGCCATCGGCCGGGACCAAAACTGCCATGTTAGGGATTACCCGCATCAGTGCCAGATCTTCAATGGCCTGATGCGAGCCGCCATCCTCGCCCACCGTGACCCCGCCGTGGCTGGCGACGATTTTGACATTTAGACCGCCATAGGCAATGGTCTGCCTGATCTGCTCCCAGCCCCGGCCGGTAGCAAATATGGCGAACGTGCTGGCAAAGGGGATTTTTCCGCTGACCGCCAGTCCGGCCGCGGTGCCCATCAGATCCTGTTCGGCAATCCCCATGTTGAAGAAGCGATCCTTGAAGGCCTGGGCAAACCGTTGGGTATTGGTGGACCCGGATAGATCTGCATCCAGGGCCACGATATCTTTGTTTTTTTCTCCTAATTCAGCCAGGGTCTTACCATACTCAACCCTGGTGCTTAATTTTTCCGACACTGTTCCCCTCATAGGCAGGAAGATATTGATCCATAAGTTTAAACGGCCCCAAGTTCCTTCAGGGCAATGTCCAATTCCACATCGGTGGGAGCTACTCCGTGATACTTGACTTTGTTCTCAAAAATGGACACCCCTTTGCCCTTAACAGTTGAGGCAATGATGATGCTGGGGCGGTCTTTGACTTCCTCGGCGGCATCCAGGGCCGCCAAAATCTGGTCCATATTATGGCCGTCAATTTCTAGAGTGTGCCAACCAAAAGCCCGCCATTTTTGGGCCAGAGGTTCGATACTCATTATTTCGGCTACCTTCCCGTCGATTTGCAACCTATTATTATCCAGGATCGCGGTAACCTTATCCAGCTTAAAATGCGCGGCACTCATGGCCGCTTCCCAGATCTGGCCTTCTTGCACCTCGCCATCCCCCAGCAGCACATACACCCGATTCGGCAGGTTATCGAGCCGAGCCGCCAGGGCCATGCCATTAGCCACCGATAAGCCCTGTCCCAGCGAGCCGCTACAGACTTCCACCCCCGGAGTCGAATTGCAATCCGGGTGTCCCTGGAGAAAACTGCCAAATCTCCGTAAGCTCAACAACTCCGCCGGATCAAAGAATCCCAGGCGCGCCAGGATGGCATAATAAGTCGGAGCCGCATGGCCCTTGGACAGCACAAAGCGATCTCGTAATATCCAATGCGGATCCTGAGGGTCAAGATTCATTTTGCCGAAGAACAGGGCCACTAAGATATCGGTGGCCGATAGGGAGCCCCCGGTATGCCCGGAACCAGCCGCATTTAACATGGTCACGATGTCGATGCGCACCTGCCGGGCAATCTCTTCCAGTTGGCTAAGATCTCGAATTTTTTCCATATATCATAGGGGGGGATTGGCCGTTGCCCGTGGCTCACCACCACTACCCATGAAAAAATCTGCTTAATGTCATGATCAACCTTGGGATGGCCATTTAAGATAAATAATATATTAATTTATTGGTAGCATAATCGAAAATTTTCCGCAAGGGCTAAGCGATTAGAAATTTTAATCCCCCGCCCCACTTCTGCAAGCAGCCAAAATCTCAGCAGTTATCATGGCACAAGGTCTTTTTTATAAATAAGGACCCCTCTAAGCCAGGATTTCATCCCCTTTACCACTTTTTTAGCTAACCGATAAACTGCTCAATGACTTAAAAACCGAAAAGCCATTGCCTTTTGGCCGAAGTAGTGTAATAATTTTGCCAATAGCCTAAAATTTTTCTAGTCCCCAAGGAGCAAGTCATGGCCCTGACCCCGGAACTGGTTAACCATGTCGCGCAGTTAGCCCGGCTGACCCTAAGCGCCGCCGAAGTGGAGCTTTTCACCCGGCAACTCAATGATATTCTCGGTTATGTGGAAAAATTAAACGAACTGGACACCACCGGGGTGCCGCCCATGGCCCACGTCTTAGAGATCAGCAACGCCTTTCGGGACGATGCCGTTAAGGACAGTCTGCCGGTGGAGCAGGCCCTCCAGAATGCCCCGGCCCAGGAACGCGGCGGGTTCTTGGTGCCCCGCATCATTTAACCATAACCCCAATCAAATCAACTCACGGAGATGCTGGTTAATGTCTGAGCCGTTATATTCCCTTACTATCGGGCAACTGTCGCCCCTCTTGCACCAAGGGGAGGTCTCGCCCCAGGAAGTCACCCAGGCCTGTTTAGATCGCATTGCCGCCTTGGATGGCCAGCTCAACAGCTACCTGACGGTAGATGCCGAAAGTGCTTTGACTCAGGCCCGGCAGGCCGAAACTAGGTTGCGGTCGGGGGAGGTTACCCCGTTAACCGGCATGCCGTTGGCCATTAAGGATGTCATTGTCACCCAGGGGCTGCGGACTACCTGTGCCTCCCGCATCCTGTCGAACTTTGTGCCGCCTTACGATGCCACGGTCAGCGCCAAACTTAGAGGGGCTGGTGCCATCTTTTTAGGGAAAACTAATATGGACGAATTCGCCATGGGCTCCTCCAATGAGAATTCCTCGTTTGGCGCGGCCCATAATCCCTGGAACCGGGACTATATCCCCGGCGGCTCCAGTGGCGGCTCGGCGGTGGCGGTCGCCGCGGATTTATGCCTGGGGTCAGTGGCCTCGGATACCGGCGGCTCCATCCGCCAACCCGCGGCGCATTGCGGGGTAGTGGGCTTCAAACCCACCTATGGCCGGGTCTCCCGCTTCGGGCTGGTCGCCTTCGGATCGTCGCTGGACCAGATCGGCACCATCACCAAAGATGTTACCGACTGCGCCCTGCTGCTTCAGGCCATTGCCGGTTATGACCCCAAAGATTCCACCTCGGTAAACCTGCTCGTACCCGACTATGCCCAAAGCCTGAACCAGGAAATATGGGGTCTGAAAATTGGCATACCGCAGGAATATTATGGGGCTGGATTAGATGCCGAAGTGGCCGCTGCGGTCCAGCAGGCCCTCGATACCTTGACCTCATTGGGGGCGGAACTGGTCGAGGTCAGCCTGCCCCATACCGATTATGTGGTGGCCACCTACTACCTCATTGCGCCCGCCGAAGCCAGCTCCAACCTGGCCCGCTATGATGGGGTGAAATACGGCTACCGGGACCCGGAGGCCAAAAATTTACTGGAGCTGTACAATCAGACCCGGTCGCAGGGCTTCGGGGCCGAAGTCCGGCGGCGGATCATGTTGGGCACCTATGCCCTGTCCGCCGGTTATTATGAAGCCTATTATCAGAAGGCCTCCCAGGTTCGGACCCTGATCCGCCGGGATTTCGAGGCCGCCCTGGCCCGGTGTGCGGTGCTGGCCACCCCGGTGACCCCGACCCCGGCCTTCCGGATCGGCGAGAAGGTGGACGATCCGCTGGCCATGTATATGTCGGATATCTTTACCCTATCGGCCAATTTAGCGGGCATCCCTGGCATTTCGGTTCCTTGCGGCTTAAGCTCCCAGGGCCTGCCTATCGGCCTGCAGCTCCTGGGCCGCCACTTTGATGAGGCCACCCTGATCCAGGTCGCCCATGCCTTCGAACGGCATACCGACTTTCATCGAGCAAAACCACGGCTGTGATTATATCAGCGTTGCTGGATATTCCGCCTCCGCGGCTCCAGAGGTCAGCCCGATGAACTGATCAGGCGCTCATAGTCCTCGTGGCTCCCTATCCAGGCCCAGATACCCGTAGGAGCGCAATTCATTGCGCCCTAAAGGACTTGATAAATCAAGCCCCTACAATCATGATATTCCTAAATTTTGACAAAAAATAGGTGTTAACCATCCTTAAAAGCCAGCGCCCGGTGATGAAGACCTATTCTGGCCGACCAGAAATTTCCGAGTTTTTTAAAACGCAAGGAGGGATGTTGGGGGTTGGCTTTTAACAGGTTAAAGCTCTTTTCGGCAATTTGTTGGATCTGGGGAGGAAGACCATTAAAACATTTCCAGAAACGGTCTGTGGTTTTATGCACTTAGAGGTCCCTTAATTTTCCCTTTAGCTTTTCCTCCCGAGCTTCGGCCATTAGAAAATCTAGCTTGCCGGCCTCCGAATCGGCCTCTAGCTCTTTATCCCATCTTTCCCAATCCTTTTCTGAAAACCACTTTCTTAGCAAGACAAATTCTTCCTCGGGAAGTGCTTCGATGGCTTTCTTTGGTTGTTCAACTTTGGACATGTTAGGCACCTCTTCAAAGAAATTGAAATTCAATGATTCATTTAAAATAACGACTCATTAACGGCATTCAGTTATAATATTTATTGAACCGCTGGAACTATTTACTTTTTCTATAACGACATTTAATCTCTTCCTTGGATGCCACCTCAAAAAATAACTCCATAGCCTCACGTAGATTTTCTCGGGCCGCTTCGATGGTGTCCCCCTGGCTGGCTATATCAATCTCTGGACACAGAGCGACATAGCCATCCCCTTCCCGTTCAATAATGGCGATAAGCTGCCGTTTTATATTATTATCCTCAAGATATTGAAATCAGCTAAGATTGCCACCAATTCTTCATAATTGGCTCATTAGTATTTTAATCGATCGCGCAAGATGGGCAAGGCAATACCTGCTATTCGCTTTACGGCGTCAAGGTCAACTTTATCAACCCGGAAACGTTCCCAAATTCCTCTGATCTCAGGTTGCATTTGTTCTGGCATCATGATTCCAGGATAACCAGCCTTATTATTCTCCCAGATGTACATGGCAGCCGCTTCAACCAGGGCAATTCCTTGGTCGATCCAGTCTTGTGATTCAACTGTTTCCAAGGGCTCACCTGCCCAGTGCAGATATCTTGATATTTTTCTCCAGTGCCTAAAGAGCAAATCGTGGTCCCAAACGACCAGCGGTGGCAATCGAGTATCTACGGAGGTAATGGCTTGCGTAAACAGGGCAAGCTTCTGATAATCCGGGTTCAGCTTGTTAATGATTTTATGCAACTTCGTGCTGTTACCCTTGCATTTCTTATATTCATTTCGCTCAAGTTCGGTCCCCACACTAAGAACAATTTCTTCAAAAAAAAGTTGTTCAATCGCTTGTCGTGCATCGTGTGCGGCATATTGAAGTGCACATCGGGGCCTTCTGGGATAAGGTTTTGCCAAAATCCTTTTCAAGGATCTGATAATGGTGTTCGACGTAGTTGATTCCAAGCTGCTCGGAATAATAGATTTCACCCAGTTCTTGGGCGAATCGGATGATCTTCTTCCAACGGTTGCGGTAAAACTTCATGGAGCCTTCGGTGTAACCGAGCCGCAGTAGCTCCTGCTCCAACTCCTGTAACAGCTCTTTCAATGGCTTCTTTTGCATAAAACCTAAATTTTGCAATTGGCATTTAGTGTGAGTAATTTTTAAAAACCGACTAGAGGTTGTGAACTGGTTTTAGGAAAATATCTCCGGATCTTCGTCAAAGAGGAGAAATTTCCAGGCAATTTTCC
>JAQVHY010000190.1 GCA_028695935.1 Desulfobacca sp.
GAGGTTCGGACCCTGGTTAAATGTCCGGTGGCGGTGGGCTTTGGCATTTCGACCCCTGAGCAGGTGCGGCAACTTGCCCCTTATGTGGAGGGCATCGTGGTCGGGAGCGCCATCGTGCAACGGGTGGCCCAGCTTCAGGGCCAGGAATTAATCAAAGAAATCGGCGACTTTGTCGCCAGCCTGAAAGCGCCATTACGGGGATAAGCAAACAGCCTCAGGCTTTCTCGCTCTTAAGTTCAAATTGGGAACGACGCCAAAAATTAGCTTAAGCTAATCCGAACTTTTCTTTTTCTTCAGCCAGTCCAGAAAAACTTCACGGGTAACATCAGCGTCATGTAGAATCTTATTCATAATACCGCGTCCGAGATCTTCGCCAGGATGATAGGGTATGGTCGCGGTACGCCCGTCAGGATGTCCGAAAAAGATATGACTGCCCCGCTGGCGGCTTTTCATGAAGCCCAAGTGTTCCAGAAACTTGATCATCAGGCGGGCGCTAACCGTGGGCAAACGACTCACGCGGTGATCTCTATCTGCTGCACCCCTTCAAAACCCATTAGCACCGGTTCTTCTTCCTGAAGGCAGAGCTCGATAACTTCTTTTACCCGCGGCATAAGCTCTTCCAGAGTCCTAGCTTGAGTATAGCAGCTTTTCAGAGCCGGAACTGTAGCTACTAGGTAACCATCTTCATCCCGCTCAATCAAGACAGTGAAACGGTATGTTTTCATTGCCTCACCTTGTTTAGCAAAAATCCAGGTATCTTATCTGCAATGCTTTATTATGGCGTTCCCAAGTACAACTTGAAAACGAGGGAAAAAGGGTTTATCTTGCCTCATAATAGTGGAATAGTCTTCCAGCCTGTTCAGTTGGCACAGGCAAGATGCCTGTGCCACTAATTTTTTTCTCTCTGTCACCTATATCGCTTATCTGTGCCACTGGTTGTTATAATTAACCCCGAAATGGGTAAGTAGACCCCAAGGCCTGGGACGCGGCCTCATGGATCAAGGGCCGGAACTGTTTTATTTTATCATGGTCTCGCCCCAGATGCACCCGGTTGGTTAGCAATACTACCATTTGGCCCAGTTCCAAGTCCAGCCAGAACGAGGTGCCGGTAAAGCCCAGATGACCGACGCTGTGGGGCGAAAAGAACCGCCCGGCGCTGGCTGGGCCGGGGGTCGGGGTATCAAATCCTAGAGTCCGGCTGGAACCGGGCACCGGGGTGAGAAAGGTGCGGACCCAACGCGTCGGGAACAAGTCCATAATCTCAAAGTCCCCCTTTGCTAAAGGGGGATTTAGGGGGATTTTAGACGCGGCCTGGCCCTGATAGCTCTGATAGAGCGCGGCCAGCAGTTGGAAGACCTCCCAGCCCCGGCCAAACAAGCCGGCGTGCCCGGCCATGCCTCCGGCGGCCCAGGCATTTTCATCATGCACCTCACCCTGGATACCACGACCCTGGATCAGCCCGATTTCGGTGGCGGCATATTGCTGCGCGGTTTCGTTAGGGCGCTGCCGGGGGCAAAACCCCAGGCCCGACAGTCCCAGGGGCTGATAGATCTGCTCCCGGCAATAGCGGTCCAGATCCTGGCCGCTGACCGCTTCGATCACCGCCTTGAGGAGCATAAAGCCCAGATCGCTATAAACCGTGGCGGTTCCCGGTGGGTATTCCAGAGGCTCGGCCGCGGCCAGTTTTTCCAACATGCCGCCGCGTTGCTCTGGCGGAACTTGCAAAATGGTTTGAAAAAAAGGCCGCCAGGCCGGTAACCCGGCGCTATGGGTCAGCAAGGATTTAATCGTCAGGGGTTGTTTATCCGGCGGCAGCCAGTCAACCGCCAGGATCTCGCCCAAGGTGGTGTCTAAGTTGAGGCGGCCCTGAGCCATCAGGGTCAGCAAGGCCAGGGCGGTAGCCAGTGGCTTGGTCAAAGAGGCCAGATCAAAGATGGTGTCGCGGGTGACCGGCGCGGCTTCGGGAGTCTGACCTAATCGGCCGACAGCAGACTCGTAGCACAGTTCTCCCTTTAGCCCGACCACCAGCGTCGCCGCGGTATAAACATGCTTATCCACTCCCTCTTGTAAGAGTGCCCCTAACGCCGCCCAGGGATTGGCCATCTAATACCAAGTTTTTATCAAAAAAGTAATATTCTGATTGTAGGGGCGTGATTTATCACGCCCTAAAGGGCGCAATGAATTGCGCCCCTACCAGAACCTGTTCACTAATATCGAAAAGACCATTATCATCTAATTGACCGCAAACCCTAAAATACCGTTTTGGGTTTTATGACAAAATTTACAATTTAATCATTGTCTTATATGCTGAGTTGGTTGGATGTAAATGGGAACTTAGGATAAGTCCTAGTTAAGTTTTCTCCAAAGCCAGATCAATCAATTTATCCAACAAGGCCGTAAAACTTAAGCCCATGGCTTGGGCGGCCTGGGGAAAGAGACTGGTAGCGGTCATGCCGGGGATGGTATTGGTTTCCAGGACATAGATATCGCCGTCCTTGACGATCATGTCGGTGCGACTATAGCCTCGGCACTCCAGGGCCTGATGTGCTCTCAGGGCACATTGCTGAGCCTGGGTGGTGAGTTCCGGACTGATGCGGGCCGGGCAGATTTCGGTGGTGGCGCCAGCCAGATATTTGGCCTCATAGGTAAAAAAGGGGTAATCCTTGGCCGGGACAATCTCCACCAGCGGCAGGGCCTGCAAATGGTCGTTGCCTAAAACGCCGCCGGTGACCTCGGTACCGGCCAGGAATTCCGTTACTAAGACGCGATTATCCGTGGCTAAGGCGGTGTCGATACCCGCGGCCAGTTGTTCCTGGTTTTGGGCGATGGTGACGCCGATGCTGGAGCCTTCGCTGACCGGTTTGATGACCACCGGCAGCCCCAACCGGGCCTCGATTTCGGTCAGGGGAGGGATATTGGAACGAGGGAAAACCATTTCCTTGGGCGTTTTTAGCCCGGCCTGACGATAGCGTTGGTTGCTGATCTCTTTGTTGATGGCCAGGGCGCTGCCCAGCACCCCGGAACCCTGATAGGGGACGCCGAGCAGCTCCAGCAAGCCCTGGATAGTGCCATCTTCCCCGCCCCGGCCATGCATGATAATCAGGGCGATATCGAGTTCGGGGGCATCGCGTACCAGTTTTTCCAGATCGACCAGGGGATCATAGCGCCGGATGTCGTAGCGGTTCTTATCCAGGGCCTGATAGACCTGTTCGCCGCTATTCAGCGACACCTGCCGTTCTGAGGATTTACCGCCACTGATGAGTGCCAGGCGCAATTTGGTCATACCGCCCTCCTAAGGTCATTAAGTTCTATCAAGTCAGGGGGAGTTAGGCTGAGGGGGGCAAAAATTTTGTCTTCTAACCGAACCGTCCGTC
>JAQVHY010000083.1 GCA_028695935.1 Desulfobacca sp.
TTCATCGCAATCGGGAAACTTGGGACAGCGCACGCAATCGGCCCAAACAATGTGGGGCAGGACGTTTTTATCGATGATTTTGAAGCCGAACCGGGCAAAAAAATCGGGCCGATAGGTGAGGACAAAAACCCGCTCCAAACCCAGGGTCAGGGCCTCCGAGAGGCAGATCTCGACTAACTGACTGCCGATGCCGCGCTGTTGGTAGGAATCAAGTACGGCCAGCGAGCGGATCTCACCCAAATCCTCCCAACTGACGTGGAGGGCCGCGATGCCGCACAGGGGCCCCTGACTGTCTTCCTGATAGACATAGTAATCTCTTACCTGGCTATAGAGTTCGGCCATGGTACGGGGCAAAAGTTCCCCGCGGCGGGCAAACATCTGTAAAATACGGCGGATTTCTTTAACGTCGGCCACCCGGGCTTTTCTAATCATCCATTTCCAGTTAAATTTGAAATCAATAATTAAGGTCAGGATCTTGACATTCACCGGTTTTTTAGACAAGCTTAGCCAAGTTATAAAAAAGGAGTCAATATTAATGGAGATCCACAAGGATTGTTATGTCAGGTTAGCATATCGCCTCCGTCTGGCTAGCGGAGAACTCATTAAAGGCACGGAAGCGCAACCAGCCCCCATGACCTTTGTTGCCGGCTATAACGAACTACTCCCCGGCTTGGAAGCGCGACTCATGGGCCTTGAAGAAAATGATTGCCGGGAATTTGTCATCCCGGCCGCGGAAGGCTTCGGCCCTCGTGAACCCGCGCAAATTCAGACCTGGAACCGAAACTGTTTTCCGAGCGGTGTCCAACTCCAACCGGGCCAGCGCGTTACCCCCGCCAACTCCCTGTTACCGGTAGATTATCCCTTCCAGATCACGGAAGTCAAGGGAAATACCGTGGTATTGGACATGAACCATCCCTTAGCGGGCCAAGACCTCCATTATTCCGTGCAGATCTTGGAAGTACGACCAGCAACCCCGGAAGAATTAACGCCGCTTAAGATGTGCCAAACTTGCGAGGAGGGAATCGTGATGGATTAATACTGATTCATCACGGTAGCGTTGCAAAGAAGTATTTTCTGGTAGAGGGGACTTCAGTCCCGGTTAAAAATTTGGAGGCCGGAACTGCTACTCACGCTTACAACTTTTGCTTACCATGGATGACAAATTTTTAATAAGCGCTGGCCCAGATTAAGCCAGCGCTTTTCTGTGCAGCTGAAGCTTAAACCTCGGTGACGGTAATCGCCCCGTTGGGACAGACCTCTATACAGCTTTCACAGCCCAGACATTCATCCTCAGCTACGACCACAGCTTTCTCATTCTGAAGCTCGAAAACGCCAGAGGGACAGACGTTAACGCACTCTTCACAACCTTCACATTTTTCCTCGTCAACCTCAACACGCCACGCCATTGGTGGTTTCACCTCCTTCTTACTATTCTCATCTTGGATCAAAATTAAGCCTTGGCAGTCGCACCTGCTCCAAGACTGACAAGCTAATAAGCCACAGGTTCCTGATCAACGGTTCGGATCAGATATCTTCCTGTGGCCTGTCTAAACAACCTATGCCACTTGCCGTACTTTCCAGACAAAATACTTTTTTCACAATCACTTTGCTAAACCTATATAATAGAGCACCAGTCAATGTCAAGGAAAAAGTTATCTTGCTCTGGGCTCGGGCAGTACTGCTTCCGTCTCTCCCCGCAGGGGTTAAATGGACAGCTCTTTATAGCAGCGCTCAGGGGGGAATGGAGTCTGGGGAAGCCGGGTCTGGTCACGGAATTCACGTGCTCGTTGAACCATAGCCGCGGCCCATCCGGGAGTGCCCGAGGCATGGATATGAGTATAGGTGGCCAAGACATTCTTATAGCAGAGACCGTCTCGTTGATCGATAATGCCCTGGCCACGCTGCAGCCGAAAGACCAAAGCTCGGGGTTCGATTTGAGAATTGATCACTTTGGAATAATGGAACTCATGACCTTTTAATTGGGTGCCCACCGGAAAGAACGGGTTCGGTCCTTCTACTGCTACCACGGTATAGCCGTGTCCTTGGGGTCGTTTGCCTAGTTTAAAGGCTAAAGGCAAGACTCCGGTCATGGGATAGGTTTGCCCGTTTAAGATCAGGCTTTCCCCTAAATACATCAAGCCGCCGCATTCAGCATAAACCGGCAACCCCGCCTCAGCGGCTTGCCAGACCGAGCGCCGGAAACTCTGGTTGTGGGCCAGGGCGGCCGCATGAGTCTCCGGGAAACCACCGCCAATGTATAAGGCATCTACCGGTGGCAGCAGACTGTCCTGCAAGGCATTGATTTCTACCAGCCGGGCGCCGAGCCGGGTTAAAGCTTCAAGGTTCTCGGGATAATAGAATTGGAAGGCGGAATCGCGTATGATGCCAATCACCACCGGGTAGTCCAGTGGCTGATCCTCTTGGGCTTTTGCCAATTTAATCGTGGGCAGGGCCGGGGCTTGCCCGGCCAATTCCCAGAGATGATCTAAATTTAGATATTTTTGGGCTAAATTCAGGGCGGTAGCCAGCGCCCGCGTTGCACCTTGGTGCTCCTGGGGAGGGACCAGACCCATATGACGTTCGGGGAACACGGCACACTTGAGTCGGGGGATGGCGCCCAACACTGGCAGGCCACAATAACGCTCGATGGCGGCGCGCAGCAATTGCTCGTGGCGCGGACGGGCGATCTGGTTAAGGACCACCCCCTGGAGCGCCACTTGGGCGTCGAAAGCTTGGCAACCTAAAACCATAGCCGCGGCGGTGCGGGTGGTCATGGTACAATCGACCACCAGCACCACAGGGGCATGGAGTAATTTGGCTAGCTCGGCTGTGCTGGAAGTGCCCGCAACATCGAGGCCATCATATAGACCACGGTTGCCTTCAATCAAGACCCCATCCGCTTGGGCGGCATGATGAGCTACCGAAGCCAGCATCTGGTCCCGATCCATCAGAAACGGGTCCAGATTATAGCAGGGCCGGCCAGCGGCCAGACTATGCCACGCCGGATCGATATAGTCCGGCCCCTTTTTAAAGGGTACGACCTTGCGTCCCTGTTGGCGCCAGGCAGCCAGTAGGCCCAGGGTCAGGGTAGTTTTACCCGACCCGCCCCGCAGGGCTGATAGTACCAACCGGGGACAGGGTCGCGGCATTAGATATGTTTGGCCGCCCCTTCTTCGTGGGGCAATTCGACGAAGCTGCCGCCGAAATAGGTATAAACGCAGCGGCCGCTATCAATCAGGTCTTTGATGGCGTATTTTACGTCGTTTTTACTCACCGCATCGCCATATTTCTTGATCATCAGCTTGGTGAGATCGCCCGCCTTGAGCTGTTTCTTGCCCTGGGCCTTGGCCACTTCCTGGTAGATGCTCTCTACCAATTCTTCTTTGGAGACAGATTCAGCCATTATTACACCTTATTTAAAATTTAAAATGCATCGAGGTATTATAAGTGTCATAAGCCCACTTATAATCATCAATGTGTTGGAAGGTAAACGGAATTTCGCAAATATCAAAGAAACGACTCCAGCCGATCCGGGTAATCCACTCGCCTACCCGTTCCCATTTATTGGCGCCGTTAGCGTACGCCAGCAAGATTTTGCGAATGGCCTGACAGGTTTCGGGCCAACGGGGCGGATTGTTGGGAAGATATGGTACCCCCAAGCGGGAGAACATCGGGGGGTGCTTGGCGTTGGAGACCTTGCCGCCAATCAACAGGGCGACACCACCTTTTTCCGGATCAAACAACGGCATGGCCGGGCACATAGTGTAGCAGTTGCCGCAGTACATGCAGCGTTCCGCGTTGACCACCACGCTCTTGATATTCTTGTCGGGATGCGGCCGGATGGCGCCGGTCGGACAGGAGGCGATGGTGGTGGGAATTTCACAGACATGTCTTAATTTATCATGGAAGATTTTCGGTGGGGTCCGATGGATGCCCAAAATGGCGATGTCGGAACAATGCACCGCGCCGCACATATTGAGACAGCAGGCCAGGGAGATGCGCACCTGGGCCGGTAATTTATGTTCCCCAAAGTATTCGAATAAATCATCCATCACCGCCTTGACGACTCCCGAGGCGTCAATGGCCGGGGTGTGACAGTGAATCCAGCCCTGGGTATGAACGATGCTGGTCACCGAATGGCCGGTGCCACCCACCGGCCAGCCCTGGGCTTTGATCGCCGCAATCAAGGGCTCGACGTTTTCTTTTTTAGGGGTCAGAAATTCGATATTGTTACGGCTGGTCCAGCGGACATGCCCATCACAGAATTTGTCGGCAATATCGCAGACCTCCCGGACGTAATCCGTAGTCAGCAAACGACCGGCCCCACACCGGACAGTATACAGTTCATCTCCACTTTCGCCAACATGCTTTAATACCCCAGGTTGAGGAATTTCATGATATTTCCATTTACCATAATTTGCCTTAATCACCGGGGGCAAGAACTGCTCATAATGTGGGGGTCCAATATCAGTTATTCTATCTTCTGCCATGCTGCAAACCTCCTAGCAATATTAGGAATATCGATCAATTATGTAGTTAGCACGTCAGGTTTTAACCTGTGCTGATTAAAGACTTACAACTTGATATAAGTTTTACCCTCAGCTTCAGCCTCAAAATCTTCGGGATGCCAGAAGAAGAAGGGGTTGCAGCGCGGGGTTTTAATGGACTGGGGTACGGGATCCAGGCCGACGGCCAGACAGAACTCGCGCATCCCCAAGCGCAGGATCAACTCTCCGACCCGCTCCCGGTTCTTGCCGTTTTCCGTCCACCACTCCATGATATTGGCGCCCAGTTCTTTTAACCCGTCAAAAGGCTTTTCCATTTCCATAAAGGGAACGATTACCCAGCTCATCTGAGCCCCTTCCAGAATCGGGGCATGGGAACCTAACAGGATGGTAGCTCCCTTTTCGGTGCCGGGACGCAGGGCCTGAGGCATCAGGTTAATACAATGCATGCAGTGGTTGCATTCCCGATTATTGATCTTCAAAGCATTACCATCCCAGCTCATGCATTGGGTGGGGCACAGGTCCACGACATCCTTTTGGATATCCAGTTTGTCAACATGGGCGCCGCCGCCTTTGGGTTTCAGTTCCCCGCCGGCGTAGGCCTTGACCGCGGCGGCGTCGATGCGGATATCATCTTTCCAGACGCCGATTACCGAACAATCGGCCCGAGCAACTGCGGCCACGCAGTCATTGGGGCAACCCGAGAACTTAAACTTGAATTTGTAAGGAAAACCAGGCCGGTGCAACTCGAACTGGAATTCCTGGGTGATATCATAGCAGGCTTCCATGGTGTCGTAACAGGACCACTCACACCGGGACGGGCCACAGCAACAACTGGGGCTACGCATGGCCGACCCGGAACCACCGATGTCGAAACCTTTTTGTGCCAAGGCTTGAAAGCACGGTTCCAAATTATCGGTAGTAGTACCCAGGAAGATAATATCCCCCGTGGAGCCATGCATATTCATAACCCCGCTGCCGTACTGGTCCCAAATATCGCACAGCATGCGTAGGGCCGCGGTAGTATAGAACCATCCCGAGGGCTGATTAATACGCATGGTATGAAAATGCTCCAGGCCCGGGAAATCGTCCGGCAGGTCGGAATAACGGCCGATAATGCCGGAACCATAACCCAGAACGCCAACGATGCCTCCATGCTTCCAGTGAGTAATCTTCTCTTCATAAGAGCGTTCCAACTGTCCTAACAGGTCCTTAACCTGAGGCTTTTTGGCGGCCGTGCGCTTCAAATCTTTAACGAAGCTGGGCCAAGGTCCCGTTTCCAGTTGATCCAACATCGGAGTATCTGACATAAAAACCTACCTCCCTTTCTGCGGTTTATGAATGACCGATTTATCCTTTTTTTCACAAATATTTGTGCATTATATCACCCTTGAAGAAGGATTTGTCAACAAAAAAAAACATACAGGTTCCAATAAGATCTAATCCCTTAAGACTCTGTCACCAAAGTGACCGGTCCCAGGGCTTCTAGATCAGGTCGACAAACCGCGGCTGGTCCTAATACTAGGATCACTAACTCTTCGGGGTGGAGATGCTGGGCCGCCGCGGCCCGGCTGTGCTCCAGTTGGACGGCCTGGATGTTTTCACCATAGTTTTTCAGGTAATCAAGGTCTAGAGAATGTAAATCAATCTGTAAGAGCTGTTGGGCAATCCCGCCGGTAGTTTCTAGTCCTAGGGGAAAGTGGCCGATATAAAAATTTTTGGCATCCTCTAACTCCTGAGCGGTAATGCCGCCCTGCTTGAGTTCAGCCAACACTGTTTTAGTCTCCCGGATTACCGCAGCAGTATGTGGGGCCGGGGTAAACGTGGAAATGACAAACGGACCGGGGGCCCGGCGAAAGTGAAAATGGCTATTAATGCCATAGGTAAGACCCAGATCTGAGCGAATCCGGGTCATCAGCCGGGAAGAAAAGCCACCCCCGCCCAGGATATAATTGGCCAACCGCAGGGCAAAATAATCGGGGTGTGGGCGCTGCAACCCCAGGTGCCCCAGGCGAATTTCACTTTGGGTCAGGGCCGGACGGTCCAAAAGATAAATCCCCGGCTGTCCCAAGGTTTGAGGTGGGTCTTGGTACGGTGGGGTCGGAGACGCGCCTCCCGACCAGGCTGACCAGCAGCGAGCCGCCTCCTGGACCACGGTGGCTTCGGGGACCATGCCGACCACCACCAAGGTGCTGGCGCGGGGATGGAACTGGCGGTGGTAAAAAGATTTCAGATCCTCTAAGTTCAAAGCGGAGATCGACTGTAAATCGCCCGTCAGCGGGTGGCCGTAAGGGCTAGCACCGAAAAACAGGCGGTAATAACAGCGATTGGCGATCTCCCGGGGATTATCCTGGAGATGCACCAGTTCTGCCTGCCGTCGCCCCTTGAGGTAGGCAAAGTCTTGCTCGGGAAACTCAGGAGATTGCACCACCTCGGCCACTAGGGCCATTAACTCGGCAAAATCTTCCGCCAGACCTTCCAGGATGACAACGCTGTAATCCCAATGGCCCTGGGCGTCGAGCCGGGCCCCGCGGCCTTCCACGTCAATGGCCAGACGTAGTTGATCACGGGCCTGGGTCCCCAGGGTCAGACCTTCAGCGGTGCAATCCGCGGTCCCACCCTTACCCGGCGGATCGGCTTCGGCGCCCCGTTTGGCCATAAAGCAGATACTCACCCAGGGGGCCCGGTCATATTCCACCCCCAGCACGGTCATCTCATTGTTTAAGGTATTTTTATATATCGCGGGCAAATAATCGGCTCGGGCAGATTCGGTCATGGTTGGTTGATTCTCCTTATGATTTGTGACCACGGTAATTCAGTGTTCCAAGGTATGAGTAATTTTTTAACCTTGAACTTTGAACCTTGAACTTCGAAATCCAATCAATCTACCGGTCCCAGGGCGGCGTTTTCGGCCTCGGAGACCGGCTTGACAATCACCACCGTCCGGTTGTCCTCAGTAAGATAACGGCGGGCCGCGGACTGAATATCTGTCAGAGTGACCTGATCGTAGAGGTCCGGAATCCGGTTAATCAGATCCGCCTCGCCAATCTTTAAGTGCATCATACCGGACAACAGCCCGCGATAAAAATTATTGGCCAGGACCTTGACGTACTGCGCCCGCATGATCTTTTTGACCCGATTAAGCTCTTCCAAGGTGACTCCCTGTTCCTGAATCTGGGCAATCTCCTGCCAGACCTCAGCCTCCAGGGCCGATAAGGGCTGACCCGGGGCGGCCAGGCCAATAATCAATAACAGTCCTGGGTCCTGATAGGCAAAGGGCGGTGGCGGCAGGTGCACTTCCAGGTCAATGGCCTGGCCGGGTCGCACAAAGCGTTGATAGCCACGCGAGGCCTTGCCCTCTCCCAAAATCGCGGCCAAGAGCAGCACCGCATAGATTTCCGGATCCTTCAGACTGGGAACATGAAAACCGGCCAAAAAGGCCTCTACCTGAGATACTTTTTTATAAATGGCCCGGCGTTCTCCCCGTTGGGGGGACTCCTGGGCGCGAATCGGCGGGGACGGCCCGGGGCTGGGAATGGTGCCAAAATACCGCCCCACCATCTCCTGAGCCGACTCGGGCTCTACATCTCCAGAGACGACCACCACCATGTTGGCCGGATTATAATAGGTGCGATGATAGTCCAGGCAATCTTCCAAAGTGAGATGGCGCAGATCGTAATCCCAACCCAGAATCGGCCATTGGTAGGGGTGTTGGGTGTAGGCCATCGCCGACAAGAGTTCCAAAGGCAGGCCCAGAGGACTATCTACGGCCCGCAGCTTGCGTTCACTGCGTACCACCTCGCGTTCGGTAGCGAAATTATCCTGGGTCAAACTGAGGTGCACTAAACGTTCGGCTTCCAGACGTACCGCCAGTTCCAGGTGGGCGGCAGGCAGATTCTCATAATAGGAGGTGTTGTCGGAAGTGGTAAAGGCATTGACCTCTCCTCCTTTGGCCTGGATCACCTGGGAGAATTCCTCCGGCCCCAATTCCTTGGAACCGCGAAACATCATATGTTCAAACAAGTGGCTGATGCCGGTGATGCCCGGGCGTTCATTCCGGGAACCGACGGCATAATGCACCTGAAATGAGACGATCGGTAACCCGTGTTCTGGCAACACCAACAGAGTAAGGCCGTTATCGAAGCGATATGCCTTGATGTCAATTTCCGGGTGCCAGGCTTCGGGATTTAGCAGCTTTTCCATGATGGACCTCTTATTATCGTTCCCAAGTACAACTTGGGAACGAGTTTAACTTGAGTTTTCGGCGTTCCTTATAAATTCCAGTTTTTAATCGGTTGGCGGATAACCGCTCCATTTTTCCAGCAGACGTTCGTCTCCTTTCACATGAATCGGCGTCTCATGCTGGATCGGGATCTGGGCCGGGAATTCGCCGGCCTGCACCCGCCGGGCCAGGGCCGCGGTCAGCTTTCCCACTGCCTGATAATCGGTGGTCACACTCAAGATGGCGCCCGGGGCGGAAAACTCCGGATGGCCGTTGACCACCAAAAGCTTCTGCTCTTGCCCCCACCTGAGGAGCAAGGGCGCATAGCGACGGGCGTTTTGGTCGGGTGGAATATAGACTAGCCGCACCCCTTGGGCCTTCAAGGCTCGGAGTCCGGTCTGGGCCTCAGTCTCGGAAGACGCCGGTTGCACCACCGGGGTCAGGCCAAAATCCGGGGCTAGTTGTTTAAATTGCTCACAGAGCTCGATCGAGCTACCTTCCAAAGGATCGAAGAGCAACCCCCAGCACCGATATGCCGGAAATAGTTGGGAGCCCTGTTTTAAAGCCGTGGCCACTGGCGGCGGGCTGGCAATCCCGGTAATATTCCCCTGATGATCCTCCGGGTGAAGGGTATCATAGGCGGCGCCGCTGAAGTAGGGATCGGCCACCATCCCGAAGACGATTAACGGCCGTTGCTTGATGTTAGGCGCTGCCAGACTCAAGGCCGGTGTACTCAGGACGATTAACAGGGCCAAATCTTCTTGGGCCAATTGTTGGACTAGTTCCTGACCCCGCTGCCAGTTGCCTCCGGCCTCAAGCACCGGCAGATTGGTAACCCCCAGTTCCTGCTCTATGCCTTTAATGACCTGCTCAACCCGCGGCGTGCGCTCGTAACAAAAGACCTGGACCGCGGTGGCCGGCGATTCACAGGCCGTCAGACCGGGAACCAGGCAAAATATGAATATGTTTATCCACCTCCAGCGGCACGGAAACCACCTCAAGGCCTTACCACCATATCAAATCAACATTGCCCGGCTTGGGATAATTCCAAGTTCCCCTTTAACCGGAAACCGAAAACCGAAAACTAAAAACTAAGACCTCTGGAGTCCAAAAACTTTAGACAGACTCTGATCTGACTTAGAGTTAATTAATCAACATGCCCAGGCGACGCCAGCGCAGACTGTGGTCCTTGCTGTCCCAGGACCAATAGATGATGCAGGCCTTGCCGCGCAAAGAGTCCATCGGGACAAATCCCCAGAAGCGGCTGTCGTAGCTGAAGTCGCGATTGTCGCCCATAACGAACAGATGATTTTTAGGAACCGTAGCCGGGCCGAAATTATCTCGGGTGGGATCATTAGGGCGGTCCAACACCCGGGGATCTTCATAGACTGCCTGCGGAGTCTCGACCGGCTGATCATTGACGTAAAGATGTTTATTGATTATCTGGATCTTATCCCCCGGCACCCCGACTACTCGCTTAATATAGTCTTTGCTGGGATCCTGAGGGTAAAGAAAGACGACGATATCTCCCTGCTGGGGTGAACTTATCGGGATAATTACCTTATTGGTCAGCGGATTCCGGATCCCATAGATAAATTTGTTGACCAGCAGATAGTCGCCGATCAACAGGGTGGGCTTCATGGAGCCGGAGGGGATAGAGAAGGCCTGAAACACAAAGGCCCGAATAACCAGGGCCAGGGCCAGGGCGATGATAATGGCTTCGCCATATTCCCGCCAGACCGGTTTGGTGCGCTTGGCGGCTGGCAGGGTTTCGGTGCGGCTCTGCTCTAATTCTTGCTGATCCATGATCTTTAGCCCCGCATCCCAAACATGGCTAAAAAGGCCTCCGAGGGAATGTGAATCTGACCGATCTGCTTCATCTTTTTTTTCCCTTCTTTCTGCTGTTCCAGGAGCTTGCGTTTGCGAGTAATGTCACCCCCATAGCATTTGGCGGTGACCTGTTTGCGCAGAGGCGGGATGCGTTCCCGGGCGATCACCCGGCAGCCAATGGCCGCCTGGATGACCACCTCAAACAATTGGCGGGGGATAATCTTTTTTAAGCGCTCGGTTAATTCTCGGCCCCAACGATAGGCCTTGTCTTGATGGACAATGACCGACAGGGCATCCACCGCTTTGCCGTTGACCACTAGATCCATCTGGACCAAGGGCGCGGCGCGATATCCGATCCAATCGTAATCCATTGAGGCATATCCCCGACTGAGCGATTTCAGGGAGTCATAAAAATCGACTACCATCTCATTGAGGGGTAGTTCATAGACCGCCAGCACTTTCTGATGCGGGAAAAAGCGCACCTCCAGTTGTCGCCCCCGTTTATCTTCACACAATTTCAGAATATTGCCCAAGTATTCGGCGGGAGTAAAGATTTCCACCCGCAGGTGCGGTTCTTCCAAGTGATCAATATGGGTCCAAGGGGGTAATTTTAACGGGTTATCCACCCACAGTTCTTCGCCTTTGGTGGTTATCACCCGATACACTACGGTCGGCGCGGTGGCCAACAGGTCCAAACCATGTTCCCGTTCCAGCCGTTCTTTGACGATCTCCAGGTGCAGCAGCCCCAAAAAACCCAGCCGGAAGCCAAATCCCAGGGCCGCCGAGGATTCGGGCTCAAAGGTAAAGGAGGCGTCGTTCAGTCGCAGTTTGTTCAGGGCCTCTTTCAATTGCCCGAACTGACCGGTCTCTACCGGATAGAACCCGCTGAACACCATGGGTTTGATCTTTTTAAAGCCCGGGAAGGACTGGCGCGTCGGATTATCGGCCCCGGTGATGGTGTCGCCAATCATGGCATCTGCCAGGTTTTTGATATTGGCGCTCAAAAAGCCGACCTCTCCTACGTTCAAAGCCTCAACCGGGGTGGGATCAGGCGCAAAGACTCCCAGCCGGGTGACCTCAAAGGTTTTGCCGGTAGCCATTGATTGAATCGGCATTCCCGGCCGGAGCTGCCCATCTACAACCCGCACCATGACAATGGCCCCGTGATAGGGATCAAACCAGGAATCAAAGATCAGCATCTTTAAGGGCGCGTCGAACTGTCCGGACGGCGGCGGGATGCGGGCAACAATGGCCTCCAGAATGTCGGCAATACCCTCGCCGGTTTTGGCACTGGCCCGGATGCTGCCGGTGGCGTCCAGGCCGATGATTTCTTGAATTTCTTGCTCTACGCCCTCGGGATCGGCATTGGCCAGATCACATTTATTGATCACCGGGATGATTTCCAGGTTATTTTCCAGGGCCAGATAGACATTGGCCAGGGTCTGGGCCTCGATACCCTGGGCCGCGTCGATAACCAGCAAGGCCCCATCGCTGGCCGCCAGACTGCGTGAAACTTCATAGCTGAAATCCACGTGTCCCGGAGTATCGATCAGATTTAAGAGATACTCCTGGCCATCGTTGGCCTGGTAGCGCAGCCGCACTGCCGCGGCCTTGATAGTGATGCCCCGTTCCCGTTCCAGATCCATGCGGTCCAGAAACTGATCCCGCATTTCCCGGGCACTAATCGTTCCCGTGGCTTCGAGTAGTCGATCGGCCAGGGTGGATTTGCCGTGATCGATGTGGGCGATGATCGAAAAGTTGCGGATTTTAGCAGGATTCACGGTGAGTATTGATCCGGGCCGTTCAGGCATATTCGGCGGCCAACCGTTGGATCAGGGCCGGACCGTGGCCAAAGGAATCCAGATGATAATCCGCCTGTAATTCCGGGTTGCGGTAGGCTACCAGGCGAACCCCGGCATTACGGGCAAATTCCTGGTCAACCAGGGAATCTCCGATGTACAAGGCCTCTGCGGGAACAATCTGAAAATGGGTCAGAATCCGCTGGAAGGACTCGGGGTGGGGCTTAGGGTAAGCGACGTCTTGCGCCGACACCACCAGATCGAACCACTCTTCCAGTTGATGATGCTGAAAGACTGCCTTGGTGGTGGTGCTGCGATTGGTAGCTACGGCCAGACCAAAGCGGGGCCGCAAAAATGCTAGAAACTCCTGCAAAAACGGTTCTTGCACCATATAGGCGATATATGGTCGGTAATCCATGGTCTGATAATATTGCCACACTGCCTTAAATTGGGGATCGTCGTGAAATAGAAACAGCAAGGACTCCAGAGCGGTGTGGCTATGGACATAATTAACCGCGGCCGGAGCCATTACCGGCCGGTTAAATTGTCTGAGGATCTGATTATAAAAGGCGATGTTTGCCTGGCGGGAGTCAAATAACACCCCATCGCAGTCAAAAGCCACAACTTTAAGAGCCATAATCCGAATCGAAGTGAATAATTTTCTTTTACTTTAAACGTCCTTGGTCAAATTGTCAACTCTGAGCGATGCTTGACCTATTTATCTAGTATTCTTTTGGTATCGGTTACCATTCAAGATGGGCATAAGGGGAATTGCCAAGGCCAGCGAGCCTTGGTTACAGGCTGGCAGCAGTTACGGCACGCACCAGCTGCTCAGGGATCTGGTTAAGGGGAGAGATTTTATCCACTGCCCCGGCTTTGATCGCTTCCTTGGGCATGCCAAAGACGATGCAGGAGGCCTCGTCCTGAGCAATGGTATAGGCCCCACTATTTTTCATCGCCAACAGCCCCTGGGCCCCGTCTGCTCCCATGCCGGTAAGGATTACCCCGACCGCATTCTCACCGGCTGACTGCGCGGTAGAATGAAACAAGACGTCCACGCTGGGGCGTTGGTGATGTACCATTGGTCCTTGTTTGATCTGGATATAATAGCGGGAACCGCTGCGGCGCAGGAGCATGTGGTAATTACCGGGTGCCAGCAAAGCCCGGCCGCTGACCACCGAATCTCCGTCGGCGGCCTCCTTCACTTCCATCTGACAGAGGCCATTCAAGCGCTCGGCAAAGGCAGTAGTGAATTTCGGTGGCATATGTTGAACAATGACCATGCCGGGGAAATTAGCGGGCAGCCGTACTAAAATATCCTTGATAGCCTCGGTGCCGCCGGTTGAGGCTCCTACCGCGACGAGTTTTTGTGAGGTCTTTAACAGGGACAGGGTAGGGGAGGGCGACGGTGAGTTGGCACTAACTGCAGGATTACCGCGCGGCGTAACCTGCACCCGGGCCGCGGCGCGAATTTTATCAACCAGTTGGGCCTGCATCTCACTGACGGAATATGGTCCCCCCGGTTTGGCCAACACCTCCACCGCCCCCAGATCCATGGCCTCGAGGGCCATCCGGCTTCCCTGGGGAGTCAACGAGGAGACCACGATGACCGGCAGGGGAAAATAACGGATTAATTTCTTCAGAAAAGTAAGCCCATCCATCCGCGGCATCTCAATATCCAAAGTGACGACATCGGGCCGCAGCTGGACGATTTTGTCACGGGCCACATAGGGATCAGGGGCCGTACCCACCACTTCCAAGTCGGGGTAACGGGACAGCTCTTGAGCAAAGATCTTGCGGACAATGGCGGAGTCATCGACGATCAGAACTTTGATTTTCCGGGTCGCGCGTTTTTGGGTTAACATATCTGGCATAGGTATCGGCCTATCCTTTTTTAATAAAAAGTTCCATTAGTTGGCCATCCACCTCAAACCACATCACGCCTTTGAGGGGTTGGCCGGAACCATACTCCAGAAATACCGGTTGGGCTTCGGGGATTTGCACCTGATAAGCCGAGCCAGTTTTTATTTTATTGACAAAATTTCCGGCAATAACGTTGGTCACTTCCTTGAGTGCATCAAATACATTTTCTAAGGTTAACTCTTGATCGCCGCTTCCCAAAAAATTGGTCGCCATCTGACAACCCAGGGCCAGGGGGACGGTGAGGCCCAGCGTAAAAGTTTGCGGACCTACTACCCGCACCCGGGATTGGATGCCAGTGCCGTTCCAGGCAACTTCATCCTCCGGTGGTTCAATAAATAGGAACAGCAT
>JAQVHY010000084.1 GCA_028695935.1 Desulfobacca sp.
TCCGATCTTCCCAACATGGCCGGCAAGTCCACCATCCTGCGTCAGGTAGCCTTAATTAGCCTCCTGGCCCAGGTAGGTAGTTTTGTCCCGGCCGCGGACGCGGTTCTGGGGGTGGTGGATCGGATCTTTACCCGGGTGGGGGCGGTGGACGATATTGGACGGGGGCAGAGCACTTTTTTAGTGGAAATGCACGAAACCGCCAACATTTTGCACCAGGCCACGCCCCGCAGCCTGGTCATCCTGGACGAGATTGGCCGCGGCACCAGCACCTTTGATGGCTTGGCACTGGCCTGGGCGGTAGCCGAACATCTGCACGATTATGCCGGCTTAGGAGTTATGACCCTGTTTGCCACCCATTATCATGAATTGACCGCCTTAAGCCGTCTCAAATCCCGGGTGCAGAACCAGCATGTCGCAGTGGTGGAAGCCGATGGCCAGATCGTCTTTCTGCACCAGTTACGACCGGGGGCGGCTAACAAGAGTTACGGCATCCAGGTGGCTCGCCTGGCCGGAGTCCCGGATGGGGTGATTGAGCGGGCCCAGGAGGTGCTGGAAAATATCGAAGCCGGGACCCTGGATCAGTTGGGCTTCCCCCGTCTGGCCCGTCCGCGGCGCCGCGCCGCGCCCCCGGATACCGGGCAATTGGGGCTGTTCAGCGGCTCCGGACCGAGAACCGCATCGGGAAATCCCCCCGATCATTAGCGATTATTTCATTATAGTCATGTTTTGATAAGCAAGTTTTTAATCAGGGAGTTGATTTACTCTTGACAAACCCAGGGCGAGAAGGATAAATAAAAAATAGAGCGGGAATAACTCAGTGGTAGAGTGCAACCTTGCCAAGGTTGAAGTCGCGGGTTCGAATCCCGTTTCCCGCTCCATTTTTTTGGGCGGCATAGCCAAGTGGTAAGGCAGCGGTCTGCAAAACCGTTATTCTCCGGTTCGAATCCGGATGCCGCCTCCATAAACTTATTTAAGCTTACCACGTTTTCCTTCGCTTTCGGGTCCTTGCCAACTCATACCAGGACGACAGCTCGCGGTTGTGATCCAAGACCATGTTCAGATACCGCTAACCTTATAGCACTCAGTTAAAGAGGGGTAATATTCTTAATGAAAAAGCTGGTTTTGCTTCGCCATGGCGAAAGCGTCTGGAACAAAGAGAACCGCTTCACCGGCTGGATTGATGTCGGCCTCTCCGAAAAGGGGACGGCGGAGGCCATCGAGTCCGGGCAGGTGCTAGCGCGGGAAGGCTTTGTCTTTGATATCGCTTTTACTTCCGTGCTCAAACGGGCCATCAAGACCCTGTGGCTGGCCCTCGAGGAAATGGACCTGATGTGGATTCCGATCCGCCATAGCTGGCGCTTGAATGAGCGTCATTATGGCGGCCTCCAGGGTCTTAACAAGACCGAGACGGTGGAAAAACACGGTATGGAGCAGGTCCAGATCTGGCGGCGCAGTTACGACATCCCGCCCCCGCCGCTCACCGTGGATGATCCTTATTATCCCGGCAAAGACCCGCGTTATGCCCAAGTGCCCGCCGCCGAACTACCTCTGACCGAGTGTCTGAAAGACGTGGTGGCCCGGTTTTTGCCTTACTGGCACGAAACCATCGCCCCCGCGGTAAAAAGCGGCCAACGGGTAATCATTGCTGCGCACGGCAACAGTCTTAGGGCCCTGGTTAAATATCTGGACCAGGTGCCCGATGAAGAAATCGTCGGTCTCAATATCCCTACCGGTATTCCTTTGGTCTATGAATTGAATGACGATCTGACTCCCAGCCGCCATTACTATCTGGGAGATCCGGAAAAGGTTCAGGCGGCCATCAAATCAGTGGCGGACCAATTGAAGAAAGAGAAGTAAACCAGGATCTATTTTATCTGGATGTGAAGATCGGCGTAAAACCGTTCAAAATCAAAATATTTGCTTAATAATTGTTGGATGCCGGCCATTTTGTGCGGTTGATGGAACGGCATGCGCCCAAAATATTGTTCCAAGATTTCGACCACGCTCAGGGTGTCGGGCCGGGCCAGGAGCAGTGGCACGCCCAGTTCTTCGGCCCGGCTTAAAATTACCGGACTGGGTTGGATGTGGCCGGTAAGGATAATACAGCGGGTTGAAGTTTCGAGCGCCGCCAACTGAATATCGGCGCGATCGCCGCCGGTAATCACCGCCTTGCGGGGCTGGCGGCGGAAATACGATAGGGCCGCGTCCACACTCATGGCCCCGACCAGGAAATTTTCTACCAGATCCTCACCGTGGTCGGGAGAATTCAACAGCTCAGCCCCCAAAAACTCGGCGATTTCATTGACGGTCAGGGCCATCAGCAAGCGTTCCTGCGGCAAGGCGGCATAGACCTTTAGCCGTCGGCTATCTAAAAAAGGTATTACTGAGTGCTCCACAAATTCCCGGTTGGCCCGCGGCACCTCGTTGATGACCGCCCCTAAAAAACTGGGGCCGAACTGGACCTTGGCAGCCAGCAAGTCATTGAGCGCCAGTTCATCAGTATATTTTATCAGCACCAGGACCTGGGCATTGAGTCGGGCGGCCAGGGCCTGGGGCGGTAGATCAAGAAGCAAGCCCTCGGTCAGAGTCCCGGCCCCTTCGATCAGCAATACATCTTTATCCTGCCCCACTTGGACGAAGGCCCGCTCGATTTGCTCGGCGTAGTCATGGGGCTTACCGGCCAGGGCTTGTTCCAGGGCCCCGGCATCGAGGACCACCGGCGCTAACAACTCTAGAGGTTCAGCAAGATCAAGGGCGGAGCGCATAAAACTGGCGTCCTTTCGGAGGGCCCCGCCGCTGATACCCCGATCCGCCACCACCAGGGGTTGAAAATACCCCACCCTTAGTCCGTCCTGTTTAAGACGAGTCGCCAGCCCGTAGCCTAGGGCAGTTTTGCCAATAGCCACCGCAGTGGAGGTCAGGTATAGGGCATGCATGGTTATCTCCGATTGATGGCCAGGACTCAATTGCTGGCCCGCGGTTAAGGTTGACTTTTGCTACTCCGGCGTGATCACCATTCGCACATCCACTGCCACCGCGCCCTGTTCGTGGACCACCAGGGGATTGATATCGAGTTCGACAATCTCCGGGAATTCATGGACCAGTTGCGACACCCGCAGTAAGGCCTGGCAGAGTGCGTCTCGATCAGGGGACTTTTCCCCCCGTACGCCGCGCAGCAGGGGGGCGCTGTGAATTTCGTTGATCATTGCCTGGGCCTCGGCGGCGCTGATCGGGGCAATGCGAAATACCACGTCTTTCAGCACCTCGACATAGATTCCGCCCAGACCAAACATCAACAGCGGTCCAAATTGGGGGTCGCGACTCATGCCGATAATCACTTCGCGGCCGGGTGGCACCATTTCCTGGACTGTCACTCCCCACACCTGAGCGCCCGGCGCAAAACGATGGGCCCGCGCCGTAATCAAATCAAAGGCGCCCCGGGCCTCAAGGTCATTGTTGATGCCGACCCGGACGCCGCCCAGGTCAGATTTATGCAATATTTCCGGTGAGGCAATTTTGAACACCACCGGGTAGCCAATTAACCGGGCCAGGGCTACTGCCTCTTCCCGATTACGGGCCAGTTCGGCCTTCGGAACCCTGAGTCCAATGGCCGCGGCGATATCATGGCTTTCAGTTTCGGCCAGCGCCACCCGCCGATCACCCCGCACCTGGGCAAAAATCTCCCGCAGGCAATGGTCATCAAAGTCAAACCGCGGCGGCGGGACCAAGGGCCGCTCCAACCATTGTCGATACTGCCACATAGCCTGTAAGGCCTCGATGGCGCGCTCGGGAAAGGCATAATTGGGGATGCCATGTTTCTGCAATAGGGAGATACCGTCTCTGACGTGCGCCTCCCCCATGAAACAGGCCAGTACCGGTTTAGGAGTCACAGGCAAATTAATCGAAGCAGCCTTGGACGATAACGGTTGATTAGAGTTGAGCGACTTCTGATCACCGTTTTTCATCTCTGCCACCACCCGGGCCACGACCCGGGCGGTTTCCTCCACCCGAGTAAGTTTTTGTGGGGTCAGGATAACTACCACACTGTCCACGTTGGCATCGGCCAGGGCCAGGCGCAAGGCCATATCGTAACTATCTTCAAAGGCATCGCCGCGCACGTCAATGGGATTCAAGGCACTGGCGATATCCGGAATAAGTTCCCGGAGCCGATTGATGGTGGCCGCGGCCAGATTGGCAACCTGCAACCCGGCCCGTTCCGCGGCATCGGTAGCCAGGATGCCAGGACCGCCGGCATTGGTGACAATGGCCAGGCGGTTGCTGGCGACAAGCGGCTGATAAGCAAAGGCCAGGGAATAATCAAAGAGTCGCTCTACGGACGCGGCATGAATTACCCCGGCCTGTTTAAAGGCGGTGTCGTAAGCCTGTTCTGAACCCGCCAAGGAGCCGGTATGCGACGATACCGCCCGGGTGCCGGCGGCAGTGGTGCCACTCTTAATCGCAATGATCGGGGTGCCCTGCTGCCGCGTCACCTGGCGGCACAGAGCCATAAATTCGGCACCATCGCGGATATCTTCCAGATAGGCCAGAATGACCTTAGAGTGCGGATCCGCGCCCCAGGCCCGGATAAAATCGATTTCGCTCAGATCGGCCTTGTTGCCCAGGCTGACAAAGCGGGAAAAGCCAATGCCTTCGGCACAGGCCCAATCCAACACGGCCTGGGCCAACGCCCCGCTCTGACTCATAAAGGCGATGTGGCCGGGAAGCGGCATGCCCCCGGCAAACGAGGCATTCAGGGGAATGACGGTGTCGATGATGCCCATGCAGTTGGGACCGAGCAGGCGCACAGAATATTGGCGAGCAGTTTCCACCAGCAGGCGCTCATTTTTCCGACCTTCGCCCCCGATTTCGCCAAACCCGGCGGTAATGACGATAACCCCCGGCACCCCTTTTTGGCCGCATTCTGCCAACACCGCGGCGACCTGGGGAGTCGGGATGGCAATCACCGCCAAATCTACCGCATCCGGCACATCAATTATGGAGGCATAGGTTTTGAGGCCCAGAATCTCCGCCGATTTAGGATTGATCGGATAAATCTGACCATTAAAACCACAATGTTGGAGATTATCAACTAAGGCATAGCCGATCTTCTCGGGATCGCGCGAGGCGCCGATGACCGCTACCGCCCGGGGCTGGAAAAATGCCTCTAACGATGAGTTCATAGCCCCCGATTATACACGGAATGATCTTTCTTGAAAAGGGTTTGGACCGTTTAATTATCTACTGGACAACCACGAGGCCTATGCATATACTAACGGCTAGTTTTCCAACCTCAATCGTTTCGCTGGCGTGGTTAGGCCAGCCTTTTTCCAAGTTTGTTCAAACCTACCCTTGGAACCACATAAATTAAGAGTCTTGTGGACTCTTCCCGAGGAGGAAGCATGAGCCTGACAAGATTGCTTATATTAATGTTGGCGGGCCTAACCCTTGTTGCCGCATATGTATTGCCGACGTCTGCTCAGGTTGGCGCCCCATCCCAGGTAAAACTGACTCTTCTACCGGCCCAGGTTCCGGCGGGTGGCCTGCTGGTGGTAACCAGCAATCAGGATCGGACCTTTGATCTCCAGGCCACTAATAATGAAGTTATCTTTCTGGTAGGCAAGGATAAGCAAGAACTAGCCAAGGCCCGGGTGGTCAGTCCCGATGGGCGCACCATTGTAGTCACCGTGCCCAGTCCGGCAAAATCCGGGGAAATAACGGTTAAAAGCGGGGGCCGGGAAATCGGCCAGGCAGGCCTGACCTTAACCGAACCCACTTCGGGTAATTGGATCTATATCGTCATGGCCTGGTTTCCGGTAGGGTTTTTTGCGATCATCCTGATCTGGCTGGCCCGTTCTTTACGCAAAGATTCAAAATGGAAACTTGGTGAAGCCCTCTCCGAGCATCTGGAAGAAAAAATCCTGCTTCGGGACGCCAATAACAACCCGATCTTTAAAACCGGCACCCAAGAGCCGATCTACGAAGTCAGATACAAATTTGCCAGTAGTTCCAGCCGGGTGATTGCCTTTATCGGCCTGTTTGCCATCATTACCGGGATTTTCGCCATCCTGATCCCGGCCACTTATTGGTTTGCCCGGACTCAGGAAGTTCCCGAGTTGGGACCCTTTTCCACCTTCCTGATCGCTCAAGCCGGGATCTTTACGCCCTATATTGCCAATAAAATCTTTTCGGCGGTCAGGCCCCCCGGCTCTGGCTCAGGCGTATGATGGCAATCGATACCTTTTACTCCTTGGTCTTTGGGAAGGTGGTGAAAATTGCCTGATTTGAATAAACCTCCAATGGATGATCGGTCTCGGCAACTGGTAGCCAAGAATATTTTTGAGGGTCTGCAAGAGGGATTATTGCTGATTGGTCCGGGAGGGGTGATTATTAACCTTAACCCGGCCGCGGAACGGATCCTGGGATTTGCCCGCCACGAAGTCCAGGGTAAAAGTTGGGGCGAAATCTTGCTGCATTACCCCCAGAATGACGATTTTAATCAGGCTATCCTAGATATTGCCCAGAACCGGGCAGTGCGGGCCTATAAAGAAGTCCCTTACCTCTGTCCCGACGGCAACCAAAGACATCTGCTTCTCATTACCTCCTACTTGGAAGACCCGGATCACCCCGGCCAGGTGCTGGCCGTATCGGTATTAATTCACGATCAGTCAGAGCTTTGCGCCCTACGGGAGCAGGAACGGAAACTGGGGGAAGAAATGAGACGTCTATACCAATTACGTCTCATGGCTTTAACCCGGATCTCCCAGGGAGTGGCTCATGAATTGCGCAATCCGGTAATGACTATTGGTGGTTTTGCCCACCGCCTGGCCCGCAAGCTGCCCACCGATGAGCAATTGCAATCATATCTCCATCAGATCCTTGACAGCGCCCAGCGTTTGGAAAAATTGGTGGAAAAGGTCCAAGAGTTCTGTGAGTTACCCGAACCGGTATTGTTGCCCGAGGAAGTCGTCGAGGTGGTGACCGAGGCCGTCGAGCCTTTTGCGGAGTTAGCCCGAAGCCAGGGGGTCAGGCTGATTTTTGAAAATAATTTACCGCTGGATTATCAACACCGGCTGGATCGACGTCTGATCAGCCGGGCCTTGGCCAGCCTGATCCGCAATGCCTTGGAAGCCATGCCCAAAGGTGGCACTTTGACCTTGCGTACCGGCTTAGGCACCCACTGGCTGATGATCGAAGTGATAGATACCGGCGGCGGTATCCGCTCCGAAGATCAGCCGTTTATCTTTAATCCGTTTTTCAGCACTAATCCGGCCAAAAGTGGCATGGATTTGACCATTGCCGAGCGCATCCTGTGGGAACACCGGGGCAACATATTTCTGGAAAATTTGCCAGGTCTGGGCGCAACCTTTGGACTTTATCTGCCCGCAGAGCCGCCTGTTTCAGGAAACCCCAAAGTCACCTGAGAAACTAATCATGATCCGGAAAATCGCTATATTGCTCAGGAAGTCACGTTGCCTGGTTCTAAGTCTGATAGTGGCGACCCTGATCACCTGGACTCAGACGCGGCCAGTTCAGGGTAAAGAGCAGAATAACTACCGGTCTTTTCAGATTTATGAATTGCCGGTATTGATGCTGTGGGGAGGTCCAGCCGAGTCCGGACGCATCCACGGCAAGCTGTTTCGCGCCGAGATTCAGCGCCTGGTCCACCAGGTGCTGGAAAAAAAGTTCTTAGGCCCCAACCCGCAAGCCCTCCGGGCCGAGATGCGGCGCTACCTGCAGAGCGGCCTGGCCCGTCTGCCTTCCAGCCTGGTAGCTGAACTTCAGGGTCTGGCCCAGGGGGCGGGAGTAAGACTGGAAGATATTTATCTGCTCAATTTCTTTGCCGAAGCCATCCTTTATCCGGCCTGTTCGTCCCTGGGAGTGGAAGCCGTCCGGTCGTCAAATGGTCACGAACTGATCGCCCACAATCTTGATTGGCCCTATCTGCAGGGCACGCCGGTAATCCTTTTGGCCTATGGCCCGCCGGGCAGTATTCCCTACGTCGCCCTGACCCTGCCCGGCATCCCTTTCCCCACCATGGGCCTTAATCAGGCCGGGCTGGGAATAGCCCTGAATAGCAGCTTCAGCGAGGAACCTTTGCCGACCAACGGCCAGTTTATTTTACCCCGTCTGCGTCAGGCCCTGGCCGAAGCCGAAAAACTGACTCGCCTGCAGCGCCTGCTTACCCAATGGCCCCGCTTCCACGCCTGGAACGTCCTGTTAGCCAGCGGGCCGGAGCATCGGCTGCTCTTACTGGAACTGGGCCTACAGCATTGGTCCAGTCGCCGACCCCAGTATAACTTATTGATCAGTACCAATCATCTCATCAGCCCGGCGCTGCGGCCCATCGCCCAACCGCCCGATGATAGTTCCCGGCGGCGTTATTACCGGATGCTCCACCTGGCCGGAGGTAAATCCAAGCTCTCGGTAGCCGACCTGGAAGATATCCTGCTCGATGCCCAGGTCTGGGACGATACGGTCTATTCCGCGGTCTGTGACTTAAATACCCTGCGGCTATCGGTGTGCCCCAGCCACAGCCGGACCTATATCCCGGTAGATGTTAAAAAAATCCTGCAATCCTTTCCGAAACGCTAATCATCAGGCCAGCAAGCCTTGGCAGTCGGGGGTAGGCAGGGATTTACCGCAAAGGGGATACTAATATTTCTGATTATTAACAAGGGCAATAAACTAGACTGATCTGGCCACGAATAACTGGTATCTGAAATCCCACTCAATCCCCCTTTACAAAAGGGGGATATTTAGTTATCTGGCCCATATACCCCCCTTTACTAAAGGGGGGCAGGGGGGATTTTAGATAATCAATTTAACGCAGCGAGTAATAACAGAAAACCGAAAAGGCTATCAAGGGGCCAAGCGCTTCAGGCCCTGGCGCAACAGCTCTTCCAGGGTCAGGGCAGACCCTTGGGCTTGGACCTCGTTTAAGGCCTTTTCGGCAATGCTTTTGGAATAACCCAGATTGAGGAGGGCGGATAGGGCATCCTGAAACAGACGTTCCTGGGGCGGCAGCACGGCCCGCGGTATGGGCGGGTGCGCCGGATGGAGCTTATCTTTTAGTTCCAACAGGATGCGCTCGGCCGAGCGGCGGCCCACGCCGGGAATACTGGCCATCCGCTTGACATCGCCACTGGCCAGTACTTCTGATAGTTCCTGGGGATTGAAGCCTGATAAGATGTTTAGGGCAATACGAGGGCCGACTCGAGGAATGGTCAACAACTTGAGGAAAATCTGCTTCTCTTCCAGGGTCTGAAAGCCATACAATTGTAGGACCTCGGCATGCATATAGGTATGAATCTGCAGGGTAACTAAAGCCGGCGGGTCAGGCAGGCCATAAAAGGTGGACAGCGGGATAAAGACCTGATAGCCCACTCCCGCGACCTTGATGATCACCTGATCCGAACCTTTTGAGGCTAATTCTCCTTCCAGCAGGGCAATCATACCGGACTCGGGCCGCTGATCAGCCGCTGCTGCCGGGCATGAAACAGATGGCAGATGCTCAAGGCCAGGGCGTCGGCAGCGTTATGGTTGGTCACTGTCTGCCCTAAAAGTTGCTCCACCATCATCTTGACCTGGTCCTTGCTGGCCTGGCCGTAGCCCACCACCGCCTTTTTAAGCACCAGCGGCGAATATTCAAAAACCGGCACCCCGGCCTGCGCCGCCGCCAGCAGAACCACCCCCCGTACCTGCCCCAGCTTCAGGGCGCTTTGCACATTACGGGCCAAAAATACCTCTTCCACGGCCAGCGCTCCGGGCGGCTGCATTCCAAGCAATTCCGTCAGTCGCTGATAGATCCGCAGCAAACGCTGACTCTGCGGCAGGCGGGCCGGTAAATTGATCTGGCCGCTGTCTAAATGATGAAGAATCTCCTGCTGCTCGCCGACCAGACCATAACCGGTAACCCGAGAGCCCGGATCAACTCCCAGCACGATCAGACTCACCCCAAGGCCTCGATAATTTGGTCCGGAATATCAAAATTAGCAAAGACGTTTTGCACGTCTTCATGATCTTCCAGCATTTCCAGGAGCTTCAACACCTGCTCGGCCGCTTTTTGCTCTTCGATGCGCACCGTGCTTTTGGGATGCATCTGGATTTCGGCCAGCACATATTTAAATCCTTTATCCTCCAGGGCCTTTCTGACCGCCTCGAAATTGGTCAGCTCGGTGAGCACCTCGAATTCGCTTTCGCCGACCACAAGATCATCCGCCCCGGCCTCCAGCGCCGCCTCCAGCAATTCGTCTTCGTCCACCGCGGCCTTATCAAAGACGATGACCCCTTTTTTATCAAACATCCAGGCCACGCACCCGGCCTCGCCCATGCTCCCGCCATATTTGCTGAGCAGATAACGGACATCGGAAACCGTGCGGTTCTTATTATCGGTCAAACTTTCCACTAGCAGGGCCACCCCGGCCGGCCCGTAGCCTTCGTAGATGACTTCCTCGTAAGTGCTGCCCTCCAGTTCGCCGGTGCCTTTCTTGATGGCCCGGTCAATATTATCTTTGGGCATATTCTCAGCCTTGGCCGCGTCAACTGCGGCCCGCAACCGGGGGTTGCCACTCGGATCGCCGCCCCCCAAACGGGCCGCCACAGTTATTTCTTTGATTAATTTGCTAAAGATCTTACCCCGTTTGGCGTCCTGGGCGCCCTTTTTCCGTTTAATCGTGCTCCACTTTGAATGTCCAGACATCTAGCCGCTGCCCTCCTTTCAGGTGATTTATCATTTCTCGAAGCATTAAATTGATTACATTTAAAATCCCCCCTGCCCCCTTTAGAAAAGGGGGGAATATGCGCAGAACACCTAAAAGTCCCCCTTTTTTAAAGGGGGATGGAGGGGGATTTTTAATATCAGTAATTCAAGGACGAAGTAATCTATTTTATACATCCTGTGGAATTTATCCTGATAAAATATGCGCTCTTATCCCTCTTTTTAAAGAAGCTGTTGCTGTTGCAGGTAGGCCATGGCCCGTTGGGCATAGGTGGTAATGATGGTAATCATCCAGGTCAGATGGGCTTGGAGGTCCTTTAGTTGCCCTTCCGCCACCATCCCGGCCAGGCCGCGGAGGACGGTTTGGACCCGTGCCAGTTCAGGGTCCTTAATCACCGACTGGCATAAGGAGACCTCTTGCTCCAAGGCGCGTAGATAAACCTGGAAAAGCTGGCGGGCCCCAGCAGCCTCCGGCTCCGGCAGATGCATCGCCACCTCCAGAAGCTGGGAAGCCAGGATGAACCCTGCCTTGAGGCGATCGGCAAAATGAAACCCCAATATCGCCGCACGGCTGTTGCCTGGAAAGGATTCAGTCATACAGTCCTCGTAAGTTGTTATAACCAATCAACTTCATTCTAATTTAAAGTTATTTTATAAACAAACCTGACATCCTATTAGGAATGTATTGCGCGACAAGATTATAATATTCTTTTAGAAAAAACTTGATTTCATTATATAGTTGTTGAGCAGTGCTATTCGTAAACTCAGAATAAATATTAGGGAACTGATTAAACTTATTGTATGAAAGGGCTTTTCCGTTTTCAGTCAAACCTTTCCCTCTATTAACGCCAGTTCCCTTAGATATTGCACTGGGCCGAGGGTGACAAATTACTTGATTGCGAATAAGAAAAATATCTTGAATGCCCGCAGTATCCAAGGGAAAGTTTTGATCAGAGCTGAAAAAATAATAAACAGCTTGTAATTTTTTTATAGGTTCCGAAAGATGATTTTTTGTTTTGTTTTTAAAGATATATTCTAATGAGCGAAAACAAGAGATATATTCTAATGATACAAAATAGTTACCCATTTTCCTTACAAGGGCAAATACCAAGTTTGCTAAAGATTCTATATAGAATGCCATATATGCGATAGCAACACGGGCATAACGTCTGCTCCTATATTTGTCTACTTGAGTTATTTCAGATTGCTTTAAAAAAAATAGTAAATCACTAAAAATTAAATTACAATTTGATTCAAGTAAATAATATTCAGATTGAGCCTGAATAGTAATATTTAAAGCTCCACTGTAATTGTAAATATTCATTATATAATACCTACTTTTAAATAATAATTAAGTTAAATAATAGGCTCAGCTTAAATAATAAGTTCCACCAACATTGCCAAAAAAAGAGGTTATGTGATTTTCAAGCTTGTCTATTAAAATCTTGCTGTTTCCTGCGACCCCAGCCCAACAGGTAAATCTCCCGGCTTTCGGAACGGGAGGCGGCGGGTTTGACGATGTGAGTACGGTTAAATTGTAGTCGGACCTGTTTGACCAACTCTGGAAAATCCGGGCCTTCAAAGACCTTGACCAGAAAATGCCCTCCCGGCCGCAGCAATTCCTGGGCCCACTGCCAGGCCAATCGGGCCAGGTTTAAAGAGCGCTGATGGTCCACGTCCCGGATACCGCTGGTGGCCGGGGCCATGTCGCTCAACACCGCATCAAAATCCGGGCTGAGGGACTTGACCTGCTCCAGGTCCAGGTCTTCCAGGTCGCCTGGAATAAAATAAAGCGGCGGAGCAATATCGATTGCCAGGGGCTGGCGATCAATGCCTACCACCAGGCCGGTGGGCCCCACCCGCGGCCCCAGGTATTGCAGCCAGGAACCTGGGCTGCAGCCCAGATCGAGGACCCGCTGGCCCGGACCGAAAAGCTGATATTTCTCATCAATGGCCTTGAGCTTATAGACCGCCCGCGACACATAATGTTGGTGACGGGCCTGGCGGGCGTAATGATCGACGATAGTTCGGCGGGCCATGCTCTTGCCTGTTAGATAATCTTCGAATTTTACTTAATTTCTTTTACCACAGGTATCGAGTCTTGGCAAGGCCGATAAGGCACCGATATCGACGCTGAGGGAACCGGCAGCTTAATAACGGCGGTCAGAACGATTTGTCAGTTAAGGGCAGATCTGGAGTTGCTGGTCGGGACGGATGGGCGAGGTTAAGATGTTTGACCGACCCGGAGAGGCCAGGAAAGCCCGACAATGACGGTCTGGCCTCTCCTTAATAATGTTACCAACCCATGATTAGATAGTCATGGATGGAGTTGGCGGCGATGCGGCCGGCGCCCATGGCCAGGATGACCGTAGCCGAACCCGTGACGATATCGCCTCCGGCCCATACCCCTTTCTTGGTGGTCTTGCCGGTTTTAGGATCTGCGACAATATAGCCCCACTTGTTGAGGGCCAGCCCTGGAGTGGTCTTGGTCAGCAGCGGATTTGCTCCGGCCCCGACCGAAATCACTGCCAGGTCACACTCCAGTTGGAATTCCGACCCCGGAATCGGCACGGGGCGACGACGGCCCGAGGCATCCGGTTCCCCTAATTCCATTTTGAGGCATTCCACCCCGGTAACCCGGCCTTTGTCATCGCCGATGAATTTGGTCGGCGCGGTCAGCAGGAAGAACTCGATGCCTTCCTCCTCGGCGTGATGAATCTCGGCTTCCCGGGCGGGCATCTCGGCCCTGGAGCGGCGATAGACAATCCGGACCTGATCGGCACCCAAGCGCATGGCCACCCGGGCCGAGTCCATAGCGACATTCCCGGCCCCAAAGACCACTACATTTTTGCCCACCACGATCGGGGTATCATATTCCGGGAAGGCATAGGCCTTCATCAGGTTAGCGCGGGTGAGATACTCGTTGGCGGAATAGATGCCGATCAGGTTTTCGCCCGGGACATTGAGGAACATCGGCAACCCGGCTCCTACCCCCAGGAAGATGGCGTCAAAACCCTGCTCAAAGAGTTCGTCCACAGTTTCGACCCGGCCGATAACCGCGTTGGGGATAATTTTGACCCCCAAGCGTTCCAGGTAATTACATTCAGACGCGACGATCTCTTTGGGAAGCCGGAATTCGGGAATTCCGTAAACCAGCACCCCGCCGGGAGCATGGAGGGCCTCATAGACCGTCACTTCATGGCCTTTGAGGATCAGGTCACCGGCCACGGTCAGCCCCGATGGTCCCGCGCCCACCACCGCCACTTTCTTACCGGTGGGGTCAGCCTTGGGGGGCAGCACCGGTTTACCATAGAGGCGCTGATAATCCGCGGCAAACCGTTCCAGGTTGCCAATGGCCACCGCCTCACCTTTTTTGCCCAGAATGCACATGCCTTCGCATTGAATTTCCTGGGGACAGACCCGGCCACAGACCGCGGGCAGGGCATTCTTTTCCCAGATCTTGCGAATCGCGCCGACATAATCACTGTCAGCCACTAATTTGATAAATCCGGGAATGTCGACTTCCACGGGGCAGCCCTTGACACAGCGGGGGTCCTTGCATTGGAGACAGCGACTGGCCTCCAGTTGGGCCAGCTCCGGGCTCAGTCCTAAGGGAACCTCATCAAAATTCCGCGCCCGGACCTGGGGCTCCTGTTCCGGCATCTTCTGCCGGGGAATTTTCTCTTTCTTTTCCTTTTGGGGTTTTTCTTCTTCCGCCATTATGATTATCCTCCCTGGGAATTCTACAAGTTCTGAGTTTCGAGTCTCGAGTTTGTGTCTGGAGATTTTATCTACCGGCGATTCTGTGCCCTACTCGAAACTAACACCCATCAAAGCT
>JAQVHY010000085.1 GCA_028695935.1 Desulfobacca sp.
TCTCCAAAACTACCGATCAGCCGTCCCTGATAGCTTGAACCCAAGGCATGCGCGGCATCTTCGATTACCCGGATCCCGGCCTGGTCGGCAAGCCGGTAGAGGCGCTTTAGGTCGCAAGGATTGCCGGCGTAGTGCACCGGCATCAAGGCCCGAGTCCGGGGAGTAATCTTGCTTTCCACATCTTCGACATCCATCAGCAGGGTCTCGGGATAGACCTCGCAGGGCACCGGTAAAGCTCCGGTAGCGCTAATCATCTGGAAGCAAGAGACAAAGGTCAGGGAAGGGACGATCACCTCATCGCCGGGGCCGATGCCTAAGGCATCCAGTGCCAGGTGCAGGGCGGCACTACCGGAATTGACCGCCACCACCTGGGCCGCGCCCAAGTATTCCTGCAACCGGGCCTCAAATTCCAGGACTTTGACGCCATGGCCAAAGTAGGCCAGCTCAAAGGCCTGGGCAATAGCCGCTAATTCCTCTTTCCCGACCACGGGAGCAGATACTCTTATCATTGTCGATCAGCGAATATTAGATTTATTCAGCGCTATGTCTTAAGTCTTGAACCACATTCCTTGATTTTGGATACGGGATCCCAAGTTCAGGATGCTCCTTAAGCCAGGCTTCCAGGGCCTGCTGGGCCCGGTGAGCATAAGCTGCGCCGCGCGCCTTTTTGGGCAGCCGGTCAGGAAGCGGGGGGAACAGGCCAAAATTGACGTTCATCGGTTGAAAATCTTTCACCGTAGTGTCTGTCAAATGATGTATTAAGGCCCCCAGCGCGGTAGGACGCGGCGGGGTCAGCAATGGTTGGCCGGTAACCTGGCGGGCGGCGTTGATCCCGGCGATCAGGCCCATAGCAGTGGATTCCACATAACCTTCGACACCCGAAATCTGACCGGCCAGGAATAATTGGGGATACCAGCGACAATTAAGATAAGGCGTCAAAAAGCCCGGAGCCTGGATAAAGGTATTGCGGTGGACGCTGCCCAGCCGGGCGAACTCCGCCTGCTCCAGGCCGGGGATCAGCCGCAGAATCCGCTTCTGCTCCGGGTACTTAAGCTTGGTCTGGAAACCCACCATATTATAAAGCGTGGCCTGCCGATTATCCTGGCGCAGTTGCACCACCGCGAACGGTTGGCGGCCGGTAGCCGGATCTATCAGCCCCACCGGTTTCATCGGCCCATAGACCAGGGTTTGATAACCGCGAGCCGCCAGCACTTCAACAGGCAGACAACCCTCAAAAAACCGGGGTTCTTCAAAGCCTCGCAGCGGCACCTGTTCGGCTGTCATCAGGGCCTGATAAAAACGGTCATACTCGGTCTGGCTCATCGGGCAGTTAAGATAATCTTCCCCGACGTCATAACGGGAAGCCCGAAAAACCTTGGTATAGTCGATAGAATCGGCAAAGATGATCGGTGAGATGGCGTCGTAAAAATGCAGATGCTCCTGCCCCGTAAGTCGGGCCAGCTCCTGGGCCAGGGACTCCGTGGTCAGCGGACCGGTAGCCATAATAACCGACTCGGCCAGGTCTAGCTGGGTGATCTCGGCCCGGATGATTTCCACGTTGGTTAATTGCTCCAGGCTCTGGGTGATATAGGCTGCGAAGGCCTCGCGATCCACGGCCAGGGATTTGCCGGCGGGCACCCGCGTGGCATCGGCCGCTTGCATGATCAGGGAATGCAGACCGCGCATCTCCAACTTTAGCAGTCCCACTGCACTATCGGGAGCTTCGGACCGCAAAGAGTTGCTACAGACCAGCTCTCCTAGCTGGGGAGACTGATGCGCGGGGGAGAATTTATGCGGCTTCATGTCGTAAAGCCGCACCCTGACCCCGCGGCGGGCCGCCTGCCAGGCCGCTTCGCTACCGGCCAGACCGCCACCGATAATAACCAGTTCAGGATTCCGAGTCATCATCGCGGGGCACCTTATAACCACAACCTTTTTGGGGACAGGCCAGGATTTTGCCCTCTTTTTTGGTCTCTTTGGCGACCAGGAGCGGAAAACCGCATTGTGGGCAGGGCTGGTTGACGGGTGGGTAGTTCAAGGCAAAACGACATTCCGGATACCGGCTGCAGCCGTAGAATACCCCTCTTTTAGAGCGCCGCGGGAGTAGCACCCCGGTACAGCCCTCCTGCGGACAGGGGACCCCCTCCTGAGGTTGTGATGAATTTTCCACCGGGCGGGTATATTTACATTTGGGATAACCCGGACAGGCCAAGAAAGGCCCATAACGGCCATGTTTCAGCACCAGGGTTTTGCCACACTTGGGACAGTGCTCTTCGACCTCCGGCGTTTCCGTTGGCGAAGTCTCTTCCTTGGATATAAGGATAATGTTCCCCTGCTCATCGCGTTCAAAATTCTGGGTATATTTGCACTCGGGGAAGGCCGAACACCCTAAAAATTCCCCTCCCCTACCCCATTTGATCAAGAGTTCCGATTGACATAAAGGGCACTTCAAACCGGTCGGCATGCCTCTGACTTTTCGCATCTGGGTTTTCGCTAACTGTAGTTCTTGCGAAAATGGCTTGTAAAAGCTGTGCAAGACCTCTTGCCAGAAGACTTTCCCTTCGGCGATCTGATCCAGGTTTTCCTCCAGCCGGGCGGTAAACTTGACATCCAGGATATCGGGGAAATTTTCTACCAAAAGATCATTGGTAGTCAAACCTAATTCCGTGGGTCGGAGTCCGACCTTGGTTTTCATAACGTAAAGCCGATTCTGGATGTTGCTCAGGATCGTAGCATAGGTGCTGGGGCGGCCAATGCCCTGCTTCTCCAATTCCTTGATCAGGCTAGCCTCGGTATAGCGCGGCGGTGGCTGGGTGAAATGTTGCTTGGGATCGAGCTTCAACAGCTTTAAGTTTTCACCCTCGGCCAGAGGCGGCAGCTTGACCTCTTCTTCCTCCCCCCGCCCATTTTTGCTTTCTTCATAGAGCATAGTGAAACCCGGAAACTTTACTATCGAACCGGTCGCCCGGAACAGCGCCTCACCTGCGGTAATATCGGCGGTGGTGACTAAAAGCACCGCAGGATTCATCTGACTGGCCACGAAGCGCTTCCAGATTAATGCGTAGAGAGCCAATTCCTCTTTGCTCAAAAAGGCCGACATCTGCTCCGGAGTGCGAGCCACGTCCGTGGGCCGGATAGCCTCATGGGCTTCCTGGGCGCTTTTGCGACTTTTATAGACCTGGGGCTTGGCTGGGAGAAAATCGGGGCCAAAGTTTTGACTGATGTAGGCTCTAACCGCATTCAGGGCCTCGGACCCTACCCGGGTGGAATCAGTCCGCATATAGGTAATCAGTCCTACCAGGCCTTCTGGTCCCACCTCGAGACCCTCATACAGGCGCTGCGCAATCCCCATGGTCCGCCGGGCGGTGAATCTGAGTTTCCGGCTGGCCTCCTGTTGCATGGTGCTGGTAATAAAGGGTGCCAAGGGCTTCTTCTGGCGTTCCTTCTGTTCCACCTGGCTGACGGTAAAACTAGCCCCGGCCAGAGCCGCAATAATCTGCTCAGTCTGTGGGGCATTGGCCAGATCAACTTTTTTACCTTTATATTTAAACAGCTTAGCTTGAAACGGGGGTGGTTGGCTGGCCTCTAAGTGCGCGGTCAGGGACCAATACTCCTCGGACACAAAGGCCAGGATCTCCCGTTCGCGCTCACAGATCAGACGCAAGGCTACGGATTGCACCCGACCGGCGCTCAGCCCCCGTTTGACCTTGTCCCATAAGAGCGGCGAAATCTGGTAACCTACCAGCCGGTCCAAAATCCGCCGGGCCTGCTGGGATTCGTAACGGGGCTGGTTCAGGGACACCGGGGCCGCCAACGCGGCGCGGATCGCCTTGGGAGTCAGTTCATAGAACAGCACCCGATGGAATTGATGGTCCTGATCCTTCAGGGCCTCGGCAATATGCCAAGCAATGGCCTCCCCCTCCCGGTCGGGGTCCGGAGCCAGATAAATATCAATTATATTATCGGCTGCCTTGCGCAATTCTTGGATTACCTTGGCCTTCCCGACAATAGTGACATAGTGGGGTTTAAAATCATCATTCAGATCCACCCCGAGCTCGTGTTTGGGCAGGTCCTTGATATGGCCCACCGAGGCCTGGACCTTAAACTCAGCTCCCAGGTATTTTTGCAAGGTCCGGGCCTTGGCTGGCGATTCGACAATTAGTAGTGATTTAGACATCATATTAATTGATATTGATACTTTTTATTAAGTTATCGATTTATGAAATTTGCTGATGATTCAATGAAATTGGAAAAAACTCCGGCAACGTTCCCTAAGGTTCAGCATTTTATAACTCCCGATAAGCTCGGCCCCGTGGTCGAAGCGCAACTACATAGATGGTGCTGGTTGATTCATCCACCTCATAAAAGATACGCCGATTTCCTACTCTTGACCGACGCTCTATCGGGGCCATTGCCAATTTGCTGGAGATGCGGGGGTTATAGGGATTTTGTGCTATTTCCTTTAACCTGGTATGGATGCGCTTCACCATGGTAGCATCCAAATCTCTTAGGGTTTTGGCCGCCTGCTTCTCGATGCGGATGGTATAAATCACAAATCAAGCTCTTTTTCCAGTTCTTCCAAGGAAATAAATTCTCCTCGATTAATAGCTTCTTGACCTTCCCGGACCGCGGTCCAATCCTCCTCGGTTAAGGGCTCAGTATCATGCTCCAGGTATCGCTCATAAAGCAAGTTTACCAATTGCCTGAGCAGCTCCGCGTCCGGGCCCTGGGCTATAGCTTTCACCTTGGCCTGTAGCTCCTTAATTGCTTCTTCCCCTGGTGGACCGCCGGGGGCTTTGCTTTGAGGCTGTTCCATGAGTCATACCTCGATAATTTTATCCTTCTACGCACGGTGACCAGAAGACAGTGAGGCTCGTTTATCCCTATTCTCGAAACTAAAAACTAAAAAATCATTAATCATTCCGCCAGCACATAACACTTCCCCGGCAACTCCCGGATCAGTCCCTGCAGTTCCAGCATAGTCAGCCGGGTCATGACTTCGGAGGCTGCCATTCCCGAGGCCATGATCAATTCCTCGATCTGCTGGGGTTCGGAGCTCAGCAGGGCTACCAACGGATCTTCCACCCGAAGCGGGGCCGGGCCGCCTGGTCCGGCCAGGTTGGCGGTATGCTCTAGACGCGGCACCATTCCTGAGATCTCGCTTAAAATATCATCGACGTTTTGGACCAGTTTGGCACCTTCTTGAATCAGGCGATGCGGACCCAGGCTGCCAGGGGCATCGATCGGCCCCGGCACTCCGAAGACCTCCCGTCCCTGATCGAGCGCCATCTGGGCGGTAATCAGTGCCCCGCTGCGCAGGCCCGCTTCCACGACTACCACCCCCAGCGCCAGGCCGCTGATCAGGCGGTTGCGAATCGGGAAATTCTTGGCCTCCGGCGGAGTTCCGGGCGGAAATTCGCTGATGAGCGCTCCCTGTTCGGATATGCGACGATAAAGTTCTTTGTTTTCTGGGGGATAGACGATATCCAATCCACAGCCCAACACCGCCAGGGTCCGGCCGCCGTTCTCCAGGCTGCCTTGATGCGCGGCGGTATCAATGCCCCGGGCCAACCCGCTGACCACCGTCACTCCTTTGAGGCTCAGCTCTCGTCCCAGGCGGTAGCTCACGCGTTTGCCATAGTGGCTCAGTTTCCGGGTGCCGACTACCGCCACCGCCACCTGATCTTGGGGCTCTAACGTGCCTTTGACATAAAGAAAGGGAGGCGGATAAGGAATGTGGCGTAAGGCCGGGGGAAAATTCTCATCGGTCTGAGTTACGACCTGGCCGCCCAGGTCGGCTAACCGTTTTAATTGGCGATCAATTTCAGACCAGGCGCGAAAATTTAGAATTGCCTGGGCGATTTTGGGGCTGAGTTTGGGGATGCTGGCCAGTTCCGCGTACGAGGCCTGAAAAACCGCTTCTGGCTGACCGAACCGCTGCACCAGACGTTGAAAGCTGATTACCCCGATACCGGGAACCGCCCGTAAGGCTATCCACGTCAGTCTGTTGAACGGGTCTGTCATCAGCTCAGCTCAAGGTCTCCCTTTCTGCCGCCTCCCGAAGGTCGATCAGGGCGGTCTCAATTTGCTGGTCCTGGGCTATCACTCCTTGGAGACGGCGGCGCCAGTCGGCTTTATAATCTTCCTGCTGTTGAATGGCTTCTTTGAGGCCGTCTAGATCAACCAGCAATGATTTCAGAGCCGTTTGCCAGCCCGCCTCTTGTTCCCGCACCACCTGATCGACCAGCACGAAGAAATAGCGGAACTTTAAGCGTTCGGCGTAATCTAGCAAAGAGCGCTGGGTTTCCTCCAGGGTCTGGTTCTTGATGCGGCTCAAGGCTTCCGATAATGATTGACGGAGTCGTTCTCGCTTAGTGGGATTCGGAGTCTTGCGCCATAGTCGTTTCAGACGGGCCAGGGTCTGGGTTACCAGGTTGGCACCCAGACGCAGCAGAGCTTCCCCCCGCAGCTTCCATCCCAGAGTAAGTTCCAAGGTGAACAGCGGCGGCTGTAGTTCAGCCGGTCGGGACCAGGCCGCGGTGCTCAGACTGGGAACCGGGGCTGGCACGCCCAGGGAGGCCATTTCCTGATAATAAAGGCTTAGAGCATCCTGTAGGGACACCAGCAAGGGGTTGACCGCGGTAGCCAGTTCCGCGGCTAGCCATTCCTCCTGATGTCGGACAAATTCTAGAATCCGTAAGTTGATCTCTTCGGTCAGAAAGGTCAACAGGTGCTGCTGAAAATCCTGATAGAGGAGATATAAGGCCGGCATAAACGCCGAAAGATTATCGCTCAGCTCTAATCGATCCAGTTCCTCCCGATATTGTTCGATATAGTGAAAAATAGCCGGACCCACCTCTCCATAGCGGGTATCGAAGAACGAATCGATCTGCCCCCGCAGCCGCTGCTTCAGATTCTGCACCGTGCCCTGCAGGGTCTGACTCAGACTGTGCAGCACCCCTTCTAAAGGTTGACGGCGCTGGGCTAAACGCGCTTCGGCCTGTTGAATGGCCTCCACATCCTGGCCCAACAGATCATATTGTAGATTAGCGTTTTCGCGAATCCCCTGCGCGACCGCCAGCACCTGCGCTAGACTACCGCCCAACAACCAGCGGGACTGGCGGGAACTAAGCAAGCGTCGCCAGGTTTTTTCAAAGCGTTCTGCTTCCTGCCGGGAAAAGCTAGTGATCTCAGCGTCTTGTTCCCAGATAGCCAACTTTCCCTGATCGCGGGGAGCCAAGGGGACGCCTCGGGCTTGAAGCCGCAGGAGTAGCAGATCTAAAGCGGAAAACGCAAATAAGGGGGCCTTACTCTGAAATACCGCTAATTCTCGACGCAACCGGGCCAGTAAGCGCTCTAAATCAGAGCGGTTTTCGTGTTCGCCAAGATCTAGATTGAGGATAAAGAGGGTCTGCTCCCAAAGCCGCATCCGCTTGATATCGCTTAGAAACCTATAATCCGCCTGTCGCAGTCCGACCCGGGAGCTGATGACATAGAGCACCAGGTCAGTCTTTAACAGGTAATTCTGCACCTGGGCCAGATGCTGGGGAATCGGCGAATCACTCCCCTGGCAGTCACCCAGCTCCAGCCCCGAGGCCGGCCAGGGGAACGGCAAGGTCAGAAGCACATCTTTTAGAAAGACCGCCTCGGTCTCATTGCTCACCAGTTGTTGGTGGATGGCCAGCTCCGCGTTGGTTAATTCCAGGCGTTGCTGCCCGGCTTCCAGCTTATCTTTGAGCTGGCCATAGCCTTCCAGATAAGAGGTCAACAAGACATAGTTCTGGTCCAGGTTGTCCTGGGACAAGAGCCGGTCCTTTTCCACCTGATTCAACACCTGAGTGATAAGTTGGCGATCCTCAGGGCGGCGCAGATCTACCGGCGTCTGTCGGTCCAACAGCAGCGGGCTGGGGAAAAAACTCAAGGCCCGATTTATCTCCCCGTTAATCTCTTCCCAGTCTTTAAAGACCAAACACGCCCGCGGCTCGGAGCCCGGCTCGATCCGGGTGATCATGGCGGTGATAATCCCCGCCCCCCGTTTAAGGACATCTTGTCCCAAGAGGGCATTGATCAGCGTGCTTTTGCCTGATTTGACGGTGCCGACCATAGCCACCCGGCAGCGGTCCTCATCGAGGTGCGCGCTGACGGTTTCCAGCACCTTAAACCAATGCTCGGCCTGGGCCTTGCCACCCGGAAACAGGCTGGCTAGTTCGATAACCAAGGCCCGGAGGGTCTGGATTTGCTGACGTAGAGCCTCTTTATGCCCGTTGTCCGAGGAATCTTGCTCCATTAAGGTATCCGGTTCAGAAAAATAAACATTGTTAAAAAACTTTGGTGCACAGGTTTTCGACCTGCAAAGGCACGGCTTAAGAGCCTATTCTACCAAATTATCATTAAACCCAGGATGCAGTTGCACAGCTATCGCTTTGATAAGTCGTGCATGCTCATCATCTTACTGCTGACCTTAGTTAGATTATTTCTGATTAATAGGTTTACTGGCTTCCTTAGGGGCAAAGCCGGCAATATAACCCCGGCCGATTCTCACCCGGATCTTGGGAGCGATTTCCATGGTCACGGTCTGGTCAGCGATACCGGTGACTTCTCCATATAAGCCGCCCGAGGTTACTACCCGATCGCCCCGCTTGATATTTTCTAAAAATTGCCGATGTTCTTTAGCCTTTTTTTGCTGGGGCCGGATGAGCAGAAAATAAAAGATCACGAACACCAAAATTAAGGGCAGGAAGGTCCACAGGGCATTACCGCCCTGAGCTCCACCGCCTTGTGCCCCAGTCATGGCATAAGCCAAATCAATCACCTAAGTCACCTCCATTTTGTTGTTGGCCATAAAAATTACGGCGAAATTCCTGGAAGCGGCCCTGGGTCAGAGCTTGCCGCATTCCAGCCATTAATTCCAAATAATAAAAAAGGTTGTGTACGGTCAGGAGCCGATAAGCCAGAATCTCTCGGGCGACAAACAGATGCCTGAGATAAGCCCGGCTATAGTGTTGACAGGTGTAACAACTACAGGCCGCATCCAGGGGACGGGAATCCTGGGCATAGCGGGCATTTTTGATCACCAGGCGACCGTTTCGGGTCAGGGCCATGCCGTTACGGGCATTGCGGGTCGGCAGGACACAGTCAAACATATCCACCCCCCGGCTGACCGCTTCCACCAGGTCCGCCGGGGTCCCGACGCCCATCAGATAACGGGGTTTATTTTCCGGTAATTCTGGGATGCTGATCTCCAGCATGGCCAATCTGGTATCTTTATCTTCCCCGACACTGAGCCCGCCGATGGCATAGCCTTGAAAATTCTGGGCGACCAGGGCTTGGGCATGCTCTCGCCGCAGGTGGGGATACATCCCGCCCTGGGTTACGGCAAACAGGGCCTGTTCGGGCCTGGTGTGCGCAATCTTAGAACGCTGGGCCCAGCGCAGGGTTAAGGCGGCTGACCGGGCCACATAGTCCTCGGTGGCCGGGAACGCCGGACATTCATCTAGACATATTAAAATATCACTACCTAAAGCCTCTTGCAAAGCCACCACTTTCTCAGGGGTTAAAAAATGACTGGTGCCATTCAGATGCGAGCGGAAAGTCACCCCTGCCTCAGTAATCTGGCGCAAGGGGGCCAGACTGAAAATTTGAAACCCCCCGGAATCGGTCAGAATCGGCCGGTCCCAATGCATGAAGCGGTGCAGGCCTCCCAAAGACTGAATGACTTCGACCCCCGGCCGTAAAAACAGGTGGTAGGTGTTGGCCAGGATGATCTGGGCGCCCAGATCGCAGAGTTCCTCGGGAGTCATGGTCTTGACCGTAGCCAGGGTCCCGACCGGCATAAACACCGGGGTCTGGATCGATCCCCGCGGGGTAGTTATCTCTCCTAAGCGGGCCGGACTTGCGGCGTCGGTGGCCAAGAGCCGAAAGTTAAATCTACACCCCATACTTTAGATAATCAACATACAATCGCCGTAGCTATAGAAGCGATACTGCTGGGCCACGGCCTCCTGGTAGGCCTGTAACACTAACTCCCGCCCCGCCAGCGCGCTGACCAGTAACAACAGAGTGGACCGGGGTAGGTGAAAATTGGTCAATAACCGATCGACAACCTTAAAACGATAGCCCGGATAGATAAATAGGTCGCACCGCCCTTCCCCGGGTCTGACCAGTCCCTGATCAGCCTGGGATTCCAACACGCGCACCGTAGTGGTACCCACCGCTACCAGACGCTTTCCGGCGGATTTGGCCTGGTTGATTCGAGCCGCGCTCTCGACGGATAATTGATAATATTCCGGCGCCAACCGGTGTCGGGTATAATCCTCTTCCTGCACGGGCTGGAAGGTCCCAGGCCCGACGTGCAGGGTCACACTAACCACCTCTACGCCGCGCGGCTTTAGGGCCTCCAGGATTTCTGGGGTAAAGTGTAACCCCGCGGTGGGCGCGGCTACGGCTCCGGGCCGGGCCGCGAAGATGGTCTGGTAGCGCTCGCCGTCCTGGCTTTCAGGGGCCCGCCGGATATAAGGCGGCAATGGCACCTCGCCAGCCGCACTCAGGGCTTGTCGAACATCTAACTTATCGGTCCAAAATCGCACCTCAATCTCACGGGAGCCATTGCCGGCGATCACCTCGGCGTACAGATCGTCGCCGAATTCCAAACGCTGGCCCACCTTTAGCCGCCGGGAGGCGCGATACCAGCCCCGGGCCTGGGCTATCTGAGGATTCGAACCGTTTTCCTGGATAACCGGGAGACCGAGAAGGAGCAGTTCCACCTGGCCCCCGGAGCTTTTGCGACCCCGCAGCCGGGCCGGGAATACCTGGGTATCATTCACTACCAACAGATCGTGGTCGTCCAGCCAGGCGGGCAAGTCAGAAAACCGGGCATGGTGCCATCGTCCGGGGTTGCGCGCCAGGACCAGCAGGCGAGATTGATCCCGCCGGGACTGGGGATATTGCGCCACCCGGGCCGGTGGTAAATGATAATCAAAGTGGTGGATTGAGTGTTCCATAGTTCAAATTTATCAAATAAAACTTAAAAACCCAAACTTGTCAATGGCGAAAAGCCTGCCCCGGTTTTTATCCTCTTTATAACCTTAGGTCCGCCCGATCTTAAAAAAAGTTGCACCAGACACTAAGATCTGACAAAAATGGCCTCAAGACGATTGTCAGTACCCGCGGATTGCCGCCGTCAAGCGGCAATAAACTGCTATGTTTATGTTAGTATATTAATATATTAACATTAAAAGTTAACATTATATATTAGATTTTGATAACCAAGGCTTAGCAGTCGGCCTTTTCATCGCAAGACCAAAAACAGAAAACAGAAAACCCCTGAGGGAAGTTGTCAGAGGATAGTCCACATGGAACCAGAATTTTCGGAAAAAGGCATTGTTTTTTTCCCGGATCCATTTATGATCGGCTCTCCGGCGGATTATGGGTTAGAATACGAAGAGATCCTCTTTACTACTGCGGATCAGGTTCAGTTACACGGCTGGTGGGTGCCGCATCCCCAGCATCCCCCTACCCTACTATGGCTGCACGGCAATGCCGGCAACATCAGTCACCGGCTGGACAACCTGTTCTGGCTGTGGCAAAAGGTTGGCCTGCAAATTTTTATCTTTGATTATCGCGAATATGGGCGCTCCCAGGGCCGCATTACCCGCGAGGGCACCTATCAGGACGCGGCCGCGGCCTATGATTATGTCACTGGTAATTTAGGGATTGCCCCGGACAACTTGATCCTCTTCGGCCGTTCGCTGGGTACGGCCCTGGCCGTAGATCTGGCGGTCCAGCAGCCTTGTCGGGCCTTGATCATTGAATCGGCCTTCACTTCCTCAGAGGACATGTTTCGGCTCTATGCCCCCGGGGTGGCATGGCGTCCGACCGTACCCTATGATAATCTCGGCAAGATCGACCGGGTGCAGGTGCCGGTACTGATCATTCACGGGGTTCAGGACGAGGTTATTCCCTTTCAGATGGGGGAGCGCTTGTATGCTGTGGCCCGGCCGCCCAAGTTTTTCTATCCGATCCCCGCGGCCCATCATAACGATACCTATGTCATGGGCGGGGCTGATTATTTTCAGCGTTTAAAGACTTTTATCTTCGCGGAAAGCGTTAAGGGTGGCTCGTGAACTGCTTAGAAGAGCTTTTGGCGGAACAGGCTTGTAGCCTCCTTCTAGGCACCGGCAAGATGCCGGTGCCACTGGAATCATAAAACTTTGCAGGATTTCGAGGTCGATAAATCCCCCGCCCCTGGTGGGAGGGGGTTAGGGGGAGGGGGATTAGGAAGTAATTTCGAGCATTATTGATATCATCTATTATCTAGTGGTGGATTAAGTCATGGGATACACTTATAATTAATTTCACTCAGTAGTTTTTTTAGACTTTCCGCCCCTTCTCTACCCGCTGGACAACTGCCTTAAGCAATATCGGCCAGGCAATGGTGGCGTCGCACAGCACCTCGGCAAAACGGCCCCCTTCCTGGGGCGGAACAAATTTTCCCCAGGATATCCCTTCCTGATAAGTGCAGCCACTCAGGCCGCCCCAATGGGCCGGTTCTGGACAGAGGCGCACGCCATACTGAAAGCGGATAAACGGCAGGCCGATTTGCAAGCGATTCTGGAGGATATCAAAAAAAGGGCCGACCTGTTGGGCCCAGTTGCGCGGCACGCCGCCGCCGATGGTAAAAATGCCCAGTTTTTTGGCCTTTAAGATCTCTTGGCCATAGCGCCCCAGGTCCAGGAAGGGATTGAAATTCACCGATATGGCGGTCAGGGCCGCTTCGATCGTCTGGCCCTGCTGGATGGCCTGGCCGATCATCCAGTTAGCCACATCGAGGCCTAACTCCGAATCCGTGAAGGCCGGGATAAATACTGGCACCCCGGCCAGATAAGCGTTGCGCAAAATTCCGGGCTGATCAGTGATTTCGGCTAGATAGCGCCCCAGCTCGGCACAGATAATTTCTGAGCTCAGTACCCGGGTTTTGTCCATCCGCTCAAGTACGTTCCCAAAGATCTGCTCGGCATAATCCAGGTTGGTCTCCATTTCCAGGGTATCGTAGACCCGATTGTAACCCAGGCGGTACAATTCCTGATCGGACTGCCGGGGATCGTACTTATAATGCACCCGATCCACGGCTTCGATCAGCCCGTGGGCCATCAGCGCGCCGGTGGAGATAATAATCTTCAGCCAACCCCGGTCGATCATCTCACAGATCAACAGCCCCATTTTGGCCACGGTCATGGCCCCGGAAAAGGTGCCGACGATAATGCACTCCGGGTCGGTGACCATCAGGTGCAAGACCTCAGCAGCCTCGCCCAGGTTGCGACCGCCAAAAGCGGTGCGACTCATCGCCGCCAGCAACTCATCGCAATCACTGATCTTATTGAGATCTAAAGGGCTTAACGGTACCAGGCCATCCGCGGCTCCGTCATGGAAGTCCTCTGGTTTACGTCGCAAAATCGACTCCTAAAAAATAGTTTTCTGGATATTTTATCCTAAAAATTTATACCATAAACTTTTTATTTATCCTCCAGGCCCTTGCCCGGAGAAAAACCTTTGTTTACTGGGGAAATAAGTTATGTAATAATATGTATAATAATATTATTATATTATAGAAGATACGCAACTTTCTTTTCCTGGAATTGCCGCAATAACTCAGCGGCGTTGACAGCCAGAGGCCATTATCCTAAAATAAGCCATGCCAAAATCCCTTAGATCTGGATTAGTAGTATTGGTGCTACTCGTGTGGGGCCTTTTGGGGGCGAACCCGGTCCGGCCGGAGCTTTCGATGGCCGCCGGGGGGCGGGACTGTCATCCCCGTCTGGTGGATCCGGCCCAAGCGCCCCACCTGGCCGCGATCTTAAAACAGCTGGCCCTGGTTTACGAACCCCAGATGTCCCCACAGGACCGGGAACAGGATCTGATCAGCAAGGTTGATCAGGCCCGGCAATTGCTGGGTATGGAGCGCCTGTTCGCCATGCGCCAGCGCTCTTTGAGACTTATACGCCAAAATGGCGGAGAGCTGTCCTGGGAAAGTTTGCGGCGCTTAAGGTGGCCCAACGGCGATGCCGTCGGGGTGTTGCTCAAGGTCCCGGTCTGGGTTCCGGCTAGGTCCAAACGGGTCTTAACTTACGGAGATTTTACGAAAAAATGGCAGGAAGTGGCGGAGCGCCTGCCCCGCTTATGCGGTCAGGTCTGGTTTGCCGGGGACCTCAAAGATATCAATCACAAACCCGGTTATCGAGCCGAAACCACGAGCTTTGAAATTAACAGCTTGCACGCCCCTTTTGCCGCCCTATTAATTGAATATATCTTTCGAGAAGGAGTCTATCAGCCCGAAAAGCGACTGCCGCTGCTCGTTGTGCGGGGCGTGGAGGATACCTATGCCGCCAGCGCCTATTCCGGCCCGGTGACCGTTGATTGCCTGACCTTTGCCGACGAGGAGGGCAGCAGCCTGCAGTGCCAGGTGGTAAATCGCCAATATGACAGTCTGGCCGAGGTTCACCATGGCCGCCATGCCCAGGCTTCGAACCATCGGCTGGGCTG
>JAQVHY010000086.1 GCA_028695935.1 Desulfobacca sp.
GGATGGCGGACCAGGGTCTTTGGCAGGTCATCTCGGCCACCCGTTCCAGCAGCAGGGCGAAGACACAGATTTTGATATGCGCGGCGATGCGGTGGGGCAGCCAGTGATACATGGGCGTTAGCTTGATCTGGGTGGACTTCAGGGTCCTAAAGCAGCGTTCGATAACCAAGAGGCCTTTATAGCCGGTGGCCGCGTCCTCTAGGCTGATGGTGTCATCAGTGGTGATCAGCACCCATTTGCCGTCGTATTTTTTGGCGTTCTGGATGGCCTGGCGATCTAACCGGAGGCCGCCCTGGTCATCGACGGTGAGATACCGTTGGTAGCGGCCGGAGGCTTGGAGATCGAGGGCCCAGCGCGCCGTCGCCTGGTTATGCGCATGCTTGCTCAACTCCTGTTCCAGCTCCTGGATGACCTGCTGCCGGTGCTGGCGTTGGCGTTTGGCCTCCAGGGGGTTGAAGCACAGGATATAGCGCCGGCGGCGTTCACCATCCCCGACGACCACTTCCTTCGCAGATAAGTTATCGGCAATCTGCTTATATCGCCCGGCCCGGGTGAGGACTTCGGCCTTGACCTCGGTGACGCTGCCCAGACGGACTGCCAGGAGGTATTTGCCGCAGGCTTTGGCCAACTCCTGCCGATTGTCCAGGAAGTTCATCCCGGCATCGGCGACCAAGAGAGCCCGGCCCAGTTGCCAGCCACGGAGGTCCGCCTTGACTTTTGCCACCGTGGTGACATCGGCGGTGTGGCCCGGAAAGACCCAACTACGCACCGGCAAGCCCTCACGGGTGACGGCCAGGGCCACCACTACCTGGGGGGACCAGGCGCCATGCTTCGGACTACCGAAACCGCGTAAACCCTGTCCCTCCTCGTCTTCCTCATCGATGGCAAAGGCCGCAGTGGTGGTGTCATAGAAAATCAGATCGACATCCAGGTTAAAGAGGTGGGCAGTGCGAAAAAACACGGCTTTTTCTACCTCCTCCACCTGGCCAGGCAAGAAGTCCAGAGCCTCGTACATCTGGGGAAGCTTCAACCCCCAGCAAGAGGGCAGATAGACCCTGGACAACCAGCGATCCCAGACTCCCAACTTGGATTCCGGCTCACAGAGGCGATTGGCCGTCATGGCCAACAACGCCCGCTCATAAGGAACGCGGCTTTTATGCTGGTCCAGGGCCTTCCGCAAGGTGGGACCAATACCCAATCTTTCCCATAAGACCTCGATAGCCGATACCGTCCCCAGTTCCAGAGTGCGGATGAGTTTCAGGTCTGACGGGAGCCGGGAAACTTCTGGAGTATTATCGGCGGGCGCCAAGCTATCCTGGATTTCGATACCACAGACGCGGGCGATGGAGTGGCACAAACGCACGAGACTTTGCCGGTCCAGTTGATCGGCCCGGCCGAAATTATGAATGATCTGGGCTACCGGTTTATTGGTTTTAGGATGGCGAAAATTATGGGCCAGTTGATAATATTCCACCACCGAGCCGTCTTTCTTCTGTCGTTTGGTTGTTCGCAAATACATGCCTACTAAAATACCATATACTACCAAACTTTGTCAAGAAACAATTTATTTAATGTGTGCCTACCACTTTTGGCCAAAAATGACCCTTCCACGTGTATAAGAGCTTGTAAACACTGGCTTTTATAATTGCGAAAGCCCCCAACTATGACTACTCACCCGAAATGCAGGTATGAGTATCGGGGATTTTCCACCAAAAAACGAGCGACCTCCTTCCGATCTCGTCAGCCTTATTATAGCGGCTACAAAAAGTTTTTCATCCTCGGGGGTGAATATGGCAATTTCATGACTGTTTGGGGTATACAGTAAGCTTAATTGATCGCTCTACGGCGGTCCTGGCAGGTTTGAAGCATGGATTGATGAAGCTGGCTACCCCAAGATTAAGGCTGGGTGTAAAATTTCCTTTTAGGCAATGTCTTTAAATCAAAAACCGATTGTCCCCGACCTCCTGTCCTACTCTTTAACTTAGTTTCAAAGACACGGTTAATGAACCTCGGGATTTTCTGCGGCCTGCAGCATCTCCTGATCTCTCTTCGCCATCAGCTCATCAAACGCCTTGCGCATGGCCATTTCAAAGAGTTCAATCCGGGTAGATTTCTGGGCAAAATGATTAAGCTGCTGATAGCAAGTCTGATACAACTCGCCTTCGGGGTTACTCATCATTTCCCGGAAGGCCAGTTCCTTTTCTTGAGCGATTTTGGCTTCCTGAATTTTCCGGAGTTCTTTCAATTGCTGTTCTCGTTCAGCCAAGATTTGGTTTTCCAGTTCGATCTGTTTATGCAGGTAAGATTTGTAGCCCTTGGGAGGCGGGTAATAGCCCACCCGCTCAATAACTCGAAAGAACCAGTTAAAGACGTTTTCCACAGGTTTTGATTTTTCCTGGTCTAGATCTACCATCTCAAACCGGCAGTGGCATAGGGATTGAATCATGTTGTTGAGAGTGGAACCACTAAGTTGCATCCATTGCTCGATCTGTTTGACGGTTAAACCTTTTTGCCGCCAATAACCTAGTTCGGGGTGGTTTTCCAGAGTTTCTGCGATGGCCTTTGTGAGATTGTGAAGTTCATTATTAGTAGTAGGTACTTTTAAAAAACTACTACTACTAATAGTGCCTGTGGTGGTGAGTGTGGGACTGAGTGTGGGACTGACAGACTGTGGTCCAGACTGTGGCTCAGACTGTGGTGACGGGTTTTGAGTCGCTTTTTCGGTTTGATAGCGCATAAATTTTTCGCATTTGTCTTCGTCTAAGACATATTTAAAACCCTGGAAATTGCCGCGGCGGAATCTTACTTTGCGTTTGAGAAAACCGTCGCGGGTCAAATTATATAAAGCATCTCTGACAGATAGATAAGATATGTTGGTGGCCTGGGAAATCAGAGCATGTTTAGTGATGCGGGAACGATTATTAATCAAAAAGGTAAGAATACTGGCCTGGCGGTTGGTGAGAGACCAAAAAGGATCATTAGACTGTGGTTGTGACTGTTGCTTGGTAAGTGGTTGTGACTGTTGGATAGACTGTTGTTCAGACTGACTGACTGACTGACTGACTGAGTGTGGGACTGAGTGTGGGACTGACTGACTGACTGACTGACTGAGTGTGGGACTGAGTGTGGGACTGACTGTGGCTGTAACTGTGGGGCAGACTGTGGCTTCGCGGCTTGCCGACTGGTTTTTTAACGGATTAGTCTCAGGGGCCGGAGAGGGCTGTAGAGGGCCATTTATCTTATTAATAATTTTCGTAGCGTCTTTGGCGACCTCTAAAAAATCAGATTCGGCGTTTACATCGAGACGGGTACGCTTAGACTGAGTGATCATCTCGTTAAGCAAAAAGGGACGCTTTCTCTTAGGAGAGGATTGTTCCTCAGCCATGCTTGTCTCCTACTTGAGGGACCTAGACATTAATGTCGGGGAGTTGTCCTAAAATGGACAAGAGCTCTACCGCCAACATCCGATATGCCTTAGCGCCCGGACTATTAGCCTGAAATCTGAAAATACTTTGCTTCTGTAATTCTGCTTGTTGGAAGGCAGCATTGACTGGAATCACCGTGTTAAAAATTTGATCAGTGTCAAAGGTATCGCGAATCAGTCTGATAATATTTGCGGCGGCGTTGGTGCGCCGATCCACTTTTGAAATTAATAGCCTCAGGAACCGCAAGTCATGATTACCGTTTTCCCTAATTTCATTAATAAACTCCACCGCGTTAAGTAAGCCCTCGAAGCTAAACATAGAGCCGGCTTCATTAGGAACGATAACAAAGTCACTCATGTATAGGCTGGCAGCCACAAAAAAACCCAAATTAGGTGGATTATCGATCAGGACAATATCAAAGCTTTTACAAACATGATCTCTCAACTTCTCTCGATGAATGAGCAGACTATCGGGCATATGTTTGGCCAAAGGAATTTCCAAGGCAGCAGTGCGCTGATCATTAGGTAGAATTGAAATCCGACGATAAGCTGTGGGGTATATACAGGTAGTTACAGGTATATTCTGGCTTAGAAGATTATATAAGGTATTAGTAACCGACGAAATATTGTTAATTAAGATGGTGGAGCTGTTGCACTGACTATCATTGTCGATAACCAGGACATTTTTCCCCTCCTTATCCAGGGCGTGGGCCAGACTGACGGTGGTGGTGGTCTTGGCACAGCCACCCTTATTATTGATAATAGAGATAACAATGCCTTGCATATCCCCCTCCAATAGCCATTCTTATATATAGTGAGAACCATATTATTTATCATATCAAAATGTCAAGAAAAAAAAGGAATTAATATACTAGTGTTTTATACTTTTGATTTAAATTTTAAATTTAAGGGCTAATTCGCGGTTATCATCGCTGGTCAAAGCGAAGAAGATAATGGAGCTCAAAATTTAGACAGCAGTTAAAAAAAACCAGTAGATCGGGAATTAGGGGGTCCATGCAGTAAAACTATACCTAAATTAGCCCAAGGACTTCAGGTAGTTGCCGGGCGGAAACCATTTAGGCTGTTACCGGTCAAGCCAAAGCTGGTGGAACCCGCCAGCGGAAACAGGGGGAGATGGAGAACATATGGCATTTGTTTTGAGAGCTTGAATTGAGCCTGACAATATCGTTCTGCAACTCAATGTCGTCAGCAATAAGCTCTTCTTTTTCCGAAACCGCAGACAGGCCAATATGGAGATAACCGCTGTCAACCCCCAACGTGATCGGCTGCACCGTCTCTCCGGTCGCAATAGTAAGCTGAATGGTAAACGGCGTTCTCTGAACCACTTTTGTCTTGCCGTCTTTTAATAGCCTGTCGGATTATATCCCGAACTCTCATAGCCATTTTTCCACGCAGAACCCCATAGCTATATTTGGTTCTCCAGACAAAGTGATACTTCAGATCGGTAACGGTATGAGAACCCCGTTGATAACCGTCTTTGTCCATAAAACGCTCTCCTTTGCAAATTGTGAAGGAGAGTATATCGCTAAAGACGATGCCCTTGAAAGGTTCAATGCTAAAGACTTTTCCGCCTAAAGGCGAAGGTTTATACCCTACTGTTTTTGAAATGAATCCCATGAATTGAGCTGTGTCTATTCCTTGTGCCGAAGATTAAGTTAGTGTTTGGGTGGGTCAGTCATGATATGGCCCCAGCATCGAGGTCTTTGGCTCGCTCTTCAGCAGTTCCAGGCGGACGCCATCGGCGGCTGTGGGGGATAGGATCAGGCGGTAGATGCGGTCGGCGTAATCCTGAAAGAGACTGAGGTCGTGGTGACTGATGACCAAGAGCTGGAAATTCAGTTTTCGGGCAATGGTATGGATGATGGCCATTTGACGGGGGACCAGATCGGGCCGGAGCCAGCAGTCCTGTTCGTCCAGGATGAGAAAACGGCGGTGTTCCCGTTCGGGAAGCTGGGACAGGGCGATGAGCCGAAGCCCGACAGAAATGATGTTGCACACTGATCCTCCCTGACCGGTGAGAATATCTTCCGGCTGACCGTCCCGCTCTACGCTGAAGCTGATGGTGGCCTTGCCTTTTTTCACTTCCGTGGCGGTCACTACCTTGAGGTTCTGTTCCAAGATCTCCTCGAGAGCGTAGGTCAGATTGCGTTCCACTTCGGTCAGAATGTCGCCAAAGAGTTGCTGGGAGAGGGCATCCAGGCGGTCGGCAATGGCAGGAGCCTGCTTCAGGAAGGCGGCCAGTTCCTGCTGCTGTTGGCGAGCCTGCTGCTGGCGTTCCCAGAGGACCTGCTGGCGGGCCCGCAGGGTCTGCCAGCGTCTCCGGACCTCCTCGGGGGAGGGCGGCAGAGGTGGGTTGAGGTCTGCCAGCGCCATCAGTCGCTCTCAACCAGCGGTTCTTCAATAGCCGCCAGGTTGGTCTTGATTTCCTCGATATGCTGCTCATACTGCGCCACCCGCTGTTCATTTTCCTGACGCCGCGTCTCCAGGATCTGTTTCAACTCCTCCAGGTCGCTGGTGCCGAATTCTTTTTCGGCGGTGTCCCGCAACCGGGCCAGATTTTCCTCCAGATTCTTGATGTTCGCCTCGGTAGTGATTTTCTGGGTATTTAAATCGGTGTATTCCTTTTTCAAGGTCTCCAGTTTCTGTTGGACGGCGGCGTCCCGGGAGGGAAGTCCACTCGTTGCGGAGTTACGCTTGGTTTTCGGCATGCATTACCTCCTCATATAGCTCCCAGATCATGGCGTCCAGGGGATCACGGGGATTCAGGTTGGCTTCCAGAAAGGCCTTCAGCCCCACACCTTCTTGGGTTTTGCGCATCAGGAGGTTTTCCAGGCCTTTAATGAACAGGGATTCATCCAGGGTGTCGGACCGGGCGGCTTCCTCCGCGCTGAGCGGCACAAAGACCTCCTCAAAGGGGCGATGCGGAATAATGAGGCGTTCCGGCACCGGCAGTCCCGGCCGCCAGAGAGAGACGGCCGGCTGCATGCTCTGGGTATAGACGCTTCTGGTCAAGCGGCTGATTCCCCCGGGATTATACCAGAGAGTCTGGTGGCACCGCTGCGGTGGTTTATAGGTATGGATATGCCCGTTGACCACCAGGTCAATACCCGGTAATTCTTTTAAGGTAAACCGGCCGCCCTCATAATCAGGAAAGCGGAGGTCGTGATGCGTAACCCAGACCACCACATCTGCTCCCGGCTCGTCCATGCCGTTGGGCAGCGGCGTCCAATCCGGGCTGGCGCCGATAAGCACTACCTGGTCGTTGATGCGCACTCTGTCCACCGGGCCGGCTTCAGCTAATAACCGGATAACCCCGGCGGCCTGCAGCACCGCCAGAGAGACATCCCGAGTAAGGCGGGCTTCATGTTTGTCGTGATTGCCCACCAGCACCCAGGGCCGGATCGGACGGAACAACTCTATAAGATCAACCAGCAGGTGGTTGGGGTTATTCCGGGGCAGATGAAACAGATCACCCAGGATAATGGGCAGATACCGCTGCTGGGAGGCTGTTTCCAGGCAGAAGGACAATTTTTCCAATATTGTCCGGCAATAATCGTCTATCCGGTAGCCCGGCGGGGAAGCAGCCAGGTGCGGGTCGCCGATAAAGAGCAGGCCGTGGTATCTGGGCCAGTGGGAGGGCTCAAGCATGGTGGTCTTCCAAAAAATGGGCTAATTCCAGGGGGCTGCCGCAGAGGGGACAGATGCTGACGTCATGTAGATAGTCCTGAATCTCGACCTTTTTCTGGTCCAGTTGTCGGTCGAGCCCGGCAAGCTGCGTCTGCTGCCGGGAAATCTCGGCCATCCCCTGGGTCAAGGCGCGGACGGTGTCTTCCAATTCCAGGATGTCCGAAAATTCCGGGGGCGACGATAAGGCAGCCATAACCCGGAAAGCCTGCTGCTGACCCTGCCAACGGTGAGTTTCCCGCTCCAGCTCTTGCACCAAATTGTCCAGGTTACCGAGATCGAACAGCTCCGGCGGCGCGGCTTGGTCCAGGGCAAATAACCGCCGTTGTAAGCCTTTGAGCTTATTGCTCTCTTCGGCCAGGTCCCGGATGAGTCGGGGCAATTCCCCTATAATCGCCAAGGCGGGCGGCTCTACCGCCCGAGCCAAAACTGCCAGTCGCTGCCGGGCGGTTTCAAAAAGGGAACCATGCACCTCAAGGGACTTGATCAGATCAGCCAATTCCGGGGTGGGAGATAGCGCCGGCGGAGTCGCCAGTTCAGCTAAAACCCGTTCCTGGGTCGCCGCCAGCTCATGGCGAGCGAGGGTTTCTTGGGTGTCTTGCACCACTGCCTCCAGGTCGGCGGTAGGAGCCAGTGGCGGCGGCAAGGTCAGGCCGACAAAGACGGCGCTCCGGGCCGTCTCACGCTGTTGCAGCCGGGTTTTCTCTTCCAGTTCGAACAGGACCAGAGTCAAGCCAGTGAGATCCTCCAAAAAGGGCGGCGCTGGCAGGCCTCCCAAGATGGTTGCGGCCTGCTGTTCTTGGGCGAGTCTAGTTGCCGTGTCCTTTATTTGGCCGATGCGTTCTGACAGCCGGGGAAGCTGACGATGGGTCTCGGCAATGGCGTTGTAGAGAGCTTCGGTCGTTTGGATCAATTCCTCGAGATCGTCCAGCGGTGCAAGGCAGGCCAGTTGCTCCGCCAGTTCGTCTAATTCGGCCGCTAAGCGTTTCCGATCCTTGTTCGCCTGTTCGGTTCGGCGTTTCAGGACCTGTTGCATTTTCAAAAGATAATCTGCTTCCGTCGAGGCCGCAAAGAAACCCGCGGCATGAGAGCCGGGCCGATCTAAAAGGAAGATGGGCTGCCGTTGGTTCCCCAAATGAATATCAATGCTGTCGGTGTCAGTCTCGACCTGATGTAGGCGCAGCAGAGACCGGACGTCCTCCGGGACCTCACGGCCGAATTTGTGGTACTTTTCGGCTTCCTGGCCCGGCTGTTGGATGATGTAGGAGGCATGCTTGTCCTGACGCTGCCAGGTAATGATTTCTCCAGAGTCCAGTTCCAGGCACACGACCGCCTGTTTCTCCCCATGGCGGATGATATGTTTGGGCGCGGGATTGTAGAGCAGGTAGCGGAGGGCTTCCACAATGGCGCTTTTGCCGATATTATTGGGGCCGGTGATGACTGTCACCCCGGGCGACAGTTCAATGCTGGTGGACTTGTGGGCCATAAAGTTTTCGAGATGGATTTTATTGATCATGGCAGACTACCAACAGGCCGCCAGGCGGGAGGTGCGCTGCTTTCCCGCTCTCCAGAGGCTCCATAATTAGATGAATATCAGTGGGGCCGGCTTCCGGCCAACGCAGTTGTGCTCCGCCAAGAGGCCGGCACCACCCCATTGGAGATGGAATAGTTATAATGGGCCAGGATACAAGAGTAATACATACTTTATCAGCTTGCAGCCAGATATGGACAAAGTCACCAACTTCCGGCGGCTGGATCTGTAAACGCCCTGTCAAAAGGCTTCTTTCCCCTCTATAGTATACTCCAGAATTCGATTAATCCGCCGCTCCAAGATCTGGACTAAATAAACCCGCGGGTCTTTCTTCATAGCGGCCGGGCCTCCTTCAAAATCTCCCGGCGCAGTAGCCAGTAAATGCCATCTTCCGAAACTACATCTACCTTCACGCCGAGCAAATCCTGAAGCTCCAGGGTCAAAGCGCTCAAATCCAATAGGCTGCGGTCCTCAGCGGCCAACTCCGAGCCGTAGCACGGGATGTCTTCCCGCATGACCTTGAGAATCAGGCAGACCACCGGATTGAGGTCGCGGGCAAAGGTCTCGCAGCCCAGCCGTAGGGCTTCCAAAGGAATTGAGCTGCCCCCGGCTAATGAATCCACCACCACCAACGGCGGTTCCTCACCAGGCGCGGCCTTGACCGGGCTAATCCTTGAGCTTTTGCTGTGTCTATCATTGGCATTGTTCCCGCATTTATTCCCACATTAATGTGGTATTATCCCTTTTGTTCCAGACGCCGCCATTTGGCGTCACGTCCCCTGCCTAAAATCACCAATTTGCCCTCCTCCCGCCAGCGGTTCATGACCAGGCGGATGGTGTCGCGGCTGACATTAGGGCATAGCCGCTCCAGGTCGGCAATGCCAGAGGTTCCTACCAGGTTTTGCAGGGCATATTCCACCAACTCGGTCTTGGAGCCGCGCCGGGGATGCCGACGGCTCGCCCACTCCTCGAATTCCCGGTAGGCCATGCGCCAGGTGGAAAGCAGGTAATTGAACCAAGGTATGATATCATGCCGGTTTTCGTGCCAGCCGATGGGACTTGATTCCGGCGGCTTCCAGGCTCTCATAAACGCTCTGCCAGTAGATGCCGGAACTCTCCAGCACTGCCAACTCCACCAGCCATTGGGCTAATTGCTGCAGGCGGGCCCGAAAGGTCGGATATTCACGAGTAAATTTGGAAAGCCGCCCCTCGGCTTCTTCCTGCAGAACCGTACAAACTACCGTCTTGCGGTGGACATCCAAGCCAGCCGCACTCTTTACTAAAGGCTCAATCACACTACTCACCTCCTTCCCGCCCCTAGTGGCTGACGAGACCGGAAGGCTTCCCAGGATTCCTTGCTGACCTCACTTTAGGCGAGCAGATCTTTTTATCGTGCGTTCAATGCCAAGATGGCGCGAGACATTCTGGGGTTCGTGCCCGGAAGCCCGGATCCGTTTGAATATCGGGGATTTTCCACCAAAAAAAGAGCGACCTCCCTCCGAGCCCGTCAGCTTTATTATAGCGGCTACAAAAAGTTTTTCATCCTCGGGGCTGAGCAGGGTAAATCTCATGACTGTTTGAATAGTTACGTTCCCCCAGGTACACTGTTAGGCCTTTATCGGCAGCTTTTTGATAAATAGATTCCATAGATTCCAAAAAGGCGCACGAACCCCGCCAAAACGGGAACTTACCCAGCCGCTTGGGCAACATGGCGTTTATCGGCGGCAGCCGCACCGCGCCGAATAGATCTTCTGGAAGCTCAGCGCCATGCCAAAAAATCGCGGTTTCGGAGCTTAAAGGTTCAGGAACCAACTTTGGTGGCGCTACAGCTTCGGTTACCGCCTGTTGAGGGGCAGGGTGTTTGGGGGCCAATAACTCTAATAATTCATCTTTCTCCAGACCCCGCAGCTTTAACATCAGAAAAGGATCCTGGTCAAAGGCTTCTCCCAGGAGATAAAAAACCGCGGCAATATGCTTACAGGGGTTGGACCAATCGGGGCAGCTACAATCAGTCTCTAAGTCCTTAAGCTTTTTGGGAAACAAAGACAGACCCAAGTCGCTAAAGACCGTTTCGATCTCCGGGGGCATGTCCCCGGCCAATAAGGTGGCCAGGAAATAGAGCTGGGTTGACAAGGCCTTGGCTAGGCGCCGCCAGTTGGTCTTGGTCAGGGTTTTGATCTTGATGGTCACTTCGTATGGTTTACGTCTAGAGCCTTGCACCTGGGCCCGGACCCGGCCTTTAGCAATATCAATATTTATCACCTGTCCTTTGCGAGCATAGGTGCGGCCCCGGTCTAATCGAGCGCCAATATGAAAACTTTCCAATACCGCAATCCAGCGTTGGGCCCACCAGTGGGCGGCGAAGTCGCCGCGCTTCGATTGCGCCTTGATACCGCCTTTGACGGCCTTGGGACCGGAAGAGGGATAATACCAATAGCTCATGTCATTCTCCAACCGCGCTGGGACGCAAGCTAAAAAGCTTTTTCAGTTTAGTAGTGGACAGTTCGGTCAACCACCCCTCCCCGGTGCCGACCACTTTCTCGGCGACTTCCTGTTTGCGTTCAATCAAATCGCTGATACTTTCCTCCAAGGTGCCCAGGCAGACGAATTTATGGACCTGGACATCTTTGCGTTGGCCGATGCGAAAGGCCCGGTCGGTGGCCTGGTTTTCCACCGCCGGGTTCCACCAGCGGTCAAAGTGAAAGACATGGTTGGCGGCCGTGAGGTTGAGTCCCGTGCCCCCGGCCTTGAGGGATAGGATAAACAGGGGCGTCTGGCCGTTGCCGCGCTGAAAACGTTCCACCAACAGATCCCGTTGTTTTTTGGTCAAGCTGCCATGAAGAAAGAGTACCTCCCGCCCAAAGGTCTCCTGCAGGTGATGCTGGAGAATTTTACCCATTTCAGTAAATTGGGTAAAAATTAAGGCCCGATCTTTACTGACGATAACCTCCTCCAGCATCTCGGTAAGCCGGGACAGCTTGCCGGAGCGACCCGGAATAGGTGAATTATCACCTAAAAATTGGGCGGGATGGTTGCAGACCTGCTTCAGTTTCAGCAAGGTGGCCAGGATAAGACCTTTGCGCTGGATACCGGCGATCTGGTCTAAGGAGGGGATCATCTCTTCTACCACCGCGGCATAGAGCGAGGCCTGCTCCTTGGTGAGGTGGCAATAGACCAGCATCTCATTTTTTTCCGGCAAATCGGCAATAATGCTTTTGTCGGTTTTTAAGCGGCGCAAGATAAAGGGGGCGGTCAGGCGCTGGAGACGTTCCGTGGCCTCGGGCTGGCGATAGGCCTGGATCGGGATAAAGAAGCGGCGTTTAAACTCGGTCTGCGACCCCAGATGGCCAGGATTGAGGAACTCCATGATGGACCACAGGTCACCGACGTTATTTTCCACCGGGGTGCCGGTCAGGGCCAGGCGGTAATCGGCTTTGAGGGCCCGAGCCGCCTTGGCCTGTTTGGTTTCCGGGTTTTTGATATTCTGGGCCTCGTCCAAAATCACCCCGGACCAGGGAACCTTCTGGAGCAGCTCAAAATCTCGATGCATCAGCGCATAACTAGAGATGACCATGGCGTGCTTCTGGATCTGCTTGAGGAAACTCTTGCCCCTGGCTCTGGTGAGGCCGTGATGGACCATGACCGGCAGATCAGGGGTGAAACGGGCGGCCTCCTTTTGCCAGTTGCCGACTACCGAGGTCGGGCAGATCAAGAGCACCGGGCCGGGATGATCTAATTGCCAATCTCGCAAAATCAAAGCCAGGGTCTGAATGGTCTTGCCCAGCCCCATATCGTCAGCCAGACAAGCGCCCAGGCCCCATTGCCGTAGGAAGCTCAACCAGGAGTAGCCCCGCACCTGATAAGGTCGGAGAGTGCCCTGAAACTTCTTCGGCACCGGCAACTCGGCAAATTCTGCCCGTCCCTGCAGGCTATCCAGCAATTCCCTCAGCCAACCGTCGGTCTTGATCCCGTCGCAGGCGAGCCCCGCTGCGGCCGTTCTGCCCCCTAAAGACATATTGATCAGTTCGCGGACAGTGGCTTTGGCGCTGCCCTTCTTTTTCCAAAATTCTAGAGCGGCTTGCATCTCCTCGGCATTGAGCATGACCCATTGGCCGCGCACCTTGACCAGCGGCGACTTGAGTCTGACCAGGGCCTCCAACTCCGCCTCCGACAACGCTTCTCCCCCCAGGGCCACCTGCCACTGAAACCGGACGATCTGGTCTAAGGACAGCCCGGCTTTAGTCTTGAATTTGGGTGACGCGACCTGGGCCCGAACCGTTAATTGGCTCCGGGTGCCCTGCGGCGTCCACCATGCCGGTAAAAGGACTCGATAACCGCTCTGTTCCAGCAGTAGGGCCTTCTCGGTCAGGAACTCCAGGGCTTCCGCGGTGCTGATTTCAACCCCCCCAGGTGCCGTTGATTTTAAACTCTGGGTTAGGGCCGGGCAGATACGGGCGCTCTGTCCCAAAGAGAATAACAGATATTCCTGAACATTGAAATTATCTCGGCAGAGCAGGGCCGCAGTGCTCCCTTGGGCTTGCCAGGCCTCGGCCGTAGGAATAAACAAACTGGGATCATCGACGGCCTGGAGCAGCAGCCTGACATACCAACGATCAAAAGCGTCATCGACCTGGAGACTTCGCGCCTCCGCCTCGCTCGGTTCTTCCAGGCGGAAACAGAGGCGAAACGGCGTGGTCGTAGTGAGCGCCATCGGACGCTTCCAGGTCTCAATCTGCGCGGCCAACTCTTCCAGTTCGCCGGGTTGGCCGATCATCAGACCGTCTGGAGATTGTAAGGCATGCAGCCAGTGGTCATGGCTACTGTCGAACGAGTGGGAGGGCTTGGCGCGGGTGCGGCTGGTTCTGGACGCAATTGGTCCTGGTTCTTGAGTACGGACCAGGTAATCAACCATGCGGCCCAAAAAATCGGTCAACAGACCTGCGGCGGGAGTGTCCGGGGGAGCTTTCCACTCCCGGCTCAAAGCCCGGCAGGCGTGGGGCATGGCCGCAGCTAATGATGCCTGCGTATTAAGCTCTCCTCCGGTTATGACGGGTTCCCAGCCCGCTACGTAACCGCCATTTATCATTTTTAGACTGGGGAGAAACTGCTGTCGGGCGACTAAAGAGCCGGCCCAGCGCAAAACCGTGATCCAAAAGACCAGATCTGGGCCGAGCAAGAGACCAGGTCCTAAAATTTCTTGATTGACTCCGCGGCAGAGAAACTCAACCGCCACCGCGACCGGAAGCCTCAGCGCGGTAATCTGCCAGGGGGCCAACCGGATCTCTTCCGAAGGCTCAGGGAGATCGGCAATGAGACTGCTGGAAGCTAACGGCTGGTCATTTAAGGTCGGCAGCCAGGCAGTTACTTGATTAATGCTATTCTTATCGGCCTGCCAAGTAATACCGGACTCGCCCAAGGCTTGATTTAGTCTTTCAGCACCCGCATCAAATATCAGCTTGGGCGGCTTGGGCACCTTGGATTGGCGGCCCCTTGGCTTTGGACCTGGAGAGGCTAAATCTGACGGCGTCTCTCCCCAAAGCACTAGCTGATGGTCATACCAACCGGCATGTAAAATGATCATGTTATTTCATCGCGGTAGTTTGGCATAATACCGCCAGCCTACTAAAGTCTTCGCCTGAAGGCGAGGGCTTTTCTCCCCTTCTCCGGAGGAGAAAATAAACCGCACCATTGCGAAATTTAGTGCTGCGATAGTGGTAGCCCTGAATGCCGAAATCAAAACTCTACCTCCTGCTGAATCCTGAGCGCATCTTCGGCGGTCAGGGTAGAAAGATAGCGCATGGTTATCAGGGGGCTAGCGTGCCCCAGGTGGATCTGCAAAGCCTTGGGGTTGCCGGTCTGCCTAAGGCGCTCAA